>CACMAQ010000053.1:0-2019 GCA_902611715.1 uncultured Pelagibacteraceae bacterium | reverse complement strand
AGACTCAATTTTGTCTCCCATTTTTTTTATAGCATTAGGATTGGGTCCTATAAATTTTATTTTTTCTTTAGCCAGTCTTTTAACAAAAGCTGAATTTTCAGACAAAAATCCATATCCTGGATGAACTGCGTCAGCCTTTGATTTTTTTGCAATATTAATGATTTTATTAATATCTAAATAAGACTCAGCTGGCTGAGAGCCTCCTATATGGTAAGACTCATCTGCCTGTTTAACAAATAAAGAATCTTTGTCAGCATCAGAATAAACAGCTACCGTATTAATATTCAACTTTCTTGCTGTTCGTATAACTCTGCACGCAATTTCTCCTCTGTTCGCAATTAGAATTTTTTTAATCATTAATTATAATGGTATATTATCGTGTTTTTTTAGGGGAGAAGATAATTCTTTATCTTTAAGATTTTCAAGTGCTGTCGCTATACGACGACGTGTTGAATGTGGTCTTATTACATCGTCTATAAATCCTCTCTTTGAAGCAATAAATGGATTTACAAACTGATCTGTATATTCTTGTGCTCTCTTATCAATTTTCTTTTTATCCTTAATTTCATTTCTGAACAAAATTTCAGTAGCTCCCTTTGCACCCATGACTGCAATTTCTGCGCTTGGCCATGCATAATTAATATCACCCCGCAAATGCTTTGAAGCCATTACGACATATGCACCTCCGTAAGCCTTACGAGTTATTATTGTAATTTTAGGAACGGTTGCTTCAGCATAAGCGTATAAAAGCTTGGCACCATTTTTAATGATACCATTGTGTTCCTGAGATACTCCTGGCAAGAAACCCGGTACGTCAACAAAAGTTACAATTGGTATATTGAAACAATCACAAAATCTTACAAACCTGCCTCCTTTTTTACCAGAGTCTATATCAAGACATCCTGCCAAAACTAAAGGCTGATTTGCCACAAATCCGACTGTTCTTCCCTCAATTCTCCCAAAACCAGTGATAATATTTTTTGCAAAGTCAGGCTGAATTTCAAAAAAATAATTATTATCAACAACTTTATTAATTAGTTCCTTCATATCATATGGTTTATTTGCGTTTTCAGGAACAAGCGTATCTAAAGAGTAATCTGGACTTAGGTCTTGAAAACTATCTCTAATATTTTTGGATTTTTCCCGATTGCTTGAAGGCAACAAGTCAATAAGACTTTTTACTTCCTGAAGTGTTTCAATATCATTGTTGAATGCTCCATCAGCTACAGAAGACTTTGAAGTATGTGTTTTAGCGCCCCCTAATTCCTCTTGCGTAACATTTTCTTGTGTCACGGTCTTTACAACATCTGGGCCAGTCACAAACATGAATGAGGTATTTTTAACCATAAATATAAAATCTGTCATTGCGGGTGAATACACAGCTCCTCCAGCACATGGACCCATAATGACTGAAATTTGAGGAACAACTCCAGAGGCAAGAACATTTCGTTGAAACACCTCTGCATAACCAGCTAAAGAGGCAACGCCTTCTTGAATACGTGCGCCACCAGAATCATTTATGCCAATAATAGGAGCGCCAACTTTCATTGCCATATCCATTATCTTGCATATTTTTTCTGCATGAGCTTCAGATAGTGAGCCCCCAAAAACTGTAAAGTCTTGACTGAAAACGTATACTAATTTTCCATTTATTTTTCCACTACCAGTAACGACTCCATCACCTGCATACTTCTGATCGGCCATGCCAAAGTCATTAGTACGATGTTCCACGTACATATCGTATTCTTCAAAAGTATCTTGATCTAAAAGTACCTCTATTCGTTCTCTTGCTGTTAATTTGCCTTTTGCGTGCTGAGAGTCAATTCGTCTTTTTCCTCCACCCAGTTTAGCCTCTTCACGCTTTTTCTCTAATAATTTGATGATATCACTCATGAAGTAACTATCTTATATAATATTTCTGAATTATCAATTTATAAGTATTTTCTAAAGTGATCGGGGAGTTCAGTCTCTATTTTGACTTTTTTATTATTCATATCAACGAATTCTAAAGCGCCAGCA
>CACMAQ010000052.1:0-2066 GCA_902611715.1 uncultured Pelagibacteraceae bacterium | reverse complement strand
ACAAATAAAACTATTGCTGATCTGAAAAATGAAATCAGGAAAGTAAAAAAAGAAAATCAACAAAGTCAAGTCGTTCTTACTGGTTGTGCTGCACAGATACATAAAAAAGATTTTGAGGCAATGAGCGAAGTTGACTCCATCATTGGAAATAAAGAAAAATTAGAATCCTTAACCTATAAAACTATAAGAGAGAGTAATAAGCCAGTAAATTTAGTAGGAGATATATTCGAAAATGAACAGGCAATTTCACCAATTATAAGTAAAGTTAAAAACAGAATAAGAGGGTTTGTGCAAATACAAAATGGATGTGATCATAGGTGTACATTTTGTATTATTCCATATGGACGGGGAAATTCAAGAAGTGTGGAACCGAAAAATATTGTAAAACAAATAAAGTTGCTTCTAAAAAAGAATTACAAGGAGATAGTGCTAACTGGCGTTGATCTCACAAGTTACGGTAGTGATTTAGAGAAAAAAATTTCATTGTCAAAATTAGTAAAAATTATTCTTAATAAGTTGCCTCAACTTAACAGACTGAGACTGTCATCGCTTGATATCGCAGAAATAGATGATGAATTAATAAATCTTTACGGAAGTGAGAAACGTTTACTTCCTCATATTCATTTATCGCTGCAGGCTGGCGATAATATGATTTTAAAAAGAATGAAAAGAAGACATTCAAGAGAAGATACAATTAATGCAATAGATCGCATCAGAACTGTTAGACCTGATATTGTATTTGGTGCGGATTTAATTGCTGGATTTCCAACAGAGACGGAGGAAATGTTTCTAAATTCAGTGCGACTTATAGACGAATGTAATATTACTTTTTTGCATGTATTTCCATTTTCACCAAGAGAAGGAACGCCCGCTGCTAGAATGCCTCAAATAGATCGAGAAATTATAAAAAAAAGAGCAAAAATACTCAGAAATATTGGCGAGAGAAAGATTACCGAGCACTACGATAAGCTAAAGAATAAAGAGATTAACCTTATTGTTGAAAGTCAAAATCAGGGGAGGTCAGATACATTTGCTAAGGTCTGCCTCGATGATAATTTTGAGGCGGGTAAAATAATAAAAATGCTTGTCACTGGAAAGCGTCAAGAAGGCTTAATTGGAAATATAATTGTTTAAAAGTTTAAAATCTGGCCTAGCAAAAGTATTTGCAAATCAAAAAATTGATCAAAATACAATACATGATTTTGAGGATCTTCTTATTACTTCTGACGTTGATGTTGAAACATCAGAACTCATTACAACAAAATTAGAAAATGAAAAATTTTCTAATGCTCCTTCGCTGGAAGAAATTCAATCATCTATTAGTAAAATTATAAATGAAATTGTATCCACAAATACAAAGAAAATTGACTATAAAAATAATACAAAACCCTACGTTATATTAATGGTAGGTGTAAATGGTTCAGGTAAAACTACAACAATTGCAAAATTGGCAAATCAATTTCAACAAGAAAAAAAAAATGTTCTGTTGGTTGCCGCTGATACCTTTAGAGCGGCGGCTACGGAACAATTGAATGAATGGGCTGATAAAATAGGGACGGACTTTATAAGAGATTCTGATAAATCTGACCCAGCAAGTGTAGTATTCAAGTCAATTGAATATGCAAATAAAAATAATATTGACGTAGTTATAATTGATACAGCTGGAAGACTTCAGAACAAAACTGATTTAATGGATCAATTAGGAAAAATTGACCGAGTGCTTAAAAAACACGATGAAACACTTCCTCATGACTCAATAATATCAATTGACGCCACAACAGGGCAAAATGCCTTAAAACAAGTGGAAGAATTTAATAAATTTACAAAGATAACTGGGATTATTATGACGAAATTTGATTCCAATGCAGCAGGAGGGACACTTGTATCAATTTCAAATAAAACAAATATACCAATTTTAGCAATTGGTAGTGGTGAGCAAATCAGTGATCTTACTGATTTTGATCCTGAGCAATTTTCTAATAATTTTATTAAAAATTAAAAAGGTCTTATGAGTGAGACCGTTGCGCTTTCTGTACCAGGATTCGTATCACCAATACTTGCATTGG
>CACMAQ010000051.1:0-2158 GCA_902611715.1 uncultured Pelagibacteraceae bacterium | reverse complement strand
GCTGTAACTGGAATGCTTGTTGCTGGTTTGGCATTATTATCTATATCAGTTTACTACGCTATTTTAGATTCTTACTCTGTATCTGAGGAAACACTCAAGCATGCACTTGTTGCCCTAGGGTTTGGCGCATCACTTATTTCAATATTTGCAAGACTTGGCGGTGGAATTTTTACTAAAGGGGCAGATGTTGGAGCTGATTTAGTTGGAAAAGTTGAAGCGGGTATTCCTGAAGATGATCCTAGAAACCCTGCGGTTATAGCTGATAATGTTGGCGATAATGTTGGAGATTGCGCGGGTATGGCTGCTGATTTATTTGAAACTTATGCTGTAACGATTGTAGCAACTATGGTTTTAGCTACAATATTCTTTTCTGGCGAAATAGCCCATATGATGACTATTTATCCTATGGCGATAGGTGGAAGCTGTTTGGTGGCTTCCATTATAGGTACTTTTTTTGTAAGACTAGGGTCCTCTCAAAGCATTATGGGCGCGTTATATAAAGGTTTTATAGCATCAGCAATTCTCTCATTGATTTTTATTTATCCAGTAACTCAAATAGTATTAGGCGACATGTCAAAAGAATTTACTTTTGGTGATACGACGTTTTCTGGAACTTCTCTCTATATTTGTTCAATAATTGGAATTATAATTACAGGACTTCTTATTTGGATAACTGAATATTATACAGGAACAAATTATAGACCCGTTCAAAGTGTTGCAAAAGCATCTACAACTGGTCATGGAACAAATGTAATTCAAGGACTAGCGGTTTCTATGGAGGCAACAGCACTTCCAGCATTAGTTATTGTAATTGGTATCGTAATGACATTTCAGTTGGCTGGTTTGTTTGGAATAGCAATTGCCGTGACTGCAATGCTTGCACTAGCTGGAATGGTCGTTGCGCTTGATGCATATGGTCCTGTCACAGATAATGCTGGCGGTATAGCAGAAATGTCAAATTTAGATGAAAATGTTAGAAAAACTACAGATGCGCTTGATGCAGTTGGAAATACTACAAAAGCAGTTACAAAGGGCTATGCAATTGGCTCAGCAGGGTTAGGTGCGCTTGTTTTGTTTGCAGCGTATGTGGAAGATTTAAAATTAGTTGAATACTTAACACCTGATTTTAGTCTGGAAAATCCATATGTTGTTGTCGGATTATTAATTGGTGGGCTATTACCATATTTGTTTGCATCAATGGGAATGATGGCTGTAGGTAGAGCAGGTGGCGCAGTAGTTGAAGAAGTTAGAAAACAATTTGCTGATAATCCTGGTATCATGACGGGAGACTCAAAACCTGATTATTCTCGATCAGTTGATATGCTCACTCGTTCAGCAATTAAAGAGATGATAATTCCGTCTATGTTACCTGTATTGTCACCAATAATATTATTTTTTATTGTTTCAATTGTTGCTGATCAGAATGCAGCTGTTTCAGCAGTAGGCGCAATGTTGCTCGGCGTAATTGTTACAGGTATTTTTGTCGCAATCTCTATGACTGCTGGCGGCGGCGCTTGGGACAATGCTAAGAAATATGTTGAGGATGGAAATTTTGGTGGTAAGGGATCTGAGGCACATAAAGCTGCTGTCACGGGAGATACTGTCGGTGATCCATATAAAGATACTGCAGGTCCAGCAGTCAATCCAATGATCAAAATTACAAACATTGTAGCATTATTATTGTTGGCTGCATTGTAATAAAAATTTATTGACCTCTCGTGAATGCATCATAGAGTTGGTCAGTAATCCCGTAAGCATTTCTATCTACTTTCGTTTCTTCAGAGGCAAAAGTGATTTTGTTAAAATTATCAGCAGTCAATAAGGTTTGATCAATTAATATTCCATTATCATCAAATTCAAATCTATAAATACTCTGAAATAGTAATTCGTCTTCGTCAAAAACCTTTTTTTCTTTTAAAGATAAAAGATAGATCCATACATTCTCGACATCTTGTATCTCTATGGATGGCGAACCCATAGTGTTAAGTACTTCGTTTTTTGTAGTACTTTTAACCTCAAATTTTAATATTTCCTCTGAAGAAATAAGTAAATCATCCAATAGATAACCATGTTGCTTATTTATGGGAGAGCAACTATATAAGATTAGGAAAAGTAAAATATAATTGCAAAATTTAAAAGTTATCATGTTATTTAAAAA
>CACMAQ010000050.1:0-2317 GCA_902611715.1 uncultured Pelagibacteraceae bacterium | reverse complement strand
AAATTTATTTGGAGACTATGAAGATGCGGTAAGTCAAAGAGATAACATACTGTTTCATAGCGCATTAAGTCCGCTTATTAATACAGGGTTGATTACACCCGAAGAAATAATCAATAGATTAAAAAAATATAAAGGAAAGGTAAGTTTAAATTCACTTGAAGGATACATTAGACAAGTTATCGGATGGCGAGAATTTATGAGAGGAATTTATCACAACTACTCGCCTAAAATGGAATCATCTAATTTTTTTAATCATAAAAGAAAATTCAAAAATGATTGGTATACTGGTGAAACAGGCATACCGCCTTTAGATCATTCAATTAAAAATGCTCTTAATTTTGGTTGGACGCATCATATTGAACGGCTAATGATTCTTTCAAGTTTAATGAACTTATGCGAAATCCACCCAAAATTTGTATACAAATGGTTTATGGAAATGTTTACTGACTCTTCTGAATGGGTGATGGTGCCAAATGTCTACGGCATGGGACTATTTAGTGATGGAGGCATATTTGCAACTAAACCATATATTTGTGGTTCAAGCTATTATTTGAAAATGATGGATTTCAAAAAAGGGGAGTGGTGTGAGACTGTCGATGGCTTATATTGGAGATTTATAAATAAAAATAGAAAGTTCTTTAGTAGCAACCCAAGACTAAATATGATGGTAAATGTATTTGATAAAATGAAACAAGATCGAAAGAAAAGAATACTACATAAGGCAGAAATCTTTATCAGAGAATATACAGGCTAAGAAAATTCATTTACTTAATCGCATTATCAATGTTCATGAGTATGGGTCTTCCATCATGAGCTGTACTTAGGGGAATAACTTTTCCATCATACTGCGCACACAAAGTAGGAGCACTCCTTTTCTGATTGCCTAAATTGACCTCAAGATCAACTATAATAAGCTTTGCATCTTCCAATGTTTTCAAAATTTTCATGTTTTCCTCCTAATAAAAATATACAAATACTATAAAGATAGATCCAAAAAGCTGTGAGATAAATAAAACAACAGAAAATAAATGAACCATTTTGAATTTTTTTTCAGCCTCAATAATACCACTTTTAAATTTATCTCTATAAATATT
Source organism: uncultured Pelagibacteraceae bacterium (assembly GCA_902611715.1). Taxonomy (GTDB): domain Bacteria; phylum Pseudomonadota; class Alphaproteobacteria; order Pelagibacterales; family AG-422-B15; genus CACNXQ01. The sequence continues at coordinate 1,223 of CACMAQ010000050.1, read as the reverse complement.
GATTCTAGGAGTTAGATAAATGAGATTGATTAAAAAGAATGCAGCGGATACCAGTGAAATAATTAGAAAATCAATCATACTAATAACAAAAAAAACAGCACTCGATAAAATAGTAATGATTAACCCGTAAGTGAACATCCTGGGAAAAATAACTCGTAATAACTTTCCTGCCTCATCTTCATTTAAAATTGAAAATACAGAGGGTGTTACAACAGACATAAAAAAAATCATAAATCCAATAATTAAAGAATGTAGAAAAATTCCAAATTCCAACATTGTAAACTTATTTAGTATTATCTTTTGAGAGTATTTCCTTTGAATCTGTATAAGCCTCTTTATGGTCTTTTTGATCAATAAGTGTTACAAATTCATGGTTAACATCACGGTGACCCATCTCATCGTTTCTAACAGCAATGATAACATCTTTTAATTTTGCAAACTGTGATAAACCCCAATAGTCGATTGCTATCTGAGGTGCTTTTACGTTTTCAATATTTCCATTTTCAATTTCATCTAAATATTCAGTATAACTTACAATTGCTTGCTCCTCAAAATAACCCACAATCCTATGACAAGTGCGAGGTGAAACTAAATACATTACAAAATAAAGATTAAAAAATATTCCTTGCACTATTATCACTAAAAATCTCTCAAAAACTGATGGCTTTGCAATATTAATAAAAGTCATTAAATGCATTCTTTCATTCTCAGCTTCATCTAAAAGTGTTTTGATCCAGCCTCTATCTTGCTCCATATTTCTAAGGCTTTTTAAATGATTAAGCATGCCGGCAACCATTCCAGGAACAGCGGCTACAGTCTCTAATATAACCGCTCTGTGCCCGTAACGTTTTTTAAAGAAAAGATCAGCGAAAAGACGAAGGGCTTTTGTGAATAAAAGAGCTATACGGTCACTATTGTTTACCGGTTTATAGTGCTTAAACATTTCAGTCATACTAAATAGATAATATTTATTTATAGAAATTAAATACTATAAAATGGATGTTTTACTGACATTTTGTCACAGATAAAGCCATAAAAATGGCGGTCCCTACGGGATTCGAACCCGTGATCTTCTGGATGAAAACCAGATATCCTAACCGCTAGACGAAGGGACCCTATATCTTATTTATATATCTAATAATCGGTCTAAATCAATAATTGATTAACTATTTTGCGATGCGGAAATATCAATAATATGTATTTGAGGTATTTTTTTGCCTCCC
>CACMAQ010000049.1:0-2734 GCA_902611715.1 uncultured Pelagibacteraceae bacterium | reverse complement strand
CAATGGGAAGTACAGTAATAAATGGCTCGATGCAACAACCTAAATTCTATATTACTGCTGAAAGAGATTCGTTGAGTGCTCCTCTAGACAAAATTCAAATTATCAAAGGGTGGACAGAGAATGGAAAAATAAATGAAATTGTTTACGATGTGATTTGTAGCGATGATAGAGAAATAAATAATAGAAAAAACAAATGTAAGGAAACTAAAGCAAGTGTAAATTTTGAAAATTGTTCTTTCGATGAAAACTTTGGATCTGATCGATTAGAAGTAATTTGGACTGATACTGAATATACACCTGATCAAAATACATTTTATTATGCAAGAGCTATTGAAAATCCTACTTGTCGTTGGTCAACTTATGATAGTATTAGAATTGATGAAAAACCTGCTAAAAATTATCCAAAAATTATGCGTGAGATGGCTTGGTCTTCACCAATTTGGATAAAAAAATAAATAAGTAAATGTTACCAAAAGATCTCATCAATAAATACAGAGACTGGAAAGAAAGCTCTTTCGCGCAAGAAAAAGATCACTTTGAAAGACTTGCAAAAGAAGGTCAGTCACCTAAATACATGATCATATCGTGCGTAGATTCAAGGGTTGATCCGAATGCTATATTCAAATCAAAAGCTGGTGAAATGCTAGTTCATAGAAATATTGCTAATATAGTACCACCCTATAGTCAATTAACGGAACATAGCGGAACAATTGCAGCTATCGAATTTGGTGTAACGGCATTAAATATTAAAAATATTATTATAATTGGGCACTCAGGATGTGGGGGTATAAAGAATGGGTATCATATGTGTCATGAAAATAATTTTGATGATAACTCATCAATTTCTAATTGGCTTAAGTTACTAAAACCAGTGTACGATAACGTTTCAGGCGAAGGAAACGATGAGAAAGTTAAGTACATGGAGAAAGAAAGCATTATCGTATCATTAGAGAATTTAAGTAAATATCCCTTTATAAATACTGAAGTAAAATCAGGTGAAATTATGCTTTATGGGGTTTGGAATGATATTGGATCTGGATCTATAGAGACGTATGATTTTGAGAAAAAAAAGTTTGATTTAATTTAATCTAATTTAATTTAAGAACTTCTGAAGAATATACAGAATTTAAATACTCCGGATGATCAAGTTTCATTAATATTGAAGGACCATTTAGAGCAGAATCAGGTGTGCGATGAAGTATACCATTGCTACCACCGGTAAATATTGCAATGTTCCATTTATCAATGAAATGTAATTTACTTTTATCTCTAACGATCTTTTCATTTGGTTCACCTGCCTCATAGGCTAGACGGTCAGCATCCTGATTTTGTATCCATTCTGTACCTTGTCCAGCATAAGTGACCAAAAGACGTCTTAGTACGTTATCAACATGATAACGTCTACACTCTCGTTTTGTCCCAAGCCAAAAGCAAAGTGTATCAGTTTTTTCAATCAGTAAGAATGTTCTGCAAACGGTTTCCATATCTGCAAGCCAATAATTATAAAACTCAGTTGAACTTAACTGGTTAGGAATTATTTTCTGGACCAAATTTTTTAAATCTTCTTTCAAATTAATTGAACTAAGAGTGCCCTCAATTCCAAAGTCATTTTTCATTAATTTTTGAAAGAAAGAACCTGCACCCTCAGGTTGTTCACGCTCCAATATACCTAATTTATAGTCAGTATCCTTGAATTCTTTTAAAGATTCTAGATTGTCAGCTTTAAATAAGCTCATGAAAAATATTTTGTAGAGTTAGCAATTTTCAAATGAAGAAGAGAGATCATTTATAAGTTCAAAATATAGATCTTTTCCTAATTCTAATTCTGCCCCTAGTGGATCGATAACCGCGGCTTTTACACCTGTATCAGCTGCAATTGTCTCTGCAATAGCTGGGTTAAATTGTGGTTCAGAAAATAGACAATTAACATTTTCATGTTCAATAGCTTCTCTTATTTCAGATAATTGTTTTGCGCCTGGTAAAACTTCAGGATTAACAGTTAAGGCTCCAACAACTTCTATACCAAATCTTTTTTCGAAGTATTGATAAGCATCATGAAATACTACGTATTTAGCATTACTATTAATTTTACCCCTTGTAGCCGCTATTAATTGATCAATTTCAGATAAAGCTTTTGTCGCGTTTGAATTGTAAATTGACGCGTTTGAGGGATCAAGTTCTGAAAGTTCACTAGATACAATCATTACAATTGTTTTTGCAATTTCAGGATCAAGCCAAAAGTGAATATCAAATTCTCCATGCGCATGTCCGTGATGATGATCATGATGTCCAGAGTCTGGCTCTTGAGCAATAGGTTCGACATCGTTACCAGATAAATCCTTGAAAAAGTGTTCATCAGCTTCAAACTCAAATGGCATATGCTCTGTGAAGAATGCATATTTTCCAGCTTCTTTAATCTCAACGTTAAAAACTGTAGTTTCCCTACTTTCGTCAAAATTTAACATGAAAGCTGAGTCATTGGCAGAAAGTGTACTACTATGATTTCTATCCTTTGAACTGCTTGATTCTAATAATTCTTCAGCTCTCTCTTCAGAGGACTCAATCTCATCAGACATAAGGATCACCATTTTCATCGCAGGGTCAGCATATTCACCACCTACTTTTGCAAATGACCAATTATAAGTTCCTTCAGTTAAGTCGAAAACTCCTGCCCATTCAAATCCATGATCGCCATGATCTCCGTGACCGTCTGCATGATCGTCACCATGTTCGT
>CACMAQ010000048.1:0-2824 GCA_902611715.1 uncultured Pelagibacteraceae bacterium | reverse complement strand
AAATGGCTGCACAAGCTTTAACCCTTGCAAAGGAAGTTAAATACGACTCAGCGGGGACCGTAGAATTTGTAGTAGATGCTAACAAAAATTTTTATTTTCTCGAGATGAACACAAGACTTCAAGTTGAACATCCTGTTTCTGAGCTTGTTACAGGCGTAGATCTGGTTGAACAAATGATTTATTGCGCAGATAATAAAAAATTAAATATATCACAAAAAGATATTAACCTTAAAGGTTGGTCAGTTGAGTCTCGTATTTATGCCGAAGATCCAACTAAAGATTTTTTACCTTCAATTGGTAGAGTGACTGAATACATAGAGCCATCAAAAATCGAGGATAAAGATCAAATTATTAGAAATGATACAGGAATAAATCCTGGATCTGAAGTTTCTTTATTTTATGATCCTATGATATCAAAGTTAGCGGTTCATGGTAAGGATAGAGCAACTGCAATAGACTTAATGATCAAGTCACTGCAAAATTACTACTTATCAGGAGTTGAGAATAATATTGAATTTCTGATCTCAATTTTAGATGACAAAAAATTTAGAAACGGCAAAATAAGTACAAATTTTATCAAAGAAAAATTCCCTAGGGGTTACTATTCTAATCATAATTTAAGTGAATATAAGAAACATAGAATTGCAATTTTTGCCCAGGTTTTATTTATATTCCAATTAAAAAGCAAGATACTAACTTCAAATGATTTTGTAATAAAGGTAGGAGAAGATTTTCTTAACCTCAAAGTTACAGAATCTAAGTTTGAAAAAGAAAGATTTTATGGAACCTTTAAAATAGAAAAAAAAGTGTATGAGATTGAAACATCTATAAAGCTAAACGAGAGGTTATGTCAGGTAAGTATAAATCATCAAATAGAGTATTTTAAATTAAATAAACTTGTAAACCTTAACTCTTCGGATGTCAGTTACTATGATTGTAGATGTCAGACCATAGTTGTAAGTAAGCAACATGAAACTTACATAAGGCTTATGCCAAAAATAAAATTAGAAGATTTATCAAAAAAATTAATTTCTCCAATGCCTGGTCTAATCAAGTCAGTAGACGTATCTGAAGGTCAAAAAGTTAAAAGTGGAGATCAATTGCTAATCATTGAAGCCATGAAGATGGAAAATATTTTAAAAAGTGAAAAAGACTGCGTAATTGATAAAGTTCTAATAAAGCCAGGTGATAGCGTGGGCGCTGATGAGGAGCTAATTCTATTTTCTAAATAGCCAAAGTTTTTAATTTGCTCTGAAAAATATCTCTATCCATGTAGCCTTGTCTAAAGTAGCGAAGATTTTTAGTATCTCTATATGCACCCCTTCCATGCAATACACGATAGTTATCTAAAATTAACATGTCACCTGGTCGTTGTTTAATGCGAATATTATTTTTTTTATCCTTAATTAAATCCCATAACTTTCTTCTTGCATTAATATAATTGTTTATTTTTTTATTTTTATCGAATGGAATTAATTCAGTTCTATTGTTGTACCTTACTTGTATTACATTATTCATATCATCTAACTCGATCAGCTTACATTTATTTTCTAACCAGGCATTTTCATCTTTATATCTAAAAAAGGTATTGAAAGTTGTAAGCGTATTAAAGAATTGTTTATGTCTATCTCGCAGAATTTTTGCAACATTAAAACCGTCAACTATTGTATTTTCTCCACCTATTGAAGCGTTTTCTATACAATGTAAAAAAATATAACCTTGTGTAGGGAAGCGATATGGATTGTCAGTATGATTCTCGAGTGCTCTTGTTGTCATAGTTAAGTCATAGGCTTGTTTTATGTTTTTTACATCAGCAATACCACCCCAATTTGTTTTTTTAACTGGCCCAATAAGTTTCACAAGTTCATTTAAACCATTCTTAGTTTTTGGAATATTTCTGACTAAACAAAAACCAAATGTTTCAACAGATAATAAAATGTCAGATAACATTTTTTCATTTAATAGTAGAAAGTTATATTTTGGAATTTTAATACTTTCATTATTCCATAAACATTTAATAGACTTAAATTCTTCAAATTCTAGTTGATTGTAGAGATAGTCAAATTGATACGAATGTTTTGAATTATTTGAAAATTGAATTTGTAAAACATTTTTATTTATTTTGGCTGATTTAACGTATAAATGTTCATCTATCTCCGCGGCTTCTATTAATAATTGATTAGTATAATTATCTCTTATCTCGCTGTTCGTACTATGCTCATAAAGCCATTGAGCATTTACTTCATAGTTCTTATTTTTATTTTTGAGATTGATAGTTTTTTTATTATTTTTTACAGAAGTAAAGTTCATATTAATTAAAATATTTAACTAGAGTTTTTTCAATTGTTTTATCAATTTCCTTACTCTTTATATTATAACCTAAATCTGAAAAACTAGTTACAAATTTGCTACTCATTCCGCATGGCTTGATACCTTCGTAGTGACTTAAATTTGGATTTATATTTATTGAAAAACCATGGAAAGTAACCCATTTTTTTACCTTTAGACCGATACTGGCAATTTTATAGAGTTGACCATTATCCTTTTTAACGAATACTCCATGATGATCAGGTATTGCTTCTGCAACAATGTGAAAATTACTTAAAATTTCTATGATCAATTTTTCAAGTTGGTTTACAAAAAACTTAATGTCTTTTTTTCTATTATTTAAATTGATCATAAGGTAGACAACTCTTTGTCCAGGGCCATGATAAGTATATTTTCCTCCCCGATTAGTCTTAATTACAGGTATTTTATTATTATTAAGAAGATCACTTTTATGATCAGTAGATCCTGATGTATATATCGCTGGATGACTTAAGAG
>CACMAQ010000047.1:0-2862 GCA_902611715.1 uncultured Pelagibacteraceae bacterium | reverse complement strand
ACTTTTCATTTGTTGAGAATAACTCTCTTCCTGGCCAATGGCCTTATACAAGAGGTCCAAAAGCATCAATGTATACAAATAGACCTTGGACGATAAGGCAGTATGCTGGATTTTCAACCGCTGAGGAGTCCAATGAATTTTATAAAAAGAATTTAGAGTCTGGTCAAAAAGGTCTTTCAGTTGCTTTTGATTTGCCAACACATAGGGGATATGACTCAAATGATGATTTGGTAATGGGTGATGTGGGTAAAGCTGGTGTAGCTATAGATACTGTTGAGGATATGAAAATACTTTTTAATAATATTCCTCTAGATCAAATGTCAGTTTCAATGACTATGAATGGCGCAGTGTTGCCAGTACTTGCATCATTTATTGTCGCTGGAGAAGAACAGGGTGTTGATAGAAGTTTGCTATCAGGAACAATTCAGAATGATATTTTAAAAGAGTTTATGGTAAGAAATACATATATTTATCCTCCTGAGCCATCGATGAAAATTGTTGCCGATATTATTGAATTTACTTCAAAAGAAATGCCTAAGTTTAATTCTATTTCGATTTCAGGTTATCATATGCAAGAAGCTGGCGCTGATAATGTTCTTGAATTAGCTTATACTTTAGCTGACGGGATGGAATATGTGAGAGCAGCAATGTCAAAGGGTCTTGATGTTGATGATTTTGCACCGAGGCTCTCTTTCTTTTTTGCAATCGGAACGGACTTTTTTATGGAGATTGCTAAACTAAGAGCCGCAAGAACTTTGTGGGCTAAGATCATGAAAGATTTTGGAGCTAAAAATGAAAGATCTCTTATCTTAAGAACACACTGTCAAACATCTGGCGTATCTTTAACTGAGAAAGATCCTTATAATAACATCATAAGAACATCTTACGAGGCCTTATCCGCTATACTTGGAGGAACACAAAGTTTGCACACAAATTCCTTCGATGAAGCAATTGCTTTACCAACAGATGAGTCTGCAAGAATTGCTAGAAATACTCAATTGATTCTTCAAAATGAAACTGGTGTTACAAAAACGGTTGACCCTCTTGCGGGGTCATATTTTATTGAAAACTTAACTGAAGAATTATCAAAAAAAGCTTGGGATATTATTACAGAAATTGAAGAATTAGGCGGGATGACCAAAGCCGTTAAAGCAGGGATTCCTAAATTAAAAATTGAAGAGTCTGCAACTAAGAAGCAAGCTAAAGTCGATAGTGGATCAAGGGTTGTTGTTGGTGTAAATAAATATAAAAATCCTAAAGAACCGTCAGTTGATGTGAGAGTAATTGATAATAATCGCGTTCGAGATGATCAAATAAAGAAAATCCAAGCAATAAAAGAGTCACGTGATACAACAGCTGTCGAAAAAGCACTTGCTAATTTAACAAATGCTGCAAAAGATGAAACAAATCTTCTAGCGCCTTGCATAGAAGCCATTAAATTAAGAGCAACAGTTGGAGAAGTCTCGAAAGCTCTAGAGCAAGTATATGGAAGACATTTTGCAAAAAGCTTAAGTGTTTCAGGAGTATATGGTAAACACTTTGAAGGTGATAAGGATTTTATGAAAGTTGAGAAAAAGGTTATTGATTTTGAAAATGCAAATGGCAGAAGACCACGTGTTCTTGTAGTGAAAATTGGTCAGGATGGCCACGATAGGGGGGCAAAGATAGTTGCAACTTCATTTGCTGATATGGGATTTGATGTAGATATGGGTCCGCTGTTTCAATCTCCTAAAGATGTCGCTAAGGACGCAATTGAAAATGATGTTCATGCAATTGGTGTTTCAACGCTTGCGGCTGGTCATAAAACTCTTGTGCCGGAGCTTATGAAGGCTCTAAGTAATATTGATCCTAAATCAAAAATAATTGTTTTTGTTGGGGGTATAATTCCTGAACAAGATTATGAATTTCTATATAAAAATAATGTATCTGCTATTTTTGGGCCTGGCTCTAATATCATAGAGTGTGCTGAAAAAGTTATTGATTTGATATCTGATAACTTAAGCAAAGAATAGTTAATGGAATTAATTGAAAATATTCAAAAAGGAGAACGAGCTGCCATTGCTAAAGCTATTACCTTAGTTGAATCTTCAAAAGACTCTGATCAACAAATAAGTAGGCAGCTGATCTCAGAATTAATTAAGAAGCCAGGCAAATCAATAAGAATAGGTTTCTCGGGCCCACCAGGAGTTGGAAAGTCAACATTTATTGAGTCCTTTGGAAGTTACTTGGTAACTCAAAATTATAAGTTAGGTATTTTAGCTATTGACCCATCCTCACAAATTACTGGAGGATCAATATTAGGAGATAAAACTCGAATGGTAGAGATATCAAAAAATCCAAATACTTTTATCAGATCTACACCATCTAGAGGCGCTTTAGGCGGTATCTCTATGGGAACACGCGAAGCATCCATCATACTAGATGCTGCAGGTTATGATTTTATTTTTATTGAAACAGTTGGTGTAGGACAATCAGAAATTGTTGCAAGCAACTTAGTAGATATATTCACTCTTATTGTTGGTCCTGGTTCTGGTGATGAGTTGCAAGGAATAAAGAAAGGTATAACTGAGTATGCGGATATATTTATAGTTAATAAAAATGATGGTGAGTTGAAAATTGAAGCTTCAAAAACCGCTGCTGACTATAAATCAGCTCTAAGTTACTATAAGAAATTAGATGAGATAGAAAAGCAAGTATTATTAGTATCTGCAATTGAGCAAACTGGGATGGAGGAAGTGATTAAAACAATTAATCAGATAGTTGATCAAAATAAGTTAAAAGGAATATTTGAAGAAAGACGCGCTAATCAACTTGAATACTGGATAGAAGAAGAGGTAAAAAATATAATTGCTTCAGATATAA
>CACMAQ010000046.1:0-2959 GCA_902611715.1 uncultured Pelagibacteraceae bacterium | reverse complement strand
TTAATGCAATTATAATTGAAGGTGCTATTCAAGAAGTTCCACAAAATATAATTGATCAACTAGACGAAGATGGAAGGCTTTTTGCTATTGTTCAAGAAGGAGAAATCTGTTCAGCTAAATTATTCAAAAAGAAAGGGCATTCAATTTGTGAAAAAAAGTTATTTAATTGTTCAATACCAGTTTTGAGCATGTTCATTAAAAAAAATAGCTTTAGTTTCTAACTACTTATCGCTATAAAAGTATTAAAATGAGTAAAAATAATCCAAATACAGAAGAGATACTAGATGCTATCAAAAACATGATGTCAGAGAAATCTTCACATCATGATGAAGGGCTGCCTAAAGATGTAATTGAGCTCACAAATCCAATTGATGAAGTTGCAAAAAGAGAGGATGAGAAGATAGACATACTAGAATTATCCAATCCAATTGATGATAAAAAAATAAAAAATATTGAAAGTGATAAAGCTCAATTAGATCAAAGTATAAAAGACACAGTGAATGAGGAGCAAATTAAAAAAGCGGTACGAGATGCAGTAGCTACGTTACCGCAGTCAAAATTAGATCAAATTATCAATGAAGAGCTAACAAGAATTATACAAGAGAGACTAAATTCCTCAAAAATCATCATTAGCACAGAAAACAAAAAAAATTAATGCTGGAAAAATATTATCAACCTAGTCTTGTTGAAGATAAAATTTATAAAGCATGGGAAAATGAGGGAGATTTTAAGCCTATAAATTCTTCAAGTGACGCCTACTGCATAGTGATCCCTCCTCCAAATGTTACAGGAACACTTCATATGGGCCATGCTTTAAATAATACTCTCCAGGATATCCTGGTTAGATTTTATAGAATGCAGGGCAAAAATGTTTTGTGGCAGCCCGGTACAGACCATGCAGGTATCGCGACAGAAATGGTTGTTGAAAGGGAGCTAAAAAAAAGAGAAATAAATAAAAAAGATTTATCTCGCGAACAGTTTATAGAACATGTATGGGAATGGAAAAATCAATCTGGAAATGAAATTATTAATCAATTAAAAAGATTAGGTTGTTCATGTGATTGGTCTAGAGAAAGGTTTACTCTAGACGAAGGTTTGTCAAAAGCAGTAAGATTTGTATTCGTCAAATTATATAATGATAAACTTATTTATAAAGATAAAAGACTAAGTAACTGGGATCCAAAATTAAAAACCACTATCTCAGATTTAGAAGTAATCCAAAAAGAAGTAAAAGGTTCGCTCTGGTACATAGACTACAAATTAGAAAATGAAGATAAGGTAATAACAATTGCAACAACTCGACCCGAGACAATGCTTGGAGATACAGCAATTGCTGTTCACCCTGAAGATGAAAGGTTTAAAGATCTTGTAGGTAAGTATGCATATATTCCCATCATTAATAAAAAAATTATTATTATTGCAGATGATTATGTAAAAGTGGATCAAGGCTCTGGCGCTGTTAAAATAACTCCAGCTCATGATTTTAATGATTATGAAATAGGAAAAAGACATAATCTTGATGTAATAAATATTTTTAATGAAAATGCTGAGCTTAATGAAAATTGCCCAATCGAATATCAAAATCTAGATCGCTTTGAAGCAAGAGAGAAAATCATTAATGAATTAGATAACATTGGAGCACTGAATAAAGTTCAAGAGAATATTCATACTGTGCCATATGGAGATAGATCAGGTGAAGTGATAGAGCCATGGCTTACAGATCAATGGTTTGTAAATGCAAAAAAATTGTCATTAAATGCAATTAATAAAGTAAAAACAAAAGAAACAATTTTTGTCCCGCAAAATTGGGAAAAAACATATTTTGATTGGATGGAAAATATTCAACCTTGGTGCATTTCAAGACAATTAATATGGGGTCATCAAATACCGGCTTGGTATGGGCCAGATGGAGAAATTTTTGTCGCTGAAAATTCAGATGAGGCCCACAAAATAGCTCTGGAGCGGTATAAAAAAGATGTAAAACTTATTCAAGATGAAGATGTTCTTGATACATGGTTTTCTTCAGCTTTATGGCCTTTTTCTACACTAGGATGGCCTGAGGAAACACCAGAGTTTGAAAAATTTTATCCTACATCAACTCTAGTGACCGGTTTTGATATTATATTTTTTTGGGTCGCTCGCATGATGATGATGGGTTTATATTTTACCAATCAAGTTCCATTCAGTGAAGTCTATGTTCATGCTTTAGTGAGAGATGAAAAAGGACAGAAAATGTCCAAGTCAAAAGGAAATGTTATCGATCCTATAATCTTGATGGATGAATTTGGTGCAGATGCTTTAAGAATGACTCTTTGCTCAATGGCTGCTCAAGGTAGAGATATAAAACTTTCAAAGCAGAGAGTAGAAGGCTATAGAAATTTTATTACTAAGATTTGGAATGCAATAAAGTTATGTGAAATGAATAAATGTCTTTACGTAGACTTTGAAATCAAAAACACCCAAAATATATTTAACTTGTGGATTTTAAATGAACTTGAAATTTGCAGAAAAAAAACAGAACAATCAATTAAAGATTATAAGTTTAATGAAGCAGCAAATGAGCTTTATAAATTTACGTGGAGTGTATTTTGTGATTGGTATTTAGAAATTACAAAAATTATATATTCTTCAAATGACAAAATAATAATTCATGAGACTAAACAAATTACTTCACTCATACTTTCAAAAATTTTAATTATGCTGCACCCAATTATGCCATTTTTTACAGAACATGCTTGGGATCAAGCAAAGAATATCTTGAAGAAAGAAGCTCAAAGAATAAGTCAATCTCAGTGGCCACAGAAATTAGATTTTGACGCTTTAGGTAGTGAAAAGGTAAATTTATGTATTAATTTGATTTCATCAATTAGGTCTACAAGGGCTGAGCTAAATGTGCCCGCTAAATCCAAAATTAAGATAAGCTATTCAAATGTAAGTTCTGATTTAGAGGAAATAATTG
>CACMAQ010000045.1:0-3006 GCA_902611715.1 uncultured Pelagibacteraceae bacterium | reverse complement strand
CTGATAGTCCAATTATAAAAGCCCTTACAAAAGCAGCAGATAACGGTAAGAGTGTTACAGCTGTTGTTGAGATAAAAGCAAGATTTGATGAGGAATCTAATTTAGCTCTTGCCAATCAAATGGAGAAATCAGGAGTTCAAATTGTATACGGTTTTGCTCAATTGAAGACGCACGCAAAGGCAAGCCTAATTATCAGAAGAGAAGCAGGCAAATTAAAAAGCTATGTACATGTTGGCACAGGAAACTATCATCCAAAAAACGCCAAAACTTATGAAGACCTGTCATTATTTACAGCAGATGAAAAAATCTGCAAAGATATTGAAAGAATCTTTAATTACATGACTGGGTATGCTTCTCCAATGAAATTAAATGATATAGTGCTCTCTCCACCCGCAATGCGAAATCAAATTAATGCAATGATTGATAATGAAATTAAAAATGCAAAGAAAAGTAAACCATCTGGTATCTGGCTTAAAATGAACTCTTTGGTTGACCCTCAAATGATCTCCAAGCTTTATGAGGCTTCTGCAGCGGGAGTAAAAATTGAATTGTTCATTAGAGGAATTTGCTGCTTAAGACCAGGAGTTAAAAAACTTTCTGAAAATATTGTTGTTAAAAGTATCATTGGCCGGTATTTAGAGCATGCTAGAATCTTCTGTTTTGCAAACGAATCTAATATACCATCAAAAAACAACACCGTTTTAATTGGATCAGCTGATCTTATGCCTAGAAATCTGGATAGAAGAGTTGAAATATTAACCCCCATAAAGAACTCCACTGTCCATGAGCAAATATTGAATCAAATAATGGTTGCCAATTTCCTAGATAATGAGCAAACGTGGATAATGAACGATGATGGCACATACAAAAGAGTTAAACAAAAAGGTAAGACGTTTAATGCACATAAATACTTCATGTCAAATCCAAGTTTGTCAGGTAGAGGAAAATTAAAAGGAAATAGAAAGCCTAAGAAACTACTCTCTCTGATGCATTATGAATAATTTAATTCCCAAAAAAAAATTATTTTTTAAAGACGAACGCATTGCAATAATTGATATTGGCTCTGACACAGTTCGTTTTCAAATTTTTGAAAACTTTAGGTTTAATCAGATAGCTATTTTTAACAAAAAAATTTCATGTGGGCTAGGTAAAGATCTAATTAAAAACAATAAGCTTAATAAAGACTCCATAAAAAAAGCAATGAATGCGTTCTATTATATAAAGGAATTGATAGACTCATCAAATATTAAAAATTATGAAATATTTGCAACAGAAGCTGTCCGTGTTGCTAAAAATAGAGAGGCATTTATTGCTGATGTAGAAAATATTTTTAAAAAGAAAATACATGTATTAAATGGTAATGAAGAAGCAAAGTTTTCTGCCATGGGATGTATTGTTGGTCTAAAAAAATCAAGTGGTCTCGTTGCCGATCTCGGCGGTGGCAGCTTAGAACTCGCAGAAGTTAAAAAGAAAGAAATAATGAATACATTGTCCTTGCCACTAGGTGTTCACAGAGCAAAAACTAAAAATAAAAAAATAATAGAAAAATTCAAAAACTCTCTACAAAATACTGAATGGCTTAATGAAAATAAGTTTAAAAGGGTAATCCTTACGGGCGGTACGTGGAGAGCTTTAGTTAAATTATATTTTGATAAGTACAGCTATCCTCTCAAAGTCATTCATCATTTCAAACCTGATTTTGATAACTTTGTATCGATGCTTGAAGAAGTTTCAAATTTTAAAAAAAAGGACTTGCTACAATATTCATTAATTACAAAAGATAAAACACCATTTATACGATACGCAGCCAAGGTCGCGTTGGAAATAATAAATAAGGCCTCTGCTAGGCAAGTAGTTATTTCATACACAGCTATCAGAGAAGGCTATATTTCTCATAAAATAAACTTAAGCTCAAATAGCGATCCGCTTGAATATCAATCATTAAAAGTTGCTGCAATTTCTAACGAATTAAATCCTAGCACCGTAAATTATGAGAATATTAAATTATTCACAAATAATTTTTTTAAAAGAAAATCCTATTTAAATAAAAGAATAAGAGTGTCCTCTATAAGTTATTTATCAACGGGAGACAGTATAGCTCGTGACGAGAGGGGATTGTTTGTATTTAAACAAATATTAAAATCAGAAATATTAAAGTTTAGCCATTCTGACAGAGTTACACTCGCTACTGTTATTTATGTTTTTCACAATGGAATAGATCTAAATGAGATAAAAGATTATAGAAAAATTATAAATAAAAATAAATTATTAAGCAGTATTGAGCTTGGATTATTCTTAAGAATTGTATATGAAATTGGAAAATTATCTAATTTTAATTACAGCAATATCAGTATTTATGTAAAAGACTCAAATTTGATATTTTCTATCCCAAAAAACTATTCAGAACTTTTAAACAGTAGATTTAATAAATTTATTTTAATGCTTTCAAAGCACAAAAAATTATCACAAAAAATTATATTTGTTTAATCAATGGAAAATATCAGTTTTATTCTTAATAAGCTAGAAGATGCAATAATCGTTCTTGATTCCGATCAAAAAATTGTTTTTCAAAATTCCCATTCAATAGATTTATTTGAAAATAATTATACTGGTCAAAATATAACAAACTTAATTAGAAGCCCAATAGTTTTAGAGGCATTAGAAAATGTATATAAAAATAAAGAAACAGAAATAATTGAATATAATAGTGAGTACGGAAGTTTATCACCTAGATCAACAAATTTTTACAATGTGGAGATTAGTTATGAGAAAAATCATCTCCAATTAACTAACACAAGAGACAATTATGTTATTCTCATGAAAAATATAACTCCTTTAAAAAATATTGAAAGAGTACGCTCTTCTTTCATTGCAAACGTAAGTCATGAGCTAAAAACACCTCTTGCTACAATCATGGGTTTTTTGGAGACTATAAGAGGTCCAGCAAAAGATGATCAAAAATCTATGTCTAAGTTTCTTGGTATTATGGATAAAGAAACAATTCGC
>CACMAQ010000044.1:0-3160 GCA_902611715.1 uncultured Pelagibacteraceae bacterium | reverse complement strand
CAATGATTTCAAGAAAATCTTCAGTACTGTGCCAATCTTGCTCATGGGGCATAAGGAGCGCTAAATCCTTTGTCATTGAGCCTCGTTCAACTGTTTTTACACAGACTTTCTCAAGAGTATCAGCAAACTTAATTAGTTCATCATTATCGTCAAGTTTTCCTCTATACTTTAGACCTCTTGACCATGCAAAAATTGATGCTATTGGATTTGTAGATGTTTGTTTTCCTTCTTGATGAAGTCTATAGTGTCTCGTTACAGTTCCGTGAGCAGCTTCAGCCTCAATTGTTTTTCCATCAGGTGTCATCAACACGCTTGTCATTAATCCAAGAGAGCCAAAACCTTGAGCGACAGTATCTGATTGAACATCTCCATCATAATTCTTACATGCCCAAACAAATTTTCCATTCCATTTTAATGCAGATGCGACCATGTCATCAATTAATCTATGTTCATAATCAAGTTCCAAAGATTTGAATTGATCAGCAAATTCTTTATCATAAATTTCCTGAAATAAATCTTTAAATCGTCCATCATATTTTTTGAGAATAGTATTTTTTGTAGATAAATAGACTGGCCACTCTCTCATTAGAGCGTAATTCATACACGATCTAGCAAAATCACGTATGGATTCATCGGTATTGTACATTGCCATTGCAACGCCACTAGATTGAAACTCATAAACCTCTTTTTCAATCGGTTCTTGGTTGGGGTCATCAGGCGTCCACTTAATACTTAATTTTCCTTTACCAGGAACTTTAAAATCTGTCGCTTTATATTGATCGCCAAATGCGTGTCGTCCTACTACAATTGGATCTGTCCAACCGGGTACAAGCCTTGGAACATTTTCGCAAACTATTGGCTCTCTAAAAACTGTACCACCAAGGATATTTCTTATTGTTCCGTTTGGGGAACGCCACATTTCTTTTAGCTTAAATTCCTTTACCCTATCTTCATCTGGTGTGATAGTTGCGCATTTGACTCCTACACCATATTTTTTTATTGCATTAGCTGAGTCTACAGTAACTTTGTCATTAGTTTTATCTCTGTTCTCTACGCCTAGATCATAATAGTCTAGTTCTATATCAAGGTAGGGAAGTATTAATTTATCCTTAATGAATTGCCATATAATTCTTGTCATTTCATCACCATCAATTTCGACGAGTGGTGTTTTTACATTAATTTTACCCATTGTTTTCTAATAGTTTTGTGAGATCATCATAATTGTTGATTACTTTATATGCTTCTTTCATATTTTCGCCAGCAAAATCCTCATCTATTAGTCGATCTATAAGACTAAGAAGTTCATTCCAAAAATTATTTAGATTATAAATATAAATAGGTTTTCTATGCAGTCGAAGCTGTTTCCAAGAGTAAACTTCAAAGAATTCTTCTAAAGTTCCTAATCCTCCGGGAAAAATGATAAAACAGTCAGCTTGATTAAACATTTCCATTTTTCTTTGATGCATTGTTTTGACTATTTTAAGATTATTGAGACTTTTATTTTTCTTTTCTATATCAATTAAGTGTTCAGTAATTACACCATATACATCCCCTCCGTTATCAAGTGCACTGTTAGCTAATATTCCCATCAAACCCATATTTCCACCGCCATAAATAAGTTTAATTTTATGTTTTGCTAAAAGTGATCCAACTTTCTCGGCTTCATTTTTATAAACGCTGCTTACGTGATTTGAGGAACCACAGTAAATAGCTACAGACTTAATCAATCTATTAGGACCTTATCATTTAGAATTTTTGATTTATTATAAAATATATTACTTAGACTTTTAGGCAAGGCAAGAAGGGCCGGAGTAACAAATAATGTAGCAAATGATGCAAATCCGATGCCCCATATAAGTGACCAAGCAAGCAGAACAAAGAAATATGTTTCTTCACTTTTATATGCAATTGTTCTATCAAAAATATCTAAACTTATTTGAAGTGCGGATGGAAGCAATCCTGTGATTGTTGTAATAGTAGTTAAAAAAATTGGCCGAATTCTGTTTTTGCATGCAATTAAAATAGCATCATAGATATTATTATCATTCTTGCTAAGTTCTTTACGATAACTGTCAATTAAAATAATGTTATTATTAACTACAATTCCCATGCAAGCAACAACCCCAAGTCCTGAAAACACAATACTAAATTTTAATCCAAGTAATAGAGTTCCGAGTAAGATCCCTCCAATTGAAAGAATTACAGAAAACAAAATTATAAAGGTATGATAAAAGCTATTAAACAGAGTGATCAATACAATAAAAATAGCAACCAAAGCACCTAAAAATGCTATTATCAAAAAACTCATTGAGCTAGCTGAGTCCTCTGCTTCACCCGCGAACTTTATAAATACATTTGAAGGCAAATTTAATTCATTTACCCAATTTGCTAGATCCTGTTTTACGGCTGATGCGTTTAATTCCTCCTTTATATTTGCGTCAATTACAAGGGTTCTCATTCCTTGTTGTTTTCCAATTGTAAAAATTTTTTCTCTTTTTTGTTTATCTACAAAGTTAGAAAGAGGAACCAGTCCTTGAGATGTAGAAATATTTGTTCGCTCAATTGAGGAGAATGTTTTTTCATCAGAGGGCAGATAAATTTTTACAGGTATTCTCTCCTCAGCATTGTCTGGAATAATGTTACCTATTGTTAGACCTGAAGTAGCAATTTTAATGCTGTCTCCGATGGTATTTTTTGATAGGTCATATTTTTTTGTTTCATTTGAATCAATATTATAAATCCACTCAATACCCGTAATTGGATTTTTGATATTTTGGTCAGTAAAAGAGTCATCTTTCAGTAATTTTTGAAGCATAATTTCAGCAAATTGTCGAATTTTTGTAGAATCTGATGACTGCACTTCAATAGTAAGATCTTTGGCCCATTGCGATCCACTATAATCATTTGCACTAACAGAAATATTTAAGCCTTGTATTACAGACAACCTTTCTTCAAGGTCCTTAATAACTAAATCAGTATCTGGTCTGTCTTTGAAATCAATTAAATCTACCCAAATATCCGCAACCATGTCAGTCGGATTATTATCAAATAACCATATCCTATCTCTATAGATTGTATTTCCATAAAAATTTTTGATATGAGGATGTCCGACGATTACATCAATTGTTTCTTCTAAATAACCTTTAGACTCAGATGGTGA
>CACMAQ010000043.1:0-3163 GCA_902611715.1 uncultured Pelagibacteraceae bacterium | reverse complement strand
AGAACCGAAAGCCAAGTCATTATCTATATTTTTTATTTTTTTTGGTAAAATTTTATTTTGTTTAATTTGACTTCTAATTTCACACAATTCTCTGGCTTTTTCATCACTTTCAACAGTGACAAAACTATCTCCAGCCTCAGGTGGCTCATTAAGACCCAATACTTGTACAGGCATAGAAGAAACTGCCTCCATTAAATTTTGTCCTTTATCATTCAATATTGCTCTAACTTTTCCGTACTCGCTTCCAGCTACAGCTATATCGCCCACTTTTAATTTTCCATTTGTTATAATAATATTGCAAAGAGGTCCTCTTCCTTTATCAACATTTGCCTCAATAACAGTCGCTTCAGCAAAAGTTTCATTGTTTGTTTTTAATTCTGATAGTTCAGCTTGTAAAACAATGGCCTCAAGTAATTTATCAATATTACTGCCTGTTTCAGCCGATACTTCAACTGACTGGATCTCACCTGACAAGTCTTCAACTATTAGATCTTCTGAAAGGAGTTGTTCTTTTATTTTTTGAGGATCTGACTCGGGTTTATCACATTTGTTAATTGCAACTATAATTGGTACTTTAGCAGACTTTGCATGTGAAATAGCTTCTTTGGTCTGAGGCATTACTCCGTCATCAGCAGCAACTATTAGAACTACAATATCTGTTACATTCGCGCCTCTTGCACGCATGTCAGTGAAGGCTGCATGTCCTGGAGTATCAATAAAGGTAATTTTTTTTGTGCTGTGAATTACTTCATAAGCACCAATGTGCTGGGTGATTCCTCCACTTTCCCCTGAGACAACATTTGAATTTCTTATCTTATCTAATAGAGAGGTTTTTCCATGATCAACGTGGCCCATTATAGTCACTATCGGCGACCTTATGTCGTTTTTTTTTGCTTTTGTATCTTTTGATATAAGATCTTTTTCAATATCTTCTATATTTTCTCTTTTGAAGTTATGACCAAATTCAGTTACCAAAATTTCAGCTGTATCAGCATCGATTGATTCATTTATTGTGGCCATCATTCCCATTTTCATAAGTGATTTTATTAAATCACCTGACTTTTCGGTCATTCTATTAGCTAATTCTTTTACTGTTATGAATTCAGGTATGTATACATCTCTTATAAGTTTCTTTGCAGGCTCTTGTTCCAATTGAGTTTTTTTGGTTTTTTGTTTTGCTCTTTTGTAAGCTGCAAGACTTCTTGTTCTTTCGTCAATATCGCTTAATGCTGTGACAATAGTAACTTTTCTCTCTCTAATTTTTTTTCGGCCAAATGTATTTTGAGTTTTTTTTCTATCTTCAAGCTCATTAGGTTGTTCTGAGTTTTTTTTCTTATCAGACTCTTTTTTGTGATCTCTATTATCTAAGTTATCTACGTTAATATTATTATTTTCTATTAGGGATGAATTTAGTTTTTCTGAATGGTGTGGTATATTCCCCGATCTAATTTTATCTATTTCATCCTTTTTTTCTTTTTTACTATCTGCTTTTAAAATTCTTTTTTGTTCATCTTTGGTCAGCGGCTTTAGCAAAACACCTGATTTATTTTGTCTTTTTTCATTATTTTTATCAGGGGTTTTTTCGATAGAGTTTTGATTCTTTGTAATATGTGTTTGGGACTCAGTATCTGGATTGATGCCTCTTTTATATCTTTTTTTTTCAACAATAACGGTTTTACCCGCTTCAATATTTCTTTTAGGCGTAATGGGGGGTTTAACCCCTAACTTTAGACTTAAAGTCTTTTTCTTTTTTGTTTTATCTTTAATATCAGTCATTACAGAAATTCACAAATTGTATTAATCATGCCATATTTTTCTTGCTTCTAAAATCAGTTGGTCACCCTCTTCTCGTGTTAAATTAAACTCTTCTAGTAGTCCTTCTACTTTTGAATTTTTGTCTCCTTTTATTTCAAAGTAACCAATTAGATCGTCTGTAGTCAATCCAGCAAAGTCATCAAGTGTCTTAATATCATTTTCAGCTAATTTAACTATCATTGCTTTTGTAAGTAACTCAAACTGAATTAAATCATTAGAAACTTTCATGTGATTAATCTTTGTTTGATTTTCCTCATCTTTATCTGACAAGAATTTCTTTGCTCTTTCAATTAATTCTGATGCAATTTCTTCATCAAATCCCTCAATAGATAATAATTCTGATTTGTCAGTATCTATTACTTCCTCTACACTACCAAAACCCTCACTGACGAGTAGTTGTGCAAGTGTTTCATCAACATCTAAAGATGAAACGAATATGTCTGTTTTATTTATAAAATCTTCTTGTCGCTTAGATGACTCTTCATCTTCAGTTAATATATCGATCTCATATCCAGTTAACTCAGTTGCAAGTTTAACATTTTGGCCCCTTCTTCCAATAGCAAGACTCAAGTGTTCTTCAGATACTACAACTTCAATTTTATTTTGGTCTTCATCGATAACTACTTTTAAAACTTCAGCTGGTGACAGTGATGCGATAGCTAAATTTGCTACATTGTCTGACCAATTTATAATATCAATTTTCTCTCCTTGCAGTTCATTTACTACCGCCTGAACACGGCTACCTCTCATACCAACACACGCACCAACAGGGTCAATGGAGCCATCTTCTGTAAAAACTGCAATTTTTGCTCTACTGCCAGGATCACGCGCTACACTTTTGATACTAATAATACCATCATAAATTTCAGGTACCTCTTGGGTAAATAGTTTTGCCATAAATTGTGGATGAGATCTGGACAAGAATATTTGTGGTCCTTTTAATTCTGCACGAACATCATAAATATAAGATCTTACTCTATCACCATTACGCAAATTTTCTCTTGGGATGGTTTGATCTTTTCTAATAACACCCTCGGCTTTGCCAAGATCTAGTATGATGTTTCCAAATTCCATTCTTTTAACAATTCCATTTACGATCTCGCCAACCCTATCTTTATATTCGTTGTACTGTCTATCTCTTTCTGCTTCACGAACTTTTGAATTAATTACTTGCTTTGCAGATTGCGCTGCTATTCTTCCAAAATCTAGAGGGGGGAGAGGATCAAGCAGTTGATCACCTATTTGTGCGGCTCCGTTTATTTTTTTCGCTGCTTTAAGAGTGATTTCAAGAAATTTATTTTTAACATCATCTACAACAAGCATTTTTCTTGATATTGAAATATCGCCG
>CACMAQ010000042.1:0-3262 GCA_902611715.1 uncultured Pelagibacteraceae bacterium | reverse complement strand
TTTTTTATTAACCGACCTAAGTAATGGCAGTGCAATTGTGTGATCTCCACCTATAGTTACAATACTTCCAACTTTTTGAAGAAGCTCAGTAGATCCATTTTCAATTTGCTTAATTGCCTCGTCAATATTAAAGGGATTACATGCGATATCCCCAGCATCTGCTACTTGTTGCACTTTGAAAGGCTCAACATCGTAGTTTGGATGATAATTCGTTCTTAATTGGCGAGAAGCTTGTCGAACTGCCTGAGGACCAAACCTAGCACCAGGACGATAACTCGTGCCTGCGTCAAATGGTACACCAATTATTGCTACATCACACTGATCAACTTCTCTTAGTTCTGGTAAACGTGCAAATGTAGAACGTCCAGCGTATCTTGGAACAACGGTTCCACTTATTGGTTGAATAGGTTCTTTTTTATCAGTCATAAATTTTAATCAAATCCTCCAAAATCTTGGAATAGCGATGGATCTCCAAAAATGTCACCGTAATCTTCTGTTCCTCCCAAGGATCCTCCTGAGAGTTCTTCCTCAGTTAATTCATTAGACTCTAAGGTTTGCAATTGTTCAAGGAATTTTGATTTTTTTTCCTGATCTGCAGCATCGATGCAAGACTGCCCATAAAGATCGTTTTTGACGATTTGTGTTGCTGCATAAGTAGCAAAGACCAATATAAGCAAGATTGCAACTATTCCTTTTGGAACTTTAAAACCTGCTTTGTATTCCTTATTAATTCTGCCAGATGCTGCTTTCTCTTTAACAAATATTTCTTGAGATTGAGCATATTTTTTTTCACTTCTTCTTCTTAATATTTCATATGTAACAGCTGCAATTACAGTTAATGCTATGATGGTTAAAGCTAATGCACTTAATGCAGGACTTATGCCAAGTCTTACTTTGGAAGCAATGACTGTGGTTAATGTTTGATCAGATAAGATACTAAATACAGTTGTATTATAATTTTCAAAAGAAAACAAAAAGGCAATAACCGCTGCTGATGCAATCGCCGGCATTAAATAAGGTACTAAAATTTTAAAAAACACTTGTGTTTGAGTTGCGCCTAAATCTAATGCAGCTTCCTCTTGTGTTTGATCAAATCTTTGAAGTCTTGCAACAAAAATTAAAAAGCAGTAAGTTGATATAAAGCATGTTTGTGCAAGAATTGTGAGAAATATTCCGTTTCTACCAACATCAGAAATGAATCCATCTCCTCCAAGTCCCGCTATACGATCCCATAATACTACGGTGGATATTCCAATAATAACACCGGGAAATAAAACAGGCATAATAGAGATTGAATAATAAATATCTCTTAACTGAGATCGAACTTGTGTTAAGACAATTGCGGCTGCCATGCCAATTGGTACAGAAAGTGATACGACTCCTGCTCCTATAATTAAACTACTAATAATTCCATCATGTAATCGCCAATCTGAAAGGAGGCCTGCTAAATGTTGCCCGTCGTATGCAATTTTTCCTTCATTAAACCATCTAAAACTAAAACACTCCCAAGGAGAAATAGATGGAAACTCAGCAGAGTTAAATGCTGTAATACTCATTATGATCAATGGACCAAATAAATAGGCAAAAAATATAAAGATATACATGCCCATCATGAAATTAATAAAGTATGTTGATTTCATTTTATAATTTCACCGATCTTAACTTTAAAAATCCGCATCATTGCTAAGACAAAAATAACAGAAATAATTAATAAAATTATTGAGTACGCTGATCCACGTGACCAGTTATCATTCATGTTGAACCACTGATAAATAAGCTGTGGAAACCAAAGAGTATTTGGGCTGCTTAAGACCACTGGTGTTGCAAGAGCTCCCACAGTCAACATAAATACCATTGTGCATCCAGACACAATTCCTGGCTTTGCATGAGGAATTACTATCCTCCAATGCGTCCTCAAAGAGGAGGAGCCTAAATCTTTTGCGGCCTCAATCTGATTTATATCTAAGCTTTCAATGGCGTTATATAGAGGAAACATCATTAATAAAATGTATGCGTATACCAGACCCGTATATAATCCAATATCATATGTAATGAACAAAATACTTTGATCAATTACTCCTATTCCAGTTAAAAAATTATTTATAACTCCTTCATTTGCAAAAAGTATTCTTAAAGCAAAAGACCTTAAGAGTTCATTGATCCAAAATGGTATTATTAAAGAAACAATCAATAGTCTCGCAGTGCTTGGATTGGCAATTTTAGCAATATAAAAAGCAATTGGATAACAAAATAATAAATTCGCAATAGTGACCATTATCGATACAAGAATAGTTCTTCCAAAAACTCCAAGATCAACAAAATTAAATGCATCAAGTGATGTTTTTGAGCCAAAAACAAAATGCTGATAATGTTCCATTGTATAATAATCTTGAGGTCCTCCGCGCGCTAACGGCGGGACATTTGATCTAAAAGATAAGTCCAGCATGTATAGTTGAGGTATTATGACAAGGAAAACAAACCAAAAGACTATTGCCACCAAGAAATAAATAGCAACTGCCTTACCGTTCTTTTTAAAAAATGGCTGCGTGAATAAATAATTTCCCATATTTAATCTATGGCTAATTGTGCTTTAGGTAAAATTGAAGACTTTGTGGACTCAAAGCCAAGTTGTAATTTTGTACCTGAAGAGATTAATGAAGTATCAATTGCATTTGGAATAGAAAACTTGATCTTTGTTCCAGACTTTAACGTTGCGTAGAAATTTTTTATATTTCCCTCAAACTCAAAGCTTTCAATATTTACATCAATTAAATTATCAAAACTGTCTCCATCTCTTGGTAAGAATAAAGACTCAGGTCTTACAAAAGCAATTGCTTCATCCCCAATGTTTAATTTCTTATTTTCGTTCATTGTCGATACGAAATCACCATCAGGAGTTTCAATTTTAATCTTATTTTGATTGATCTCTTTTACTTTTCCAAATAGAGGATTGTTTTCTCCAACAAAAGTTGCAACAAAAGGGGTTAATGGGTTGTTATAAACTTCATCACAAGGTCCTATCTGCTCAATTTCCCCTTCGTTCATTACTGCAATCCTATCAGACATTGTTAATGCTTCACCTTGGTCATGAGTAATATAAATAAATGTTATGTTAACCCTTTTTTGAATTTCTCTTAACTCGGTTCTCATTCTTTGTCTTAGTTTTAGATCTAATGCAGACAAAGGTTCGTCTAATAATAAAACTTTTGGTTCAACAGCCAATGCTCTTGCGATTGCTACTCTTTGTTTTTGTCCTCCTGAT
>CACMAQ010000041.1:0-3399 GCA_902611715.1 uncultured Pelagibacteraceae bacterium | reverse complement strand
TAGTTGAGTCTGATCATCAGCTTTCCAATCTTTAATGTCTCCTTGAAAGTATGAGAGTATTTTTTTAGCAATAATAGTTGCCTCTTTTTCGTCTTCAGCAACATAGTCAATTACTCCGTTATTTTTTTGAATGTCTGACGGTCCAATTTCCTTTGGATCAAACTTTCCAAGTCCACCACCTTCAATCATTGCAGGACCTGCCATTCCTATCCAGGAATTCTTTGTAGCAATCCTGATGTCTGCACTTCCAAAAAGAGCTGCATTGCCAGCGAAACAAAATCCATTATTTATAGCAATCCTCAAACATCTACCGTACAAACTTGCCCAGAGGGCGAAGGATGGGACATGTAAACCAGCAACAGATGTTGTTACATCTGTATCTCCAGGCCTGCCACCTCCACCTTCCGTATAGATGACTATTGGAAGTTTAAACTCTTTTGCTTTTTCACAGATGCGATCAAGTTTCATATGATGAAAAAAACCTTGAGTACCTGCCAATACTGAATAGTCGTAAACAATACTGATCGCATAAGATTTTTCCTCACCAATAAGATCAGAATTGATTTTACAAAATCCAGTAATAATACCGTCTGCCGCAGTATCAATTTGAAGGTCTTCGTATTTTCTTCTGTTTCTTTGCGCTGCTACCGCAAAAGCGCCGTATTCTAAAAAACTTTGATCATCAACTAAGTGATCGAGATTTTCTCTTGCCGTTCTTAATCCAAGTTTATGCCTTTTGTTTTTTGCTGCAGTTCGGGATTCATCACTTAATTTTTCCAGCCTATCGAGAAATTGAGACAAATTAGGATTATCGGTCATCTTTAATCACAGCATTTTTTTTAATATTGGGTCCTTTTGTATGAGATGATGATACACAACAGCCCCTAAATGAATAGTGAAAAGAAGCACCAAAAAATAGGCTGAAATAATATGAACAGTATGGAGTAGGTCTGCAAGCTCGTAGTTAAAATAGTCAATGTATACCTTGGAAACAATAAAATTTACTTCCTCGCCAGATAGTAAAAGTTTTAAGATTCCACTGATTGTAATGAAAAGAAGCGTAACATAAAATAGTCCATGTACTGCTTTTGATGCTATTAATTGTAATTTATTCACAGCTGAAGTTATTGGCTTTGGATTCAAAAATTTCCAAATCAATCTGAGCAATGTTAAATAAAAAATACTTATACCAATAACAATATGTATATTTTCAACTGTTAATTTAAATTCAGAAAACTCCAAATTGTCCAAATAAAGTCCTAAAGGTAGTTGAAATAATAGAATTAAAAAAGTGAGCCAGTGAAAGAGTCGAGCAAGAACTCCATAAGTGCTATTGTCATTTTTTATTTTCATAATATATATTTAGAATATGAAAATAATTTTGCAAATACTGCTTTCATCAATTTTTGCCTCTCTTTTTTTTATTTTTGTTGGTTTTGCTGACGACCATGGAAAAGTTATAAAAGAAAGAAAATCATTATTTAAGCAAAATTATAGCCATGCAAAAAGAATGTCTGCAGAAATAGCAAAAGGTAATAATAATAAAGTCATAGAGCTCTCTGAAAAAATGAGCGTAAATTATGATAAGCTCATCGACCTTTTCCCTGATAATTCAAAAACAGGTTATGATACAGAAGCTTTGCCAACTATTTGGCTTCAAAAAGATGAATTCAATGCTTTGATGATTGAAACTTCAGATAAAGTTAAAAAATTTACTCAACTTGCTGCCAACCTTACCGGCAATGAATTAAAAGAGGCTCAAAAAAATTTAATTTGGTCGAGTTGCAAAGCTTGCCACGATAAATTTAGAATGCCTCACTAGGCAATCACTGTCATTGAAATAATTCTTTTTATTCCAAGATCATTATTCTTATATCGGTGCTCAAATAAATACACTCCCTGCCATATACCAAGGTCAAGTTTTTTTTCTTTAATTGGAATGCTCAGTGTCGTACTAGTTAGAGAAGATTTAATATGTGCAGGCATATCATCTGGACCCTCCTCACTGTGTAAGTAATTACCCTTTTCGGGTACTATTTTATCGTAGTAATTTTCTAAATCTTTAAGGACGTTGGGGTCTGCATTTTCCTGAATAATTAGAGAAGCTGAAGTATGTTTGATAAATATAGTACAGATACCTTTTGAAATTCTATGTTTGCTTATAGCTTGATTGATAATATCTGTAATATTATAGAGGCCTTTACCTTCAACTACTATTTCAAGTTCTTTTTGAATTAACATTTTGATATAAATATATGTAAAATTAAATTAAGTTTACAGCAACAATGAAAAATAATGTATCCCTTTCTGATCCAGGATGGAACTTACAAAATAGTTATACCCAAATATCTGACAAACTGTTCTCAGAATTAAAACCAGATGCAGTTACTAATCCAAGCACTGTCATTGTTAACAATGAACTGGCCGAAAAGCTTGGCCTAAATTTAAAAGGTATCTCAGAAGAAGACTTATCCAATTTATTCTCAGGAAATTCACTGCCTCATGGTTCAAAGCCATTTGCACAGGCTTATGCAGGACACCAATTTGGACAATTTACAATTCTTGGAGACGGTAGGGCCCATATAGTTGGTGAGCAAGTAACTCCAGACGGTGAAATATTTGATATCCAGTATAAAGGCTCAGGGCGAACACCTTATTCAAGAGGCGGAGATGGTAAAGCTGCATTGGGACCAATGTTACGCGAATATTTGATAAGTGAAGCAATGTATTATTTAGGTATTCCAACAACAAGAAGTTTAGCAGTTGTTGAGACTGGCGAAAAAGTCTACCGAGAAGTTCCATTAAAAGGATCCATATTAACACGAGTAGCAAGTAGCCATATAAGAATTGGTACTTTTCAATTTTTAGCGGCACATAAAGATTATGAAGGCATGAAATCTCTTTTGGATTTCTCAATAAAAAGACATTTCAGTAATTTAAAATTTTCTGAAAATTTAGCGATTGAATTCATAAATGCTGTCATGCAAAAACAGATTAATTTGATTGTAGAATGGATGCGTGTTGGATTTATTCATGGGGTAATGAATACAGATAACTCAACAATATCAGGAGAGACAATTGATTATGGGCCATGCGCTTTCATGGATCATTATGATGCCAATACAGTTTTTAGTTCAATTGATACGCAAGGAAGATATTCTTTTGCCAATCAACCTTCAATAATTCAATGGAACTTAGTGAGGTTAGCAGAGTGCTTATTACCACTCATCGATAAAAATGAGAAAAGATCAATTGAAATAGCTCAAAACTTAATCAACACTTTTAGTTCATTGTTTAAGGACAAATGGCTTCAAATGATGAAAAAAAAACTAGGTATTAAAGATCAAAGTGAAGATGATGAAGAACTCATAAACAACTTAATCAAATGGATGCAACAAA
>CACMAQ010000040.1:0-3468 GCA_902611715.1 uncultured Pelagibacteraceae bacterium | reverse complement strand
TGATCTTTTGAATGGCAAAAACATGGATGATAAACAAGATGTTTGGGGTACACTTATTTTTCCTGAAAATATGAAGAAGCCATGCCCTCTGATTATTCCTATTCATGGTAGCGCAGGGTTGAGAGAAGGTCATCACACTCACATGGTCAATTTATTAGATGCTGGATTTGCTATTTTTAGAATTCATCACTTCGAATCTAGAGGAGTTATTTCAATTGTTGAAAATCAAACCGAGGTTACTCTTGCTTCGATGATTACTGATGCATTTCGTGCATTAACACTAGTTTCGAAACATCCTGATGTTGATAGTGATAAAATAGGTATCATGGGGTGGAGTCTTGGTGGCAGTACAGCTTTCTATGCAGCCTGGCAACCTATTATTGATACGCTTGCACAGAATGGTGAAAAGTTTGCTGCACATTTACCTATTTATCCAGGAACATTACTTAAGCCTGAGGATAATCGTTGGTCAGATGCTCCAATGCATGTTCTATTTGGAGAAGACGACGACTATACTCCTCTAAGCCTTTGTAAGAAAATGATTGAGTACATGAAGCCAGTTCGTAGTGTAGATCTTACAACTTATCCAAACGCTCATCATTCGTTTGACTCCATTGACCCTGTTGAATTTATTCCTTATGCCATTAGGCTGAAAGATATGTTTATTGATCTAAAGATGGATGGACGACAAATTTTTACCGATGAAAACAATAATACTTTTCATTTAGACTCACTTGAAGAAAGAATGCGCCTCTTAAAAGAAACGCCTGATATCCTTGGAGCTCACGCAGGAGGTAATTGGGCAGCTCGTAAGCAATGTCACAAAGATGCTATTTCATTCTTTCAAAAACAATTTTTTTCATAAAAATTTATTGAGCAGTATTGACTCTTAACTCCACTAGTGCAATAATTAGAACAAAACAAGAACAAAATAGAATTTATCCAATGTTTTTAACATTTTATAAAGAAGCAGTAGAATGCGGTTTTCCCTCTCCAGCAAGAGATTTTACAGAGGGGACAATTGACCTAAATGAGGAACTTATTCCGCACCCAAATGCAACTTTCATAGTCCGAGCGCGTGGTGACTCTATGATTGGTTCAGGTATTTATCCAGGAGACCTTCTCATTGTTGATCGGAGTATTAAGCCTCGAAATAATTCTATAATCATAGCAGTTTTAGATGGCGAGCTGAGTGTTAAAATTTTAAAAATAGAAAATAAACAAGTTTGTTTATCATCATCTAACAAGAACTATATTGATGTTTTAGTCTCTGAAGAAATGGATTTTACCATATGGGGAGTATGCACAAACGTTGTTCACAGTTTAAGTCCAAAGAATAGATAATTAATGAGAGACAAAGTTTTTGCACTAATCGATTGCAATGCATTTTATGTTTCATGTGAACGTGTTTTTAATCCGAAACTTAATAATAGACCAGTCGTAGCTCTATCAAATAATGATGGTTGCGTAATATCACGTTCCAAAGAAGCAAAGGCTCTTGGAATAAAAATGGGCGTTCCACTTTTTAAGGTGAAAGATATTGTAGAAAAAGAAAAAGTGGTTGTATTTTCTTCAAACTACACATTGTATGCAGACATGTCGCGCCGAGTAATGAATATTATTTCTAGTTCTTCTCCGTATACAGAAATATATTCAATTGATGAAGCATTTGTAGAGTTGAGCAGTTTACCAATTGATTATGAGTCTTATGCTCATCAACTGAGACAAACTATTTTACAGCATACAGGAATTCCAGTCAGCATAGGTATTGCCTCAACAAAAACACTTGCAAAGGTTGCAAACCATAAGGCTAAAAAAGATGATTCTTTGAACGGTGTATGTTCACTTGTGAATTATAATAATATTGACCAAATACTTGAACTAACTGAAGTGGGTGATGTATGGGGAGTAGGAAGACGTTTATCAAAAAAATTAATTAACCATGGAATACACAATGCAAAACTACTAAAGAATTGCAGTGACTCATGGATAAGAAAAATGATGAGCGTTAATGGCTTGAAAACAATTACAGAGTTAAGGGGGATTTCTTGTATTCCCCTTGAAGAATACTCAATGACAAGAAAAAGCTGCTGCACCACAAGATCATTTGGAAAACTTCTAACAAATTTAGAAGACATAGAGCAGGCTGTCACAACTTTTGCACGAAGAGCCGCTGAACGTATACGCTCTGAAAGCCTTGCGGCGTCTTGTGTTTCGGTCTTTGTAAGAACAAATCCTTTTGACAAAAAAAGTGCTTATTATTCAAACGGGGCATCAAGAACCCTTTCTCATCCAACGCACGATAGCATAACAATTATTGAAACATCTTTATTGCTTACAAAGAGAATTTTTAAAAACAACTATCAGTATAAAAAAGCAGGTGTGCTTCTTAGTGGTTTATGTGACGAGTCAGAAATTCAAGAGACACTATTTGAAAAAAATTATAATCAAAATTCTGATCTCATGTCAGCAATTGATGCCATTAACTATCGTTATGGTCGGGACACGCTTCAGATGGCATCAGAATGTAAAGTTGGCAATTGGAAACAAAAAAGAGAAAACTGCACAAGAAACTATACAACGCAAATTGATAGATTGCTCTTAGTTTAAATTTTTATTTAGAAAGTCAGTAAATATATTATTGAGTTCATCAACAATAAAACCACCACCACCGTGACCACCTGTAAAAACAAAACTTTCAGCCCTTGGAATTAAGTTTAAAACCTGTTCAACAGTTTTCGGATCAATTTCATCATCATCACTTGCATAGGCTACATGAATAGGAATATCGAATTGTGAGAATTTTTTATAATCAGGAATAAAGTTAGTATTTACAACATTACGTATTGAAGAAAGTAGTGATTGCTCTGTTCCAGGTAGTGTAAGTTGAGCAATATATCTGTCAACCAAATCTCTCTGTTCAGGATTATCGGTTACCCATTGATCAGCTCTATTTTTTAAAAATGGAATTCCAAGAACTCTTAAAACAAAATTTCCCAAGATTGGAGTTTTAAGAATACTGAGTATTCTACTATTACTGTTTACTAGAGGAACTTGTAAACCAATAGCAGATACTTGATTTGGATATTTGTTAGCGTAATTGATTGCAATTGGGGCTCCCATGGATGAACCATGTAAAATAGATTTCTTTATTTCTAAATAACCTAACAATTCATTAAGTTGATCTAGATAAAATTCCATGTTGTAATTAGAAACAGGTCTGTCAGAGTAACCTCTTCCATATTGGTCATAACAGATTACTCTATAGCCTTTTAGACTTAATCCCTCACAGAAACCAACATATCCTTCTGAAGGTAAAGTTGCCCCATGAATAATAATTATTGCAGGATCATTTTTATTTCCATAATCTTTATAGGCTGTTTGCCCTTTAGAAAGATCGACAAAATTATAGTCTGATTTCTCTTGATAAGATTTTAAGTCCCCTTTTTCAAAGCTGCTAAATGCATA
>CACMAQ010000039.1:0-3698 GCA_902611715.1 uncultured Pelagibacteraceae bacterium | reverse complement strand
GAGAACGGCACTTTGGAATAGCAGGAGGGACAGAGTACACTATTTATGGTTTGAGAGAAACCACAAGTGATTTAGGAATTATAGTTGAATACACATTTGATGATAGAAATGACTTTGCTTTCAATAATGAAGGAGTCTTAGCATTAAGATGGACAAAAAATGATATAAAGTCAACAAGCCTACTAACTGGTTTATTCGCTGATATGAGTGGAAGTTCAAATAGATTTTTCGCTGAGTTTGAACAACGCATTAGAGATGATCTTAAAGTATTTATAGATATGAGCATCAACGGAGAGATTGATACTGATGATTTTACATATGCGTTTGAAGAAGACTCTCAGTTAACATTAAAAATTGCAAAATATTTTTAAATTCTAATATCTCTGCTATTAATTTTATTAAAAGACTCTTGATCTAAATTTATATATTGTTTTTCATCGCCTGAAGCAAAATAAATTGGATCTTGAATTTTTGTTGGGTCGTAACCATCTCTTACTAAGTCAGTTTTCTTATACTTAAACGTCCCAGTTTTTTCTATTTCTGGACTTATCCTAATAAATACTGGAACACTATAAGCTGGCAATTGCTCAGCTAGATATTCATAAAGTTGCTCTAATTTAAATTCATCATTTACAACTAAAGAAGCCATTCCGGCTCTGCCGTCTTGGTTTGGTACTTCAACTCCATAAACGTTGACTTCATCAATACCTTTATACGCAGAGATGGCCTCACTTACTTCATTAGTTGATACATTCTCTGATTTCCATCTAAAAGTATCACCTATACGGTCAACAAAATAGTAATATCCCTGCTTATCTTTTTTAAGCAGGTCTCCAGAAGAGAACCATCGATCAC
The DNA here is from genome assembly GCA_902611715.1 of uncultured Pelagibacteraceae bacterium. Taxonomy (GTDB): domain Bacteria; phylum Pseudomonadota; class Alphaproteobacteria; order Pelagibacterales; family AG-422-B15; genus CACNXQ01. The sequence goes on along the minus strand of CACMAQ010000039.1, from coordinate 2,843 downwards.
CTTTTTCAAAGACATTCTCAAGAATTTTTTTCTTTGTTGCCTCTTTGTCTGTATAGCCTTCAAATTTACCTGTAAACTTATCATCGTCAGGTATAAATCCAATTGCCTCACCGGCCTCACCATCTTCACATTCTATGCAAAACCCATTCTCATCTCTAATCACTACCTCATTTTCTACATCGAATTTAACCACTTTAGTTGGCAATACACTTTTTAAATAAGGGGGTATTCTTCCGATTGAACCGAACTTACTATCGACATTTGTTAGTGAGATATTTCCCTCTGAGGCCCCATAAAACTCAACAATCCTATCTATTCCAAATCTTTCTTGAACAATCTTCCAAACTTCAGGTCTGAGACCGTTACCATATATGCCCCTAATTTTATGCCTCGTTTCGTATTCACTTTTCTTTGTAGCAACTAAATAACGAAACAGTTCACCAATATATGTAATTACTGTTACATCATGCTTTACGCAATCTTCCCAAAAACTAGCAGCAGAGAATTTCTTTCTCAATACTAGTGTGCCACCAGTACAAAATGTCGAACCAACACCAACAACTCCACCAGTTGCATGATAGAGTGGTAAGACCATGTAAGTTTTATCAGTTGGTTTCATATCAAGTGAAAACATTTGCAGACCACATCCAACTAAAAATTTTTGATGGCTGAAGTTTGCGGCTTTAGGCATGCCTGTAGTTCCACTTGTATAAATATAAAACAGTGATTGGTTATTTGATAATTCTTCTCTCAAAGAAGTTTCGGGCCTTACTTTACTGTTTTCAATTTGTGAGCCATCTAAAGTTTCATAACCTTGAACGTCCTTACCTGCTACATAAACATCTAAATTACCTTCAATATATTCTTGAGCTGATGCAAGATTTTCCATTAAATCAGAACTTATGATTAGACTTTTACTTTCCGATTTTTTAATGCAGTGAGCAAGCGATTTACTTTTTATGTTATTATTGAGACAAGCAACTGTAACACCGATCTTCGCAAGCCCGAACCATGTAAATATATATTCAGGTTTATTTTCCATCAAAAGAGATATTACATCTCCCGTCTTATAACCTTTATTAATTGCCCAGTTTGCAATCTGGTTCGCTTCAGCATCCATCTCACGATATGTGTATTTCTTGTCTTCAAACTCGATAGCAATATTGTCAGGAGTTTTGTCAACTTGTTCCTCCATAATATCAGCTACAGTTGTATATTTTTTTTTGTCGAAACTTCTTGATCGTCCAACTAATTTTAAAAAAAACTTAAAATAACTAAATTCTCTTGAAACTGCACTTGCAACACTCATTTTAAATACCTAATTTATTCAAATGTTCCGTAATTTTTTTAGTTATTGGCCCGTTTTTAAAAGAACGGTTATTAATTTTACTAACTGGCCGCAAACCAATGCTATTTGTAAGAAATATTTCACTTACATTGGAAAGATTATTCAATGATATGCTTCTAACTTCAACCTTTTTCTTTTCAATTAATAAACGCCTTACAGTGCCATCTAAGGCACCGTCATTGATTGGAGGGGTATAAATTTTATTTTTTTTAACAAAATAAATATTTGAGCTTGAACTGCAGCAAATTTTGTCACTTTCGTTAAGCATTAATGCGTCGTCATAGCCATTTTTCTGCGCAATGAGTTTTGATTGGATATTCTCAAAATAATTGTTTGTTTTATTTCTAGATAACAAAGAATTTGAGAGTCTTTTGATTTTTGAAACTTTAAGTCTCACTGGCTTTATGGTTGTATGATTACTGGTTAATTTGGAAATAGTAATAAGAAAATTTGACTTTTGATTGTTTTCAATATCTAACCCTCTTCTCTTTGCATACCCTCTGGTCAATGTATATCTTATCGAAAGTTTGCTATTTAAAAGATTATTTTTTTTTATTAATTTTAAAATTATATTTTGTAAATTCTTCTTTGATAACTTGAAATTAAAATAATTATTTCTTATTGATTTGTTAAATCGAGCAAAATGAAAATCAAATAAAATTATTTTATTTTTATTATATAATAAAGTATCAAAAATACTGTCTCCTAAAAGTAAGCCGCGGTCTTTTATGTTAATAGTTGCTTTTTCTTCATCTATAAATTTATTATTGAGATAAACTTTCATTATATTTGTTTGTTCTTAGACATAAACTTATTCAATGATTTTTTATTAATCTGTAATAGATTCTCAACTTTTTTATTCAATTCATGATATTCATTTAAAGGTTTTGAGTCTGCTACGATCCCTCCCCCAGAATTTAGAAATACTTTTTCATTATTGACAGTAATAGTTCTGATCGGGATATTAAAATCTGCATAACCACTAAATGAGATGAAACCTATAGCTCCACAATAAACCCCTCTTTTGAAAGTTTCTAATTCTGAAATAATTTGCATTGCTCTTACTTTTGGTGCCCCAGTTACGGATCCTCCAGGCATACAGTGTTTTATAACATCAAATATATTCATACCTTTAGATAACGTACCCTCAATGTCAGAAACAAGATGGTGAACATTGTTATAGGTTTCTAGTTCAGCCAAACGAGAAACTTTTACCGTTCCAGATTTACAGACTTCAGAGATGTCATTTCTCAAAACGTCAACGATCATTAAATTTTCAGCATTATCCTTCTTACTTGAAGATAATTGTTCTTTTAATTTTGCATCTTCGAATTCACTCTCACCCCTTTCAATTGTACCTTTTATTGGCGAAACCATAATTTTGTTATTCTCTAATTTTAGAAATCTTTCAGGTGAATAAGAAAATATATTAAAATCCTCACTTCTAATTAAGCATGAAAAAGGTGTCTCTGTATTTTTTCGATAATGCAAATAG
>CACMAQ010000038.1:0-3707 GCA_902611715.1 uncultured Pelagibacteraceae bacterium | reverse complement strand
TTATCGAGCTTTGTGATCGCGACAGGTTTTCTTGGCTTGATGTTTTTCTCCATTAGTGGCTAAAATCCTTTCGGTACGGTTGTACTGGTACCGAAAAGATTAAAAATTTTTCATATCAATCCCTGAAGATGAAATATACAAGAAATAAATTCTTGTTGAAATTTTAAAGAGAACTTTTATTTTTTTAACAAGATGTTTATGCGGACAGCTGCACTAATAATAGTTGCATTAATTATTGCTTTTTTTCTATATCAGGCTTTTAGCAATCAATCGATAGAAGAAGAAGTTGCTCAAGCTCAAAAGCCAATTCACCCTGAAACAATAGCCGCTTATCAAAATAATTGTGCTTCTTGTCACGGAGTTAATTTACAGGGTCAAGAGGATTGGCAAAATACTCTAGATGAAGATGGGCATCGATTAGCCCCACCATTAAATGGCACAGGCCACACGTGGCATCATTCTCCAGATTACTTGTTTCAAGTTATTAAATATGGCTTTCCAAGTTTTGATCCTAATTATGAGGGAAAGATGCTTGGCAATGACAGCTTAAGTGAAGAAGAGGTTTGGCAGCTGATCACTTACATAAGACAAGAATGGCCAGCACAAATACAAGATGTATATAACAGTAGATATGAGTAATTGCTGTTAGCAGTCAAATTAGGATGAAGAAACGAATAAAAAGCAGAATTCACTTATATTAAATAATATTTAATTTTTTTCATGTCTTAGTGTCTTAACGTCTTCCCTCTGTATCTGATCCAAAGCTTTATGAATTCGTAGGTTGGAAGTGCTTCCATCAGCTTTACGGATCGTAATAATTGTTTCTTTTGGTGGGCAATTTGGTTCATGACAGCTTAGTTCAGCAATGCTTACAGTAGTATCTTCATTTAATCTAAATTTCTCTATGATTAGATTTTTTAAATTTTGAGTAGCACTTTTATTTGATTTTTTTTTCTGAAACATACCCTCCATTTTATTGCTCCCAAAGTGGTGACCATAAAATTTGGCCTTTTGAATCTCCGACCAATATATGGGATCGATCGGGTGAAATACTAATATTTGATACTTCTGATCCTGTAGGATTTTGGATAAGGACGTCATTTGGATGTTCTGATAATTCTGAGAGAAGAACCATGCCGTTACGAAATCCAGCAAAAACTGCTTTCTCCCCAGGCAATGACTCAACAAAAGTTGCATTTTGTTGACCTCCACTTGCAATGCACAGAGGCTTGCGTCCTTTAGGACCCTCCTTGCCATCGAATGGCCAGCATATAGCTTCTTTTGCACCCGCTGTTACTAGATAAGGGTTGTCTCCGGCCCATGTAAAACTTTTTACTTTTGACGGGTAACCTGACATCGCAAAACTTGCTTTGTCTCGAATTCGCCAAGCATGAAGCTCATTTTCTTGCATTGTTGTCACCAGATACTTGCCATCTGGACTAAACCCAACTTTACCGTGTGAACCTTTCCAAGCAAATTTCGATGATTTCCATTTGTTTTTTTCTAATCTCCACAAAGTTACTCCTCCATAACATGAGACAGCAATTCTCCTTCCATTTTGATCAATTGCGATACCACCTATCGTACTTTGATGCTCTAGTATTTTTGGCTTATCATTTTCATCTGACCAGATATAGACATTTTTTCCAGACGAACATAAAACCATACTTTCATATGCCGCTACATTATCTACCCAACGTGTTCCAAAATTGTAAATTTCCTCGACCTCAGCATTTGTCGATATTTTTAAAAAACGACCATCTTGCCCGCCTGTTATGACCCCATCATTACTTGAAGCAATGCTTAGTATTGCGCCAGAATGTGCTTGAACTTCTAAGGGATCATTATCTGGCCAAAAAAACCTTATTGATCCGTCTCCAAATCCAACAGCAACAGCATTCTCTATTGAAACTGCACCTGTGACAGGAGCGCCTGTTTCAAAGACCTTTCCATTTTCTTCAAAGCGGGATTTTATTACAAATTCGTTATTCATCTAAAGCAGAACTAATCTGACTTACAATTTTCGAAGCCCTCTTTCAAATTCATTGTCTCTAATTTGCGACCAATAAATACAACCCTCGAATTTCGAATACTTTTCTCAGGCCATGGACCCATAGGAGATGCATCCATGAGCATATGAACTCCTTGAAATACATAGCGATCTTTTTCATTCTTAAAATCAAGAATGCCCTTTGATCTAAGAATATTTTGACCATGCGTCTGTAATAGGTTTCCAAACCACTTCTCAAATTTTTCTAAGTCAAGTGGAGTGTCAGAAACAAAAGAAACACTGGTTACATCGTCATCATGTTCATGATCATGATCGGAGTCCAAAAAATCAGGTTCAACCTCTAAGACGCGATCAAGACTAAAAGCATTAAGACCAAGAATTTCTTCAAGAGGTGCAGCGCATCTATTTGTCTCAATAATTTTTGTATAAGGATTAATTTTTCTAATACGATCCTTAACGCCGGTAATCTGACTTTGATCAACTAAATCAATCTTATTGAGCAGTACTACATCTGCAAAAGCGATCTGCTCTTCTGCCTCATGATGTTCTCCAAGTTGAGTGCTAAGGTGGACAGCATCTGCGACAGTGACAATAGCGTCTAATTTAGTTCGGTCTGCAACATCTTGATCGACAAAAAATGTTTGAGCTACAGGTGCAGGGTCAGCAAGTCCAGTTGTCTCTACAATTATTGCATCCAGCTGATCTGCACGCTTCATCAGACCTCCAAGTATACGTATTAAATCACCCCTAACTGTGCAACATATACATCCATTGTTCATTTCAAAAACTTCTTCGTCAGCATCAACTACGAGATCATTGTCTATTCCTTGCTCACCAAACTCATTAACAATTACAGCATAACGACGACCGTGTTGCTCAGTTAAAATACGATTTAATAAAGTAGTTTTACCTGCTCCTAAAAAACCTGTTAATACAGTGACTGGTACTTGCGATGAACTATTTTCCATATTTTACAAAATTAGTTTTTTTAAACATACCTTGTAATTAAAAAAAAAGCATTATACAAGTTGTTATATTATAACATTAAATTTAGCAATTTATGAGCAACACTAAACCTGTTTTATCGATCTGTTTAACTTGTCGAGATGGACGAGAAGAAAAATATAATTCTCGAGGAGGCGAGCGCTTTGCAAAAAAAATTGTGAACAGTTTCAAAAGACAAGATGACGTTATCATCAGAGGTGTAAATTGTATGAGTTGCTGCAAGCGGTCTTGTGCAATCTCTCTGTCTGCCGATAAGCGTTTTACTTACGTTTTTGGAGATATAGACCCAAAAAAACCATCATATATTTCATCTCTAAAAAAGTTAGTATCATCGTATACAAAAGCTAAAGATGGGTTTCTCAGAAGAAGAGATAGGCCAAGGAACTATCAATCAAATATTATTGGAAGGTTCCCACCTCTTGATTATAAATCAGATATAATTGAGTACTTTAAGGATAAGTAAATAGACTCGTAAAATCCTACCAATCAAAGAATCCGTGAACCCCTGTTTCACCACGATAATATTCGATATTGTTTGCAGCTAATTCATAGCCTACGATTGCAAGGTCTTCAATATTTTGATTTTCAATTTTAATTTTTCCAGTTACGTAAACAGGTTCCCACCAGGCTAGACCTTCCCAAGGATTCTCCGCTTCTACATAAACGATTTGATTAGGTGCTGGTGGAGGGA
>CACMAQ010000037.1:0-3955 GCA_902611715.1 uncultured Pelagibacteraceae bacterium | reverse complement strand
AAACCAAATTAATAATTTAGATAAGTTAAACCTTAAGATGATGACTGGCGTTGAATGCGAATTTTTCATTTTAAATGAAGATGGTACTGAAGTTGCTGACAATCGTGATGATGCCCTAAAACCTTGCTATGATGTTGCCGCTTTGATGAGACGCTTTGAAGTCTTGAGTGAAATTTGTGACTCTATGATTAAATTAGGTTGGAAGCCTTATCAAAATGACCATGAAGATGCAAATGGTCAGTTTGAAATGAATTGGGACTATACAGATTGTCTCACAACTGCGGATCGTCACGTATTTTTTAAGTTTATGGTAAAATCAATTGCTGAAAAGCATGGATTGAGAGCGACGTTCATGCCTAAACCATTTACTCAACTGACAGGTAATGGTTGTCATGCTCATGTATCAGTATGGGATAAAAATAAGAAAAAAAACTTATTTCAGGATTCTTCTGATCAACTAGGTCTATCAAAAATGGGCTATCAATTTATTGGCGGCATAATGAAATCAGTAGACTGTTTTGCTGCATGGCTAAATCCGTGTCTAAACAGTTATGAACGATTAAATGCAAAAACAACAAATTCTGGATCAACTTATTCTCCTACTGCTGTGACGTACTCAGGAAATAATCGTACACATATGATACGAATTCCAGATCAAGGACGATTTGAATTTAGAGCTGCAGATGGTGCTGCTAACCCGTACCTGCTTCAATCAGGAATTATAGCAATGGGTCTCGATGGAATGAAAAACAAACGCAGCCCTGGAAAACGCCTTGATATAAATATGTATACGCAGGGTCACAAATTAAAAAGGGTGAAAAAACTACCCAACAGTCTAGAGCAAGCTATAAAAAAATTTAGCAATGACACAATTGTTAAAAAGTCAATCGGCGCAAAAGTAGTTTCAAAGTATGTAAAATTGAAGAAACGTGAGTTAAAAGAATTTAGTCAGGTACGTGAAGCAAATAAAGCGAGCTGGATGCGTAAAAATATAATTGATTGTTAAAATTATTTTGTGCCTAGAACAGTAGCTACCAAGTGAATTCTATCTTCTTCTCCACCATTAATAGCTGTGTGATATTTAGTGTTATCAGTTAAATAAATATTTCCATCTGCAGGTATGTGGTAGCCAGTATGTTCAATAAACATTCGAGCGCCATAATTAGTTTTTATTGCAATGTGTAATCTTCTCTCAGGGTCTCTATGCCAACTCAAGGTTGTACGCGGTGGCATTTTAATAACGCGGCATCTACCTATTTCAAAAAACTCATTTATTTTTTCGTATACATACTTAAAGTATGTATTGTTTAATTTTGGGTTAAATAGAGTGTATTGCGTTTCATCAATGTATGGCTCTCTCTCCATTTCTTCAAATGAAGAGTCAGGTTTAGTCCAGTATTTGCCTCTTATATTTCCTCCAAACCATTCATCTAACTCTTTTTCATCATAGTTAAGGCAAATAGCATTAGATTTTAGCATACCTGGCTGCTGTTCCGAATGTTCAAAAGGTCTGATTTTAACTAGCTCACTGACTGCTTCATTCAATTGATCAACATCAAATGAAATATTTTCCAGTCTTTCAATATATTGATTTATTGGTGTGTACATTTTTTTCTATTGGTATCTCCAAAAGATATAATGTTTAATCAAATAAATAAAAGATCTTTAAAAGCTAACATTAAAGCTTAATTGTCGCAGTTTATGGCTTTTTACAGTTGAATACCTACGTTTTTTAACTGCAAATAGCTTTTGATTGCTTGTTGACCTTTTTCCCTACTATAGCCTGATTGTTTGTAGCCTCCGAATGGTGTTGCAATGCTTCCGGTAAACCAGCTATTTACATACACTTGTCCTCCGTTTAAGTCAGAAGCTGTTTTTGTAGCCATATCAATGTCATTTGTGAATACCCCAGCAGCAAGACCATATTTTGTATCATTTGCAATTTCAACTGCTTCATCATAGTCGTCATATTCTAGTACTGATAAAAATGGACCAAATATCTCTTCTTGAGCTATTGTCATGTCAGATTTGACATCAGAATATATAGTCGGTTCAAAGAAGTATCCTTTTCGATCAACCCTTTTCCCTCCAAAAACTGCATTTGCCCCAGATTGTAAACCTGAGCGTGCGTAGTTTTCAACTTTTTGTAATTGATCTTCTGATATTATAGGAGTTAAGTCTACACCCTCTTCGTTACCCGCTCCAATTTTTAGAGAGCCAGCTAATTTATACAATTGATCCAATACTTCATCTTTAATTGACTTGTGTACAATCATACGTGACATTGCTGAACAAATTTGTCCAGCTTGGCTAAAGATGCCAATTTTTGTGGCATTGACTACTTTGTTAATATCGGCGTCTGGCAATACTACTGCAGCCGACTTTCCACCGAGTTCAACGACCGCAGGAACGGCACGTTCTGCAGCAGCATGAAGTATAACTTTTCCAGTTTTCACAGACCCCGTGAAAGTAATTTGCGCAACATCTTGATGATTAATCAGAGCTTCGCCTGCTTCATTTCCATAACCTGTTACGATATTTATTAAACCCTTGGGAACTCCTGCATTATGAACTGCTTGGGCAAAAAATGAGCTTGTGGCAAGAGGAGTTAGCTCTGCTGGCTTTATTACAGTTGAGTTTCCAGCAGCAAAAGAACAAGCTAATGAACGAGCTATCATTGAAATGGGAAAGTTCCAAGGAACAATGTGACCTGAAACTCCATAAGGCTCATAAACAGTATAATCCATTACCTGACTGTTAACTGGTATTGTTTGGCCTTCAATCTTGTCTGTCAGGCCGCTGTAATAATCAAAATAATTTGCCGCCTCATGAAATTCATTTTCTGATGCTGATAAAAGTTTTCCGTTTTCAGCGCATAATAATGCCCCGCCTTCTTTACTAATTTTTCTAATTTCATCTGCGATACGCCTCATGAGTTTTGCACGCTCCATAGGATTCATGTCAACCAAAACTCTTGAAAGGTATGCCTTTTTTGCTGCCTCAACTGCTCTATTTATATCTTCATCTATACCAGCTGTAATTTCGCCAATAACTTCTTCATTAGCTGGATTTAAAACTGAAATTTTTTTATTTTTTTTACAACTATCTACCCACTCACCATTGATATAATGTTTATATTGTTTCATTAATTTTAAATATAACTTAATTTATGCCTTATTATAACTCAATTAAATTTGAATTACGATTAAATTGCATAAATGATATATAGATGGTACGAGTATTTACTTAAATTAATTAAAAATTTAAATGAGTATAAAAAATCAAGATTTCGTAACATTCGAAAATGTTCAGAAAACATACGATGGCAAAGAACTTGTTGTTAAAAATCTTAATTTAAATATCTATCGTGGTGAATTTCTTACAATGCTCGGTCCTTCAGGATCTGGTAAAACAACCTGTTTGATGATGCTAGCAGGTTTTGAGAATTCAACAAATGGGGAAATTAAACTTAATGGAAACTTAATAAATAATATTCCACCATATAAAAGAAATATTGGTATGGTTTTTCAAAATTATGCTCTATTTCCACATATGTCTGTCGCTGAGAATTTAGCATTTCCGTTAGAAGTGAGAAAAATAGAAAAAGCTGATAGGGATAAAAAGATAACAAGAGCTCTTGAGATGGTAAAAATGGAACAATTTAAAAATCGGATGCCCGCACAGTTATCAGGAGGTCAACAGCAAAGAGTTGCGCTTGCTCGTAGCCTAGTTTTTGAGCCTGATCTTGTTCTAATGGACGAACCGTTGGGTGCGCTTGACAAACAACTTAGAGAACAAATGCAGTATGAGATCAAGCACCTACATGAGGAGCTAGAAATCACGGTTGTTTACGTAACTCACGACCAATCAGAAGCGCTCACGATGTCAGATCGGGTTGCTGTTTTTAATGATGGTGTAATTCAACAACTTGCAAGCCCAAATGAGTTGTATGAGA
>CACMAQ010000036.1:0-4021 GCA_902611715.1 uncultured Pelagibacteraceae bacterium | reverse complement strand
CAACAAGAGGGCTTGAAAGTTTTGAGGTATCATTATTTAAAGAAAAAAATAAGAATATACTTAATAATATTATTAAGACCAAAGGTAAAAATTTTAAACGATTACTTTTCATCGAAACGTCCGATTCTCATAGAAGCAGATATAATCCCACCAATGATTATCATTAATGTACCTAACCAAAGTATTGTCATGAAAGGTTTGATATGCATTCTCACACTAATTGACTGCTGATCTTGAGGAACGTTCATAACAAGGTAAATATCTGAAAAAAACTTGTGTAAAATACTTGCTTCTGAAGTAATTGTTGGCGGATTTGAATAGAATCTAATTTCGGGTGTGAATGTATCTATTAACTTCCCATCTTTTTTCATAAGAAAATATGCTTTTAGTGAATTATAATTGCTTTCCTCAACTTGCTCTATTTTATCAAAACTAAAAATATATTTTTGCAATTGTAAATTATCCCCAACTTTAGCGTTATAAATTCTCTCCTCAGAATACACAGCATTACTTACAACTGCCATCATCAAGATACCGAATCCAGCGTGTGCAAGATTTTGGCCTAAGTTGGTTCTTACTAAAATATTTCGCTTATTAAAGTTTATACTAGCTGTCATAGAGGAAATTATTAAAAGTAAACTAAAAAAAATAATTAGAATTTCAGTCAAATTAAATAATTCAAAATATAGACTGATTATCAATGTAACAGTTAATGATGTAATAATGAGATATCGCAGTTGAATTATTATTTTATAGAGTTTTGTGTCAGTCCATCCTAAACGTGGAGAAATAAACATGAAAAAAAGAAAAATTATTATTATGGGGGCAATAGTCGTTGAATAATATTTAGGTCCAACAGTTAAACTCTTATTAAATAATAAATCTGTTGCAAGAGGATACATAGTTCCCAAAAAAACAATTGTTAAAATAGTTATCAAGAGCCAATTATTTACTTGTATGCCTGTACCTCTACTGATCAAACCCATACTACTTGTCTTATTAATTTTTTCAGAGTTGTAGGCAAATAAGCTAAAAGAAAAGGCAAGTATAAGAAAAATAAATAATAGAATAAATAAACCTCTTCCAGGATCACTAGCGAAGGTATGAACTGAGTTTAGGATTCCAGACCGGACAAGAAATGTTCCAACTAAACTCAATGAAAATGTAAGTATGGCTAAAATAATAGTCCAGGATTGCATTACATTTCTTTTCTGAAGTATCAATACACAGTGAATTAATGCAGTTGCGGCTATCCAGGGCATTAATGATGCATTCTCAACTGGATCCCAAAACCAATAGCCGCCCCAGCCAAGTTCATAATAAGCCCAAAATGAACCTAGGGCTATTCCTGCCGTAAGAAATGCCCAGGCCGAAAAGACCCATGGTTTAACAATTGAAGCCCATTGTTGGTCAACTTCTTTCGTAATTAACCCTGCAATTGCTAAGCTAAATACTAGAGAAAAGCCAACATAACCTACATACAAAACAGGCGGATGTATTGCTAAGAGTGGATCCTGTAAAATAGGGTTCAGACCAATACCATCAAAAAAATTGTTTTGATTTAATGTAAATGGATTTGATAAAAAAAATAAAAATGCGACAAATCCAAAGATCATGATACTTTGTATAGCAACTGTTATATCTTTAAATCTTTCAGAAATTCTTTTCGAGAGAACAAATAAAAAATTAAATAAGACCAAAATTAATATCCATAAAAGCATACTTCCCTCATGATTTCCCCAAACACCTGAGAATTTATATATAAGTGGCTTTTCAGAATGAGAATTGAAATAAACTAAATCGAAATTAAAATCTGAAATGAGAAAAAGAAAAATTAGTATTAAAAATGATAGCAGTATTGAAATTAACTGAACAGAGGCCAACACTATAACACTGGGTCTAGTGAAAATTCTATTATTTATAATTTTACTAGACTGCATTAGTGATGCAGTTAGACAAACAAGTAGTAAAAAATTTGAAATATAAAAAATATATAAACTCATTCGCCTTGCCATTTACCAGATTTTTTAAGTGTTTCTATGACTTCAGGAGGCATATAGTTTTCGTCATGCTTAGCTAAGACTTTATTTGCAATAAATCTACCATCATTCATATAAACCCCCTCAACGACTACTCCCTTATCTTCAGCAAATAAATTTGGCAGAATACCCTCATATTTTACTTCAATTTCGTTATCACCATCAGTAATACTGAAATAAAAGATACTGTCAGTTTCGTTTTGAACAGAGTCTACAGATACAAGGCCACCCAACCTCATTATTTGACCTTGTTTATCTGAATTTTTTAAAAGTTCGGTTGGACCATAAAAATAAATTATATTATCCCTTAAATTAAAAATAATTATCAATACTGCGATTAAAACAATAATTAAACTTAAGAGGAATTTAATTAATCTGCTTTTTACTAAACTAGTCAATTTTCTTTTTTGTTTTATTAAAAATTTTTTCGTATTTCCTTAAATTTAATATGTTGATTAAAAAAAATATAACTAAGGAAAAGAAAAAAATACCATATGAAGACCAAACAAAGATTGCGTATCCACCCATATCTAATAATTCATTCATTAAACGCTGTTCCTTAACATTTTATTTTCAATCAAGACAAGTCTGAATCTGATTAGTGATACTGTTACTAGAAATAAAAAACAAGCAGCTGTCATTATAAATAATGGAATAAGCATACTTACATCAATAGTTGGTGCAGAAAGCTTTGAAATTGAAGCAGGTTGATGCAAAGTATTCCACCAGTCTACTGAAAATTTAATTATTGGTATATTGATAAAACCTATTATTGCTAGTGCTGCTGATATTTTTGAAGCAAGTTCCTTATTTGATATAGCCTGCCAAAGAAAGATATAAGCGATGTAAAGAAAAAATAATATTAACATAGAAGTTAGTCTTGCGTCCCATACCCACCATACACCCCATGTAGGCTTGCCCCATATACTTCCAGTTATCAATGACATTAAAGTAAATACCATTCCTACTTGAGCAATTGATCTTGCAACAACATTAAAAAGAGGGTTTCGGGTTATGAACCAAAGAACACATGAACCAGCTAAAATTGAGTAAGCCATAAGTGCAAACCATGCAGAAGGAACATGAATATACATAATTCTCATCGAGTCTCCTTGAATATAATCTGGGGGAGACTGAAAAAGTGAATAGTATAAACCTAAAATAAATGCAAAAATTGTTGCGAAAATTAAGTATGGATTTGCAGACTTGATAAGCTCAATATGATTATTATTAATTTTGATATACATCTTCTATTATATATATAACGACTTGAGGCATTGCCTACTCTCCATAAAGACGCAGACCATAAGCGGTTACATATATAGAGACAACAAAAGAAAGCATTGATAATGCTAATAGAATTGGCCATGAACCAGCATCAGAGCCAAAAATAATAAAAGGTACAAACAGCGGTATCATTATAATTGTCTTTAAAAAAATTGTTCTTTTGGCACCGAGCGTTAGTGCGCTAACAAAATTCGCAATGAAAACCATGCCAAATGAACCTATGAATAAGTTTATAAATATTTGTATAGTCTCTAAATAATCCAAATAAAATAAAAAACTCAATATTGGCAGGATTACTAAAAGTGGAAGACAGTAAATAAACCAATGGGTAACATATTTGCTGATTACTAAATACTCTATCGTCTTATTTTTCTGCATAATAATATCTAAATTACCATCCTCATAATCAGCATTATAAATTCTATCAACTGTAATTATGATTGACAAAGCTAGTGCAATCCATACTACACCTTTAAATAAAAGTTTAAGCTGATCACTTTGAGTACCAAAGGCAAATGGAATTAATATTAAAATTAGTACAAAGAAAGATACTGTGAAAAAGAAATTAGCACTTGAATAAAACGATAACAATAGATCCCTTTTAATTAAATTTAACATATTAGATATTAACTTCCTTGTGAAATTTTTTTGGCAAGTTAATATTAGAAGTAAGAATAACTATTCCCATATTTTCG
>CACMAQ010000035.1:0-4670 GCA_902611715.1 uncultured Pelagibacteraceae bacterium | reverse complement strand
AATTTTTGCGTATTTAGAAGAATCTGTTGAAACAAAGACTCGATCAATTCTTCTCGATTTTTGACATGCCTTTATTGACCAAGCTAATAATGGATGTCCATCGAGTTGTTTAATATTCTTATTAGTTACTCCCTTTGACCCTGATCTAGCAGGAATAAAAGCCCAAATTTGCTTATTTTTTTTCAATCCTAAGCTTCTCTCTCACAATCTTTTCGGACTCTGTTAAAGTTTTTTCTCCACTTCCTAAAATTTTGTTAACCATTCTAATAACTTCAACAAAATTTTTAAGAGAGCTTGTTTCTATTGATGCAGCTTGATCGGAACCATACATAGTTCTATCTAATGTTATATGCCTTTCAATAGATGTAGCGCCTAAAGATGCAGCAACAGTACAAACTTTTAGGAGAGAAGACTCATGTCCTGAATATCCAACATCACAGGAATACCTGTCTCTTAACATAGGTATGCAATTTAAATTAGCATCTTCTTCTTTCATAGGATAAGTGCTATTGCAATGCATTAGTTCAAACGGACACTTCTTCTTAGTAAATACATTAACAACTTCGTCTATTTCATTAAGTGTGGCCATACCTGTTGAAATAAAAGTTTTTCTTTTTTCTTCCGCTATTTGGTTTATCAAAGGTTTATGACCTAACATTGCAGAAGCTAATTTATTAAATGGTAAACTATAATTGTTTAGAAAAGATTGCGATTCTTTATCCCATGCGGATGCAGACCAGTCCATTTTTAGTTTAGCGCAGTAATTGTTTATTTCATCATACTCTAAATGAGAGAATTCAAGCCCATTTTTTTGGTCACGTTGCGTATTACCCCATGGACTTTCTCTTGGGCCGTCAAGCATTTCTTTAGTATAAACAATATCTATAGTTCTTTTCTGAAATTTTACTGCATCAAACCCTGCTTCCGAAGCAGATTTTATAAGCTTTTTGGCTATTGCAAGATCGCCGTTATGATTAATTCCTATTTCAGCTATTAAATAGATTTTGCTCATTATTTCTCCTTTATGATTTGGAAAGTAAATTTGATATGACTTGCTCATGGCTCATTTCTGTTATGCCAAGCAAAATCTCGACAAACTTTCTTACAAAGCCTTCGCCCCCTTTTTCATTTAAAACTAAATCAGCATACTTACGAACCAAATAATGAGCATCTGAAGGCGCCACTGCATAACCTACCTCTTTCATCATTCTAAGATCATTAACATCGTTTCCAAGATAAATCGTTTTTTTTAGAAGACTTTTATATTCTTCTTCAGATATTTTGTAGTGAGACTTAAGAATATCGTATTTATTTGAAGCTGAATGAATATATGGTATATTTAGTTTGATTGCTCTTTTTGCAACAACAATATTCGTTTCTTGTGAAATAATTATAAATTCAGCATCTATATCGCCTCTTTGCTTATATAGATTCAACCAATCAATTGATAGTCCATCTGATCTATCGCAAATAACCGACTCAAGACCATTTTCATCAACCATCACTTTATTGTTTGTAAATACTCCATCAAAATCAAAAATTAAGAGTCGTATATCTCTAATATTTGGAATCATAAAAACTATTAATATTTACCAATTTAATAAGACAATTATTATATATTTATCAATATATATAATATAATTATGATATATTTAATATTTAAATTTCTATGAAAAAGTTAAATTTACTGGATTGCACACTTAGAGATGGTGGCTACTACAATAATTGGGATTTTGATGAATCTCTAGTAAAGAAATATCTTGACACAATGTCAAAATCTAAAATTGATATAGTTGAAATTGGCTTTAGATCAGATAATTCTGACAATAACTTTGGCGCTTTTGCTTACAGCAAAGATAACTACTTAAAAAAACTTATCAAAGATAATAATTTTGATATTGCAGTAATGGTAAATGCAAAAGATCTAATAAAATTATCAGAAAATGATTTTCCTCTATTGTTTATAAAAAAAAAGTCTATCAAAAGTTAAATACATAAGAATTGCCTGCCATTTTAATGAAGTAAAATTAATTATACCTAATGCAAAAAAAATTGAAACAACTTGGGTATAAATTAATTGTAAATTTTATGGGCGCTGGACTTAAAACAAATAGAGAGCTCTTTACTGTTAGTGAAATAATAACAAAAAGTAAACTATTCAATGTTATTTATTTTGCTGATTCATTTGGCAATATGACACCGGAAGATATAAAGAGCAAATTTACCACAATAAGAAAGGTGTGGAAAAAAGATATCGGATTTCATGCCCATAATAATTTTGGATTAGCTCTTGCAAATGGAATTAAAGCAATGGATCTAGGAATTAATTGGATAGATTCAACAGTACTAGGAATGGGAAGAGGAGCAGGTAATATAGAAACTGAGACATTGGTATATTATTTAAAGAAAAAAAAATATAAATACCTTCCACTTGGAATAATGGAATTATCTAGAGGAGAATTCCAAGTATTGAAAAATAAATACAATTGGGGAACAAACCCTTTCTATTATATTTCAGCTCTAAACAAAATACACCCTACATATACTCAAGAACTTTTAACTGGGAATCGATATAACTCTAAACAAATTGTAAAAGGAATTGAGTTATTATCTTCTACTAATAGCAGCAAGTATGATTTTCATAAACTACAGGAAGTAACTGAAATATACGAGAATAAGAAAAATGGTTCATGGAATGCAAATGGATGGTGCGAAAATAAAGATGTCATTATATTGGGAGCTGGACAAAGTATTAATAATTATAAAAAAGAAATAAAATTGATTTTAAAGAAAAAAGATAAAATTTGTATTTCTTTAAATATAAACAAATTTATTGAAAAAAAGTACATAGATTACTATGCATCTTGTCATCTTAACAGAATAATAATTGAGTCTAGTAATTTTAAAAAAATATCAAAAAAAATTTTTATACCTAAAATTTCACTAAATCTCGATATCAAAAAGATCTTTAAAAATAAATCTATTCTTGATTATGGATTAAATATAAAAGCTAATGATTTAAAAATAAAAAATAATTTTTGCATTCTTCCAACTCCTCTTTCTATTGGATATGCTCTCTCTATCGCGACTGCTGGTAGAGCAAAAAGAATTATATTATTTGGATTTGACGGATATAAGAATGATAAAGTAAAACAGAATGAAATGGATAATCTAATAGATCTTTACAGCAAGATAAAAAATAAATCAAAATTAATTACTTTAACTCCATCACTATATAAAATTGAGAAACAATCTATTCATTCGCTTATATAGTTTTAAAGCATTCAGTATAATATGGAATTTCAAAGCATTACAGATTATGAATTTTATAAAGATAAAGATTTTGCAAACATATTAAAATTTAAAAAATTAATATCGAAACATAGTGAAGGCAAACTTGATGACATAAATTACTTATGTAACCCAATACTTAGCTCAATTCCTTTTTCAACTAAGCTCTATGACAAGATTAAATTAAAAAAAAAAAATAGAAAAAAAAAATATATTTCAGATTGGCTTTAAAATATTTTTGTTTTTACTATGGAACAATTATTTATTGTTGTTATGGTCTATAAGAAAAACTATATATATAACATTCTCAAAAAAAAAATCTTTTAAATATAGAGAACTCAAATATTTACTTGATATTTCGATAATCCCTTCTCAAACAGTAAGAAATAACCAATTTGTAGATCGTTATCTTGGGATTCTATCTTCATTTCTTAAAAGAAGAAATGACAAATTTTGTTTTACTTTCTTTTTTACTGAAACTAACAATTTCAATACATTATTTAAGTTTTACAAAACAATAAAAATATTAGATAGAGATAGAGTGAATTATATATGTGAATATGACCTGCTATCATACAGGTTTATTTTTTCTTTCTTAAATTTTCAATTCTCATATATCTCAAAATGTATTAAACTTTATAAAAACTGCAAAGTAAAAAATAAAAACGATGGACTATTTAAAGAGGAAATAATTTCATCTCTTCCCAAAAATGTTATTACCTCATACTTTAGATATATTTTTGGCCAAAGATTATCAAAACTAATTAATAATTGTAATATTTTAAGTTACTGTGAATATCAGGAGAAAGATAAGTGTTTTTTTAAAGGATTGAGAGAAAGTCATAAAAGTATAAAAATAATTGGATTTCAGCCAATTATTAAACATGTTAGTTACTCTCACTACTTTATACCTGATGATAATTTAAAATATGGTATTGTCCCTGATAGGGTCCATGTAAATGGTAAGTTCTACATACCTAGAAAAACTTCAATAAAATATGGAACACCTATAAGTCTAAGACATAAAAATCTTCTTAAAATAGGAAAGATATTTCCTAAAAATATCCTTTTAGCTCTATCGGTTCATGAGTCAGATAATATTAGCATGATCAAAAAACTATCTAATTCTAATTTAGTAAATCAAAAAATTACTGTAAGTCCTCATCCAGCAAATAATGTTACTAAACTAATGAAGCTTATGCCATATGAATGGCAGCTATCAAATAAAAATATATATGATGAAATGAAAAAGACAAAAATTATAATAACAACTGGTAGCGGTACATCAGTTGAATGTATTTCCTTAGGTATTAGTTGCTTAATATTAGGAAATAAAAACAAAATTACAACAAATCCTCTTATTAGCTACGGTAAAAATA
>CACMAQ010000034.1:0-5066 GCA_902611715.1 uncultured Pelagibacteraceae bacterium | reverse complement strand
ATCTATCTGATCTGACTCCATTAAGGTTACTTTTCTGGCATCATTAGCAATTGAGTCTAGAGGGTCTTCTAGAAAAGACTCTAAATCTTCCCCAATCCAAAAAACTACATCAGCTTCTTGTAACATTGTTGCATGAGAAGGCTTTAATTGGAATGTATGAGGTGAGGCACTACCATCGACTAATAAACTAGGCTTGCCCACTCCGTCCATCACATAGCTAACTAACGAATGAACTGGTTTGATTGAAACAACAACTTTTGTTTCTGCATTAGCAAAAGATGAATATGACAGAATTGAAATAATTGATAATAAAAGTCCAAATTTGAGTTGTAATTTCATAGATTTATTGCTTTCATGGTTAAACAAATATAGTGTTATAATATAACAAAAAAATTTATCAAGCATTATTTATGAACGATAGTGAAACTCTAATTAGATTGACTAATGCAGGAATTTTTAAAAATAAAAAATGGCTTGTTCGAGATGTTGATTTAGAAATAAAACGAGGGCAAATTGTAACGTTAATTGGTCCCAATGGTTCTGGTAAAACGACAACCGCTAAAATAGCTCTAGGTTTATATAAGACTATTAGTGGAAGAGTTGAGAGAAATACAACAAAAATATCCTATGTACCCCAAAAAGTGTCGATTGATTGGACATTGCCTTTAAGGGTTGCTGACTTCATGGTTTTAACTCAAAACTTAAAAGTAGATGATATTGATAGTGCTCTCAATTTAACTGGTGTACAGCATTTAAAAGATAACAATCTTAGAGATTTGTCTGGAGGTGAGTTTCAAAGAGTTTTGTTAGCGCGCGCAATAGCAAAAAAACCTGAGCTCTTAGTTCTTGATGAGCCAGTACAGGGTGTAGATTTTACTGGAGAAGTTGCCTTGTACTCCCTAATAAAAACTATCTCTGAAAATCTAAACTGTGGGATACTCCTTATCTCTCATGATTTGCATGTGGTAATGTCTGCAACTGACTACGTTGTTTGTTTGAATGGTCATGTATGTTGCTGTGGAACGCCAAGAGACGTTGCAGAAAGTAATCCTTATAAACAATTATTTGGAGAGAAATCTGCAAAACTGTTATCGATATATGAACACAACCATGATCATATTCATTCATCAGATGGTAATATCATTAAGGAAGTTGAGTAGCTATGTTGGATGATTTTATCGTAAGAGCTATAATAGCAGGTATTGGGATTGCCCTTGTTACTGGACCGTTAGGTTGTTTTGTGGTTTGGAGGAGATTATCTTTTTTTGGTGACACGTTAGCTCATTCAGCATTACTAGGTGTTTTAATTTCAATAACATTAGATATAAATGTTTCCTTAACTATCTTTGTTGTTGCATCTCTGGTTGCAATACTTTTATTAAGGCTTGAAAGAACAACCAATCTAGCAGGGGACTCACTCCTAGGCCTGATATCACACTCATCACTAGCGATTGGGTTGGTAATACTTGGTTTTTTATCCTTTATAAGATTTGATGTTATGGGTGTTTTGTTTGGAGATATTCTCTCAGTTAATTCGAATGACTTGCTAGTAATATGGATTGGAGGGGCTTTGATACTTGTTGTTTTAAGCTATATTTGGAAACCTCTTTTTGCATCAACAGTAAATTATGAGTTAGCTGAAGCTGAAGGTATGAAGCCAGAAAGAGTAAATGCCATATTCACAATTTTACTTGCAGCCCTGATTGCAATATCTATTAAGATGATCGGTGTACTTCTTATAACTGGTTTACTAATTATACCAACTGCAATGGCTCGTAATCTATCTGATAATCCAAGACAAATGGTAATACTATCTATTATTGGCGGTCTATTATCGGTTTTGATCGGACTGTATGCTTCTTTTGAAATAAACACTTCATCAGGACCATCAATTGTTGTAGTTGCTTTAATTTTATTTATCCTATCATTAATGAGAATCAGAAAAAAAAATTATGAATGAAAATAGTAAAAAGTTAACAAAAAACCAAAGAATTGTACTCGAGTTCGTACAAAAATCTAATAGACCCGTTAAAGCTTACTCTATTCTAAACAATGTCAATAAACGAGGAATCAAAGCCCCACCTCAAGTCTATAGAGCATTAGAAAAGTTAATAAAAATTGGGGAAATACATAAAATTGAAAGTCAAAATGCATTTGTTGCTTGCAATTCAAAATGTGTGGAACCGCACGGAACAATTTTTTCAATTTGTAAAAGCTGTGATCAAATAGATGAGATAAGTGATAAAAAACTTTATAAATATTTGTCTGAAGTAAGAGATATGAATGGTCTTAAATTAAGTGGATATAATTTAGAGTTATTCGGCACTTGTAAGACATGTGATCAAAAACAACTTCAAAATATGAAACAATAGATTATACAATGTTATAAAATAACATTTTTCTAGACACACAAAATTTTTTTCAATAAAATTTTTTAAATTAAAAAGGGAGCATGGATGAAAAAAAATATTTACTATTCGCTACTAATATCTGCAATGGTATCAGTTTCGGCGGCTGAAGAAACAAGACAAGTTGATAAACATGAGCATGGTGTTGGTGAATTAAATATTGCTATTGAAGGAAATGCCATAGATTTTGAATTTTTTATTCCTGGAGCTGATATTGTAGGTTTTGAATATGAAGCTAAAACTGAGTCTGATATTGCTCTTGTAAATGCAGCTTTAGAAAAATTTGGAAATTTTGATAATATTTTTAGTCTTCCCGAGTCCTCAAATTGTAATTTAGTAAATTCTGAAATTGAGGTCAATCAAGACGATGACCATGATGAGCATGATGACCATGATGACCATGATGACCATGATGAGCACGATGACCATGATGAGCATGATGACCATGATGACCATGATGAGCATGATGAAGAAGCTCATAACGAGTTTGTTGCACACTACTCATTTAATTGCGGAAATATAAAAGAAATTGACAGAATTAGCTTTCCATATTTTACTACTTTTCCAAACTCTGGAGAACTTGAGGTACAATTCGTATCAGAGATTGGTTCGACAAGTTTTGAAGTGGAGGGAGATGAGCCTTTCATAGACTTAAAAGGAAAAATCTAATTGGATGAAAGTATAATTAAAATTGATTCAGTAAGATTTTATTGGTCAAAAAAAAGTAATTTCAAGATATTTGTTCCAAACCTAGAAATTAAAAAAGGTGAAAAAGTTCTCTTATTGGGAGAAAGCGGCTCAGGCAAAACCACACTCCTTTCCCTAATGTGTGGTTTTCTTAATCCATTATCTGGAAATATAAGTATTAACGGTAACACTATTAACCAACTTTCATCTAAAACTAGGGATGAGTATCGTGCTGATAATATAGGAATTATTTTCCAACAATTTAACTTGCTGCCTTATGCGAATGTTGTTGATAATGTTTTACTACCTTTATATTTTTCAAAAGTAAGATCAAATAACGTTTCCAACAAAAAAGAAAAGGTAATTGAACTTTTTAAACAATTGAGATTACCAGATGATATTGCACAATTTAGGGCAAGTAGTTTAAGTATGGGTCAGCAACAAAGAGTGGCAGTGGCTCGGGCACTAATTGGGAACCCATCGCTGATCATTGCTGACGAACCAACTTCCTCACTTGATGCAGATGCGCAAAAGATTTTTTTAAATTTGATGTTTGAACAAATTTCAGAGAATAACTCTACGTTATTGATGGTTTCACATGATAAATCGCTCTCTAATCAATTTGATCGATTAATTGACATAAACGAAATACTCATAAGGGAAGATAAGTCATGTTATTAAAACTTTCGTTCAGCTCTCTTTATGCGCGCTTAGTTACTGTGGGTATGACAATTCTTGCAATTTCAGTATCCCTTATGCTTTATATGAGTGTAGAAAAGTTAAGAACTTCAGCATATACAAGTTTTACCGATACAATCTCACAGACTGATTTAATTGTTGGCGCAAGAGCTAGTTCAGTGCAACTGTTGTTATATTCAGTTTTTAGAATTGGAAACGCTACGAATAATATAACATGGGAGAGTTATTTAGACTTAGTGAGTAAAGAAGAAGTTGATTGGACAGTTCCAATTTCGTTGGGAGATAGCCATAAGGGATTTAGAGTAATGGGTACCAACAAAGAATTTTTTTCTCGATATAAATATAGAGGTAGTCAGTCTGTAAGTATTGATAAAGGTTATTTATTTGAGGATCTATACGACGTCGTTTTGGGTGCTGGGGTTGCTGAAAAACTAGGATATAAAATCGGTACTTCACTTGTAGTTTCCCATGGATTACAGTCTTTTTCAGATCACGATGATCAACCTTTTAGAGTATCAGGGATACTTAAAAAGACAGGAACACCTGTAGATAATACTGTAATCGTCAGCCTGGCTGCTATTGAAGCAATTCATGTTGATTGGTCAACTGGAGCTAAAATACCAGGACAACTAACACCTATTGATGAGATACGCGAAATGGATCTAACTCCTAAAAATATCACTGCTGCACTAGTAGGTGTTAAATCAAAATTAACTATCTTTCAACTTCAGCGCTGGATCAATGAGTATCCTGAAGAAGCGATGACTGCAATTCTTCCTGGCGCTGCGCTGCAGGAGCTATGGCGAGTAGTTGGAGTGATTGAAAACTTATTATTAGGGATATCGGTGGTTGTAATATTCACAACACTCGTTGGGATGGCAGCGATTATGTTTTCAAGTTTAAGTGAGAGAAGAAGAGAAATGGCGATCTGGAGAGCTATGGGTGCATCTCCTTTCACAGTGATTGGTTTATTAATGCTTGAAGCAATATTTATTTCAATTCTAAGTATTACATTCAGTGTAGTTTTATTATTTTGTGTGTTAAATTTATTACAACCATGGATTGATTACAATTATGGCATCTTAGTAAACATTGAAATGTTAGCTATAAAAGATATGTATGTTTTTGCTGTGTTTATCATTGCCTCAATAACAGTCAGTTTATTACCAGCAATAAGAGCTTACTGGTTTTCTATTAATGATGGTATGACGATTAAATTATGATTAAAAAATTAAAAATCTTATTAATTATTTTTATTTTTATTCCGCTTTC
>CACMAQ010000033.1:0-5393 GCA_902611715.1 uncultured Pelagibacteraceae bacterium | reverse complement strand
TCCTGATAAGAGATTATCAAAAGATAGAAAAAAAGACTTTCGAGAAATCTATGATAATTTCATTAAAAATAGTGCAAAAGAGCAGTCTAGCAGATGCTCTCAATGTGGCGTTCCATATTGCACAGTTCACTGTCCACTTCATAACCATATACCTGATTGGCTAAAGCTTGCTGCAGAGGACAGGCTGGAAGAGGCTTATGAAATTTCATCAAGTACAAATAATATGCCTGAGATATGTGGCAGGATATGTCCACAAGATAGATTATGTGAAGGTAATTGCGTGATCGAGCAATCAGGACATGGATCCGTAACAATTGGCTCAGTAGAGAAATATTTAACAGATAATGCATTTGAGAATGGATGGATTACTCCTCTCAAGGTTGAAAAGAGTATAGAAAAAGAAAATAGCATAGGAGTAATTGGTGCAGGACCAGCAGGACTAGCAGCGGCAGAAGAACTTAGAAAAAAAGGTTACAAGGTTCATGTTTACGATCGTTACGACAGAGCTGGTGGATTATTAATTTACGGTATTCCAAATTTTAAATTAGAAAAAGATATCGTTCAAAGGAGAATGCAATACTTAAAAGATTCTGAAATTAATATTCATCTTAATGTTGAAATTGGAAAAGATATAAAATTTGAAGACCTTCAAAAAAAACATGATGCAGTTTTAATAGCTACAGGTGTTTATAAAGCTAAAGAAATTAACTTGGGTGAAAGTACAAGTAATATAATTCCAGCATTAGAATACTTAATCGCATCTAATCGAAAAGGACTTGGAGATGAAGTTAAGAAATTTGATGAAGGTGAGTTGGATGCAAAAGGTAAAGACATTGTGGTCATTGGTGGCGGTGACACGGCAATGGACTGTGTACGAACTGCTGTAAGACAAAAAGCTAAATCTGTGAAATGTTTATATCGCAGAGATAAAGAAAATATGCCTGGTTCTGCAAGAGAGGTAAATAATGCTGAAGAGGAAGGCGTCGAATTCATGTGGCAATCTCTTCCAATTAATATGAATGTTTTAAAAAATGGTTACCAAATTGAATGTGTCAAAATGAGATTGAGTGAGCCTGATGCTGATGGAAGAAGAACACCGCAACAAATAGAAGGATCTGATTTTAATTTGAAGGCTGATATGGTAGTAGCTGCTCTAGGTTTTTCTCCTGAAAATTTACCCACACTTTTTAATGTTAAAGACTTACCAGTGACAAAGTGGGGCACAGTAAGAGTTGGTTTCAATACTATGATGACTGATATTGATGGAGTCTTTGCTGCAGGAGATATCGTTAGAGGGGCTTCATTAGTAGTTTGGGGAATAAGGGATGGTCGAGATGTGGCTAATTCAATACACAGTTATATTGAAGCTAAAAAACTGGCAGAGGTTAGTAAGGTTAGAGCATCATGAGTTCAGATTTAAATAGATACAGAAAAAATAAGCAAGTCTTGGAAGAAGGGCACCTTTATAGTCCTAAACAAGAGCACGATGCATGCGGTGTTGGCTTTGTAGCATCAGTTGATGGTAAGCAAAGAAGAGAAGTTGTAGAAGGTGGTATCGATGCGCTAAAAGCTGTGTGGCACAGAGGTGCTGTTGATGCTGATGGTAAGACAGGGGATGGTGCCGGCATACTTACTCAAATACCTATAAACTTCTTTGATGACGAAATTGCTAAAACAGGCCATGAAAAAAGAGAAGAGCCTCTAGGCATTGGTATGATGTTTTTGCCAAGAAACGACTATGCAGCATTAGAAAAATGTCGAACAATAATTGAGTCTGAACTTCTTGATCATGGATACTATATATATGGCTGGAGACAAGTGCCTATTAATAACAGTGTTATTGGTGAAAAAGCTAATTCAACTAGACCTGAGATTGAGCAGGTTATGTTTGTTAATAACATTGAAAGAGAAAGTAATTTTGATTATTCAAAAGAATTATATCTAGTAAGACGTCGACTTGAAAAGAGAATAGCAAAACAGCAAATTAATGGATTTTATGTATGCTCTCTAAGTTTTGAGTCAATCATTTACAAGGGACTATTTTTAGCTGAACAACTTTCTATATTCTATCCTGATTTAGCTAATAATAATTTTGTTTCTTCTTATGCAGTGTTTCATCAGAGATATTCTACAAATACCTTTCCATCCTGGGGTCTGGCGCAACCATTTAGAATGTTGGCTCACAATGGGGAGATAAATACAATTTCCGGAAATACAAACTGGATGAGAAATCATCAAACAAGAATTACATCAGAAATTTTTGGTGATGATAGTGAACAAGTTAAACCAATTATAGAAAAAAATGTTTCTGACTCTGCTGCCTTAGATGCCGCATTTGAATTATATGTTAGAGCTGGAAGATCAGTTCCTCTTGTTAAAACTATTCTAATACCAGAGGCGTGGTCAAAAAGAAGTGAACTAATGCCAATTGAGCATAGAAATATGTATGAGTTTTCTAATGCTATTGTAGAACCATGGGATGGACCCGCAGCAATAGCTGCAGTTGACGGAAATTGGATTATTGGTGGTATGGATCGAAATGGCTTAAGGCCAATGCGGTACTCTGTATCAAATGACAACATAATATATGTTGGTTCTGAAACAGGAATGGTCAGGGTTGATGAGTCAAAGATAGTTGAAAAAGGCAGACTGGGCCCTGGAGATATAATTGGAATAAATTTGAAGGAAGGAAAAATTTATCGTAACTCTGATTTAAAAGACTATCTTGCGAAAGAAGCTCCTTATGAAGAGTATGTCAAAAAAATAATTCGATTAGATAAAAGAGTAACAGTTACAAGAGAGTCGACAGTTATAGAAACTGAAAAATTAAGAAAAAGAATGATCGCGGCTGGTTTCACAATGGAAGAACTAGAACTTATTCTTCATCCAATGGTGAGTGATGCCAAGGAATCTACTGGAAGCATGGGTGATGATACTCCTGTTGCAGTATTATCCGACAAGTATCGACCATTATCTCATTTTTTTAGACAAAAGTTTAGTCAGGTAACAAACCCTCCAATTGATAGTCTAAGAGAGCAAAGCAGAATGAGTTTAAAAACTCGATTTGGAAATTTACAAGATATCCTATCTCCTAATCCTTATGAAGAAAATGTTTTTGTAATTGATAGTCCATTTATAACAAATGGGTTGTTCAAAAAGATTTCTGCTCGGGGACAAGAGTCTACAACTGTAATTGATTGTACAGTTCATAAGGATAATTTTAATTTAAAAGAGGAAATAAAGCGTATTCAATTCGAGTCTGAGACTGCAGTTTTAAGCGGAAAGTCTCATATTGTACTGTCTGATATTAGTGCGGACCACGACAAATTATCTTTACCAATGATATTGATCACCGCTGCAGTTCACACAGATTTGACACGTAAAGGTATAAGATCTTTTGTATCATTGCATGTAAGGTCTGCAGAGTGTCTGGATACTCATTACTTTGCTGTAGTTATTGGTGTTGGCGCCACGACCGTAAACCCTTACTTAGCATTGGACTGTATTTATGAAAGACAACAAAAAGGACTCTTTGGAAATCTATCTTACGAGGAATGTGTTGAGCGATATAAAAAAGCAGTAGACCAAGGCTTACTCAAGGTTATGTCTAAGCTTGGAATTTCAGTTATCAGTGCTTACAGGGGCGGATTTAATTTTGAGGCTGTCGGCTTAAGCCGTTCAATGGTTAATGAATATTTCCTAGGTGTACAAAGTCGTATGTCTGGCATTGGTTTATCCGGAATTGAAAAAAAACTAACCGATCTTCATAATTATGCGTATTCGGATAGCGTACAAACATTGCCAATTGGTGGTATATATCGGTACAGAAACGGTGGTGAAACTCATGCTTATGAAGGGAAGTTGATACACCTTCTACAAACAGCAGTGGCAGATGACTCATATGAGATGTTTAAAAAATATTCAAACTCCATGAGCAACTTTGCTCCAATCAATATTAGAGATTTGCTCGAGTTTAAAGAAAGTGAAAGTTCAATCGAATTAAGCGAAGTAGAATCAATAACGTCTATCAGAAAGCGCTTCGGCACAGGTAGTATGTCACATGGAGCACTTTCAAAGGAGGCCCATGAAACACTAGCAATAGCAATGAACCGGATCGGAGGTGCTTCTTGTTCAGGAGAAGGCGGTGAATCGATTGAAAGATCGAAGCCTCTCAATAATGGAGACAGTGCCAACTCAAGAGTAAAACAAGTAGCTTCCGCAAGGTTTGGTGTAACAACTGAATATTTAAATAACTGTGAGGAAATAGAAATTAAAATAGCACAAGGAGCTAAGCCAGGTGAGGGTGGTCAGCTTCCTGGATTTAAAGTAACTGCTGAGATAGCCAAGCTTCGTCACTCAACAGAAGGTGTTACATTAATCAGCCCTCCACCACATCACGATATTTATTCAATAGAAGATCTTGCTCAACTTATTTATGATCTTAAACAGGCAAACCCAGATGCCAGAGTTTGTGTAAAGCTTGTAGCGTCATCTGGAATTGGAACAATAGCGGCAGGTGTTGCGAAGGCTAAAGCTGACGTCATTTTAATTTCAGGACATAATGGCGGAACTGGAGCAAGTCCTCAAACAAGTATTAAATACGCGGGTATCCCGTGGGAAATGGGCTTAACAGAAGTGAATCAAGTTTTGACACTTAACGGCTTAAGGCAAAACGTTGTGCTTAGAACTGATGGAGGTATCAAAACAGGTCGTGACGTTGTAATTGCTGCAATTATGGGCGCCGAGGAGTTTGGTGTTGGCACAACTTCACTGGTTGCGATGGGCTGTATAATGGTAAGGCAATGTCACTCAAACACATGTCCAGTGGGAGTTTGTACTCAAGATGAGGACTTAAGAGCGAGATTTTCAGGTAGTCCTGAAAAAGTGGTTAACCTTTTTAGTTATATAGCTGAAGAGGTAAGAGAAATCTTAGCAAAACTTGGATTCAAAAGCCTAAACGAAATCATTGGAAGAACTGACCTTTTGTATCAAATATCAAGGGGATCAACTCACTTAGATGACTTAGACCTTAATTCATTGCTCATTCAAGCGGAAAAGGATCCAAACGTAGAATACTTTAGCCACTCCATTATCAATGACGTTGGTTCAACACTTGACCAAAAAATTATTGAGGATGCATCTAAATTTTTACAAACAGGTCAAAAAACTGAACTAAACTATCCCATTAAAAATACCGATAGAGCTGTTGGTACAAGATTATCGTCAACTATATACAGAACTTTCAAAGATAAAGAAGTTAATAAAGAACATCTGACTATTAATCTGACTGGGTCAGCGGGTCAGTCGCTAGGAGCTTTTGCTATTAAAGGGCTAAAAATAAATCTTTATGGAGATTCAAATGATTATGTTGGTAAAGGTTTATCTGGTGCAAC
>CACMAQ010000032.1:0-5890 GCA_902611715.1 uncultured Pelagibacteraceae bacterium | reverse complement strand
GTCCAATTTTATTCATATAATCAATTGCTATACCCAATCCGTGTGCTTCGACTAATGGAGGAGTTCCTGCTTCATATTTCGCTGGTAATTCTGCATAACTTGCACCTTCTAGACTCACATCTCCAATCATTCCTCCTCCACCTTGGTAGGGAGGCATTTCTGATAAAAGATTTTCAGTTCCATATAAAACTCCAATACCAGCAGGACCATAAGTTTTGTGTCCAGAGAAAACAAAAAAATTACAACCTAGTTTTTGAACATCAATTTTTAAATGAGCAGCTGATTGACAACCATCAAGTAGAATGGGAATATTTTTATCTTTACAGATACTTATAATCTTTTCATTTAATTCAGTTCCAAAAACATTTGAAAGATGTGTTAAGGATACAATTTTTGTTTTATTTGTGAAAAGACTATCAAAATGATCAATATCAATTTCCCCTGATGGTTGAATATTTGCGAACTTTAGCACAACGCCATATTTGTCTCTTAAAAAAAACCAAGGTATTAAATTTGAGTGGTGCTCTATTAAAGATAAAATTACCTCATCTCCCTTTTGCATAAACTTTTCATAGAAAGTTTGAGCAACTAAGTTTATTCCTTCTGTAGCACTTTTTGTGAAAATAATTTCATTTTCAGACCTTGCATTTAAGAATTTTTGAACTTTTTTTCTAGCGTCTTCATATCTAAATGTTGATTCAACAGATAATGTATGAACTCCCCTGCTTACATTAGAATAGTGATTTTTATAGAAATCATTTGTTTCGTTAATAACTGTATTTGGTTTTTGGGCAGATGCCGCAGTATCAAAATAAATAAGATCTTTTTTTTCCAATATCTTTTTTGAAAGAATTGGAAAATCTTTTCTAACATTTAAATTTAAAGTTTTAGTGTCATCCATTTTAACAATTCTCTTTGACAAAATTTCGCCCTTTATCTTGCATTTCTGCATCTTCAATCTTTTCTAAGAATTCAGAGAGAAAGCCCTGTATGTATATTTTTTCAGCCTCATTCTTAGAAATTCCTCTAGAGGCTAAATAAAATAATACTTCCTCATCAGCTTTTCCAGAAGCTGCGCCGTGAGAGCAAACAACATCATCATTATTTATTTCAAGTATTGGAGTGAGATTAATTTTAGACTCTTCATCAATTAACAAACCTTTACTAATTTGGTTAGATTGTGTATCTGAGCAATTTTCATCAACAAATACTTTTCCTTTAAAAGAAACATTGGAGGATCCACGAGTTACAGCTTTGAAGGAGCAGTCTGATACAGCAGACTGACTTAAGTGTCTTATATCCAAATTATTTTCACATTTTGAAGAATCTGTCATAACAACGCCACTGCCAACATACTTAGCATTTTTTTCATTCAAATTAATATTTGTCTCGTTTTTTGTAAAATCTGAACCGTTTGTAAAATTAAAATCTTTAAACGTTGAACCGTTTGACAAATTGCAAGTGTGAATAAATGAGTTATTAGTATCAGATTGAAACTTGTTAAATCTATATAATTCAAGTATTGAGTGGGAACCTAAAAATGATTTTAAAGTAAAAGATGTATCAATTATGTAATCATTTTCATCAATAATCTCTAAAGTAGCATTCTCATTTAAATTTATATCAGCAATAATTTTTAAGTTGCTTCTATTACTGCTTATCAATTTAATTCGTGATGGTATTTGTGAATAATTTGCTGTGATTTTTAATTTTAATTTATCATTTATAATCTCGTGGGTTATATGGAGATTCTTAGAATTGCTTTCAATCCAAAAATTATCAGTGAATTCTATTATTGAAGGTTTTAAAGTTTTCATTAACTATATCCCTCTTGGTCAATTCTTGAAGCTAATGTTTTATCGCCTGTTTCTATAACTGAGCCATTTTGAAATACATGAACGTAATCAGGCTCAATATACTCTAATAATCTTAAGTAATGAGTAATGATAATAAATGATCTTTCATCATTTCTTAATTTATTAATTGCGTCTGCAGTGGTTTTTAAGGCATCAACATCTAGGCCTGAATCTGTCTCATCCATAATAATCAAACTTGGATCAAGCAAATCCATTTGAAGGACCTCATTTTTCTTCTTCTCTCCTCCAGAAAAACCAGCATTCACAAAACGACTGTGCATGTCCATTGGTATATTTAGTAGTTTTGATTTTTCTTTTAGAATCTTTAGAAATTCTCCAGCATCAATTGGTGTTTCTTTTCTTGACTTTCGATGTGCATTAACAATCTGCTTAAGATAAGAAGCATTAGTTACTCCAGGAAGTTCAATTGGGTATTGAAAAGCAAGGAAAAGACCATTTAATGATCTCTCATAAGGATCTTTGGAGAGTAAATCTTCCCCATTGAGATTAACCTCACCTGACTCTACATTATAGTTTGGTTTACCAGCTAGAGTGTGAGCAATAGTGCTTTTACCTGAGCCATTAGGGCCCATTATGGCATGCACTTCACCCTTTCCAATGTTTAAATTTAAATTTTTTAAAATTTGTTTTTCTTCAACAGTGACATTTAAATTTTTAATCTCCAACATACTATCCAACACTTCCTTCCAAACTTATACTTACAAGTTTTTGAGCCTCGACTGCAAATTCCATAGGAAGTTTTTGTAGAACTTCTTTACAAAAACCATTTACAATTAAACTTTGTGCTTCTTCAGCATCTAAACCTCTTTGCATGCAATAAAACAATTGTTCATCACTTATTTTTGATGTTGTTGCTTCATGTTCTATAGATGAAGAATTAGAGCTATTTTCGGTTAGAGGAATGGTATTAGCTTTGCATTCACTGCCAACCAATAATGAGTCACACTGGGTAAAGTTTTTTGCATTTTTTGCCTTTTTATGAAAACTAACAAGCCCTCGATAAGTATTGGATGATTTTCCTGCTGAGATTCCTTTTGAAATAATTCTACTCTTTGTATTTTTTCCCAGATGAATCATTTTTGTTCCGGTATCAGCTTGCTGATAATTATTTGTAATCGCCACAGAATAAAATTCACCGGTCGAATTATCTCCTCTTAAAATACAACTTGGATACTTCCATGTAATAGCAGAACCCGTTTCAATCTGAGTCCAAGAAATTTTTGAGTTTTTTCCTTTACATAAACCCCGCTTCGTTACGAAATTATATATTCCACCTTTTCCATTTTCATCTCCAGGATACCAGTTCTGAACTGTAGAATATTTTATTTCAGCATCATCAAGTGCAATCAATTCAACATTGGCTGCGTGCAATTGATTTTCGTCTCTCATAGGAGCTGTACAACCTTCAAGATAACTAACATAACTTCCCTCATCAGCAATTATAAGTGTTCTCTCGAATTGACCCGTTTCAGATGCATTAATTCTAAAGTATGTAGATAGCTCCATTGGGCATTTAACACCTTTTGGAATGTATACAAAAGAACCATCACTAAAGACCGCTGAATTTAAAGTCGCATAGAAATGATCAGTAACAGGTATAACGGATCCAATATATTTTTTTACAAGCTCAGGATGTTTTTGAATAGCTTCTGAAATAGGACAAAAAATGACACCTATTTCGTTAAGTTTCTCCTTAAAAGTTGTAGCAACTGAAACACTGTCAAAGACCGCATCAACTGCAACGCCAGCTAAAACTTTCTGTTCCTTTAGAGGTATGCCTAGTTTCTCATATGTTTCCAATAACTTAGGATCAACTTCATCTAGAGATTTTGGCTTTTCTTTAAAATCTTTAGGCGATGAGTAATAGTATAAATCTTGAAAATCAATTTCATCGATTTCTGCTTTAGCCCATTTAGGAACAGACATGTTTTCTAATCTTTTAAATGCAGATAATCTCCAATCCAACATCCACTTTGGTTCATTTTTTTTCTTTGAAATCAGTTTAATAACATCCTCATTTAAACCTTTAGGAATTTTTTCACTTTCAATTTCAGTAACAAATCCATACTTGTACTTTTCTTGTGTGAAATTATCTTTGCTTACTTTATTCATATTATTTTACCAATGTTTGTTCTTCAACTAAATCACTGAGATGCACTGTACTTAAATAATTCCCGATAACACCTTCAAGATTTTCCCAGAAATTATGTGTTAAACATTTTTTGTTAGTTCCAGAACAAAAAGCATTAGGGTTATTACCACAGCCAGTAGTTTTAATTTTCTCATCTATTGCATTAAAGATATCTAAAATTTTAATTTTATCTTTCTCTTTATTCAGAATATATCCTCCTCCTGGTCCTTTCTGACTTTTAACCAATTCAGCCTTCTTAAGATCGTTAAATATCTGTTCCAAATAAGACAAAGATATATTTTGCCTAATTGAAACATGTGACAAACTACATGGTTTTTGTGATCCAAACTTTGCAAGATCAACCATTGCCAAAACAGCATATCTACCACGTGAAGTTATCTTCATTTATTTTCCTCAATTAATTTTTCAAGCTTTTCAATTCTATTTCTTAAATCAGAATTATCTTTTTCTAGTTTTTCAACTACCGTTGCTCTACTGTCATCTCCTTTACTAATACCATACGCTCTAAACTTTTTTACCCCAGAGGAATTTGGCACAATTGTGTATCGTGCTGGGTTTCCAATTACACTTTTGTTTGACTCAACATCTTTTGTAACAACTGAATTGGAGCCAACTTTTGAATTTGCACCGATTGTAATTGGACCAAGAATTTGCGCACCTGAACCAATTATTACCTTATCTTTTAAAGTTGGATGTCTTTTCTTATCCTTCTGACTAGCGCTGTCCTCGCTTGGTGAAACACCCCCTAGGGTTACACCATGGTAGATTGTAACATCATTGCCGATTTCGGCTGTTTCACCGATAACAACTCCCATACCGTGGTCTATAAAAAAACGCTCACCAATCTTTGCTGCAGGATGAATTTCAATTCCAGTCAATATTCTGCCAATATAAGATATTAACCTTGCGAGTATTGTAAGTCTTATTGACCATAATAAATTTGACAGTCTGTAGATACCAATTGAATGGAGACCTGGTGAAGTCACTAAAGTCTCAATTCTGCCTTTCGCAGCCGGGTCTCTGTCAATATAAGAGTCAATTAAATCAATGATTTTACTCATTTTAAAAAAAAACCTTGAATTTCAAATGTTAAATTTAGTATACCGTCTCAGAGGTTAAATATAATAACCTACTAATTTAGTCAACTATCTAATACTCAAATATGAATAATCAAGTAAAAGAAATAGTTTTTACAGGGCCTGACGGCAAATTAGTAGGAAAATACAAAAAAGGGCAGTCTTTAAACCCTCCAATTGCACTACTAATACACCCACATCCTCTTTATGGCGGAACAATGAATAACCCTATTGTAATGGAATTATTTTCTATTTTTGATTCGCTAGGATTTTCAATTTTTCGCTTTAATTTAAGAGGAGTTGGAAAAAGTGAGGGCAAGTTTGATAATGGGTTGGGCGAGCTTGCTGATGCTGCGGCTGGTCTAGATTGGATACAAAGACAGAATCCAAATACAAATCAATGTTGGGTTGCAGGTTTCTCTTTTGGTGCTCTACTCTGCATGCAACTATTAATGAGAAGACCAGAAATAACAAGATTTATAAGTATTTCACCTCAACCTAATCTATATGATTTTAATTTTTTAGCTCCATGCCCGGCTTCAGGTTTAATAGTCCAAGGTAAAAAAGATGACTTGGTGCCTCCTGAAGAAACTACTAGGCTTGCAGAAAAACTCAAATCTCAAAAAAATATAACAGTGGATTATGAAGAAATAACAGGAGCAAATCATTTCTATGACAATGAAACCGATAAGCTTGAAAAGACAGTTAGAAATTACATCGAAAGAGAGCTTAATTCAAAGTATAGGTAACTAAGTAATTTTCCCACCAGTTATCGGACTTTTAAC
>CACMAQ010000031.1:0-6510 GCA_902611715.1 uncultured Pelagibacteraceae bacterium | reverse complement strand
GCATGGCAGGTGTCATGACCTGGTCAATGATAGCTGATACAATCGAATACGGTGAATGGAAATCTGGATTTCGTGCTGAAGGAATCTTAAACGCAGCTCACGTATTTGTTTTTAAATTAAGTGTTGGTTTTAGTGCATGGCTTGCTGGAGTAATTCTTGAAAGCACAGATTATGTGGCGAATGCAATAGATCAAAGCCCAGAAACATTGAATGGTCTATTTATCATGGGATATATTTTTCCAGCTGTTGCTGGAACTATAGCAATAATAGTTACTTACTTTAATAAGTACGATAGTAACTTTTATGAAAGAATATTTTCTGAATTAAAACAAAGACAAAGTTAGGTTATGAACACGGTCTCGATTGGTGAGGGCTTTGGCAGAGTTAACCTCATTGGGGAGCATTTAGACTATAATGGTGGACATGTTTTACCGTTACAAATTAAGAACTCAATTATCTGTGAGATCGTTGAAAATAAAAATAGTGAATCTATTTCGATAGTTTCAGATAAATATAAGGACTCTTTAATTGTTAAGAAACTCGAAAAAAGAAATAATTGGGCAGATTTCGTTATTGGATCATGTCTTTATTTTGAGAAGAAATTTTCAGTTAAGATTAAAAATATCTCAATTTATATCAAAAGCAGCCTTCCATTGGGAGTCGGTCTCTGCTGCAATCACCGTTAGTACTTTAAAATCACTAAGTTGCTATTTTCAAAAAAATTTGGCAAATGAAGATTTAATTAATTTAGCATTTGAGGTTGAGAATGATTTTGTTGGTGTGGGTGGTGGAGTTATGGATCAATTTGTATCGGTCTTAGGAAATCATTATGAAGCTCTTTTTCTCGATACTTTTAATAAAAATTATGAATTGATACCAATTTTTCAAGATTATCAATTTCTAATAATTGATAGCAATACACAAAGGATTTTATCAGATAGTGAGTTTAATAAAAAAAAAGAATTATGTCTCAATGCTGCAAAAAAAATGAAAATTCAAAACCTCTGTGCGAAAACAAAAATTGATGAAAATGATATTCAATTACTGTCTGATGAAGAGCTTAATGTTAGTAAACATGTGATTGAGGAAAATTTGAGAGTTGTAAAAGCAGCCCGATATTTAAAAGATAGTAAAGCTGAAGAATTTGGAAAATTAATGACAGAAAGTCATATTTCTTTATCACAACACTATAGGGTTTCGACTGATGATTTGAATAAGTTGGTTGATCTATCTAATTCCTTTGGCGCTTTAGGATCCAAACTTACTGGAGCTGGTTTTGGCGGGGCAATCGTAACTTTAGTAAAAAAAGAGCTGGTTGAAGAACTTAAAAAGTATATTCTTGATGGGTATCCAAATGCTAAATTTATATAATTATGAAACTTAATTTACCAAAAGACTTTATATGGGGTACAGCGACTGCTGCTCATCAAGTAGAAGGAAATAATACAAACTCAGATTTTTGGCTGCTTGAAAATACAAAAAATACCACATTTGCTGAACCGTCAGGAATTGCTTGTGATCAATTGAATAGATATGAGGAAGATATAAAACTTATGTCATCTCACGCAATACAGTCCTATAGACTATCTATTGAATGGGCTCGTATCGAAGAGTCCGAGGGAGAATTTTCAAAAGAGGCAATTGATCATTACAAAAAAGTTTTAGATTGTTGTCATGAAAATAATCTTCAAACGTGCGTCACATTCCAACACTTCACTTCCCCACTTTGGTTTACAGCTAAAGGGGGTTGGGAAAAAAAGAAAAATGCAGATTTATATGTTAAATATGCTGAATTTGTAACAAAAGAGCTGGGTGACCGTATAGATACGGTTTGT
The DNA here is from genome assembly GCA_902611715.1 of uncultured Pelagibacteraceae bacterium. Classification (GTDB taxonomy): domain Bacteria; phylum Pseudomonadota; class Alphaproteobacteria; order Pelagibacterales; family AG-422-B15; genus CACNXQ01. The sequence continues at coordinate 4,675 of CACMAQ010000031.1, read as the reverse complement.
ACAATAAATGAGGCAAATCTAACTGCATGTTTTGCACATACATTTCCTAGCTACCCTGAACAAGGTATGAAAACTATCATGCCATTTGTTGAAGATGCAGCTAAATCATGTGGGTCAACTCTAGATAATTTTGGCCCATTTCTATTTGGCCATCCCTATAAAATACGTGACTGCATGATGGCGGCGCATGTAAAAGCTTTTCCAGTTATCAAAGGTCTGCTTACAAAAAATCAGCCTGTTGGTATCACGCTTTCAATTATGGATTACCAAGCAGCAGAAGGAGGTGAACAATCACGCGACATTGCTCATGCTGAAACTGTGGACGTGTGTTTGGATCAAACTAAAGACGACGATTTCATTGGTATTCAAACTTATACACGTCACACCTATGGTCCTGATGGCATCATGAAGCCTAACGTCAATGATGAAAATATGCTTGTTATGGGATATGAATATTATCCTGAATCATTAGAAAATGTATTGAGGTATGTTGCTCCAAAAATAAATTGCCCGATGGTTGTAACTGAAAATGGGATTGGAACAGATGATGATAATCAAAGAATAAAATATATCACTACAGCATTAAAAGGACTTCAAAGCTGTTTAGATGACGGTTTAGATATTCGAGGTTATTACTATTGGTCATTTCTTGACAACTTTGAATGGATATATGGCTACAAACCACGTTTTGGTTTAATTGAGGTGAATAGAGATACTTTAGAGAGAAAAAGAAAAGAAAGTCTAAAATTTTACGAGCAAGTTATCAGAAACTCTTAATCCTAAATTTCGTTACTTTCTGCTTGAGTAAGAAAACATCCATTAATCAGCCATTCACCATCTTCTTGTTGCTGCATTGAGTAAATTGCAGTTACGAATTCACCATCAGGATCAACTAAATATACTTCTAGGGAAGGTTCTCCATCTCTAAGTGATATCTTGCCAAAGTTCACACTTTTGGGACGATATACAGCCTGGTATTGACCTACAACCATTTCACCAAACGCTTTTGGACTTGGAAATATTTTCTTAATAATTGGCGATGCGAAAGAATAGGCTTTCTCAAAATCATCATCTTGAAATGCCTGCAACTGCTGACTTACTACAGAAATAATCTCTTGTTCATCTTCATCAGTAAGTGAAAAAGCAGATGCGCTTATTAAAAGTACAATCAAAAATGGAAGTATTAATCCTTTGACAATCTTAATCGTCAACATCGGCAAATATTTTAAGCTTTCTCGCTTTTAATATAAGAACAGCTATAGCAATCAATAAAATAGCTCCTCCCTCGTAAAGCAACATACTTGGATCCATAGTTTTGCCCTGTAAGATTATTAAACGCGCAACAGCAGTAATAGCAATAAACAGCGGTATACTTATTCTAATTCTATTTAGTGTCCAATATTCTCTAATCATTTGTATAACTTCGAGATAAATAAATAACAAAAGTAAGTCTGCAAGTTCAACGAGATTTTTTTCATACATTGCATATATTTCATAGCCAATAGCTATTACTGTAGCAAAGATAATTATTACCAGAGCTATTTTTTCAATGTATTTAATTGTATCTATCATAAAATCTCAAAAAGACCTGCTGCTCCCATTCCGCCACCAACGCACATTGTTACAACACCATATTTGGCGTTACGTCTCTTACCTTCTATTAAAATATGTCCTGTCATTCTAGAGCCAGTCATACCATATGGGTGTCCAATGGAAATTGATCCTCCGTTTACATTTAATTTCTCATTATCAATTCCTAGCTTGTCTCTACAGTATAAAACTTGAACTGCAAATGCTTCGTTAAGTTCCCATATATCGATATCATCTACCTTTAAGCCATGTTGCTCTAGGAGTTTTGGGACAGCAAATACTGGTCCTATACCCATCTCATCGGGCTCACAAGCTGCAACAGAAAGTCCTCTAAAAATTCCCATCGGCTCAATATTTCTTTTTTCAGCTTCTTTTAGATCCATCAATAAGCATGATGATGCTCCATCTGACAGCTGACTAGCATTACCTGCAGTAATATATTTATCAGGTCCCATAACTGGCATTAAACCAGCAAGGCTCTCAAGTGTAGTTTGTGGTCGATTACACTCATCTTTATCAACTGTTACTTCTTGTTCTGTAACTTCCTTTGTTTCTTTGTTCATTACATCCATTTTTGTCATTAAAGGAACAATCTCATCTTTAAATTTTCCTGCCGTTTGAGCTGCAGCTGTTCGCTGTTGACTCTGTAGTGAATATTCATCTTGGTATTCTCTGCTTACTTTGTATCGATCTGCTACAACATCAGCAGTATTAATCATAGGCATCCATAATGCAGGACAAATTTTTTGAAGTTCAGGCTCAATAAGGTGTTTCATGTTCATGTTTTGCTGTGTCATTGAGATTGACTCTACTCCCCCACCTATAGCTACTTTAATTCCATCAACAATAATTCTTTGAGCAGCTACCGCTATTGATTGTAAACCTGATGAACAAAAACGATTTATTGTAGTCCCTGGCACAGTTACAGGGCATCCTCCTGCAATTGCAACATTTCTTCCAATATTATGACCCGTTGCTCCCTCTGGTTGTCCGCATCCAAAAATTATATCTTCTACTTCACCAGCTTCAACTCCTGCTCTTTCAATAGCATGTTTAACAGTATGGCCACCCATTGTAATGCCATGAGTTTTGTTAAATCCACCTCTCATAGCTTTTGCTAATCCAGTTCTTGCAGTTGAAATTATTGCAGCTTCTCTCATACTATATTGCCCTTATAAATATTTAGAAACCGTAAGATAGACTTTTTATATAAAAAAAAAAGTTTAATTTTATTTTAAAAAATACATCAAAAATACCCTCAATTTTGGCAAATATTTTTCTTTATTCTGCTTGACCATATCCGAATTGAGGTCTAGAAAGTCGCATTCTTTAAATTAGGGAGTTTCTCTATGGTTATGTTAAAGACAGAAGTATCAGCGCCAAGCTGGGTACCAGAAGGATACAAAAAACTTGGATGGCATGCTGGCTTTGATGTCTTAATTGGGCCAATGTATTTTAAAAAAGAAGAGAATAACCAATATAAATTCATTACTAAAATTTTGGATAAGCATCTCAATGCTCATGGTATTGCGCATGGTGGTTACTCTATGTCATTAGCAGATATTTTCTTAGGATCTATGGTATTTGCTGCGTGTGGAAAAAAACCTTGCAGTACTATTTCACTGAATTGTAACTTTGTAAGTCCAGGTCTTCAGGATGATATTGTTGAATGTGATGCTAAGGTTACAAGAACTACGAAATCACTCGTCTTTATTGAGGGTAATTTGATCTCACAAGATAAAATTATTTTATCTGCCTCAGGTATTTGGAAAATATTGAATCAATAATAATTCATAAATCGATCAAGGCTGATATAAGTTTTCATATCATTAATTTTATTAGTTTTAAGGAGTCTTCTTACTTCTTGGACTGAATATATTTTTGTCTCTAGAACCTCATCTTCGTCAAAATTTGTCTCACTCTTCTTATAGCAATGAGTTAGATAGCAGTGCACTAAGCAAGTGTTATATGCTGGGGTTGAAAAGTATTTGCCTATCATTTTCCAATTTTTTCCATGATAACCGGTTTCTTCAATTAATTCTCTTTTAGCGCAACTTAATGGCCTTTCTCCTGGGTCAATAGTCCCTGCTGGGACTTCAAGCATAATTTGATCTGATCCGTATCGATATTGTTTAAGCAAAACTATAAATTTCTTATCAATTATTGGAACAATACAAGTTATACCATTGTGCACAATAAGATCCCTGATAGTTTTTTTTCCATTTACCCATTTAACTTCATCAAAATGCAAATCAAAAACATTCGCTTTTATTTTTTTCTTGGTTTTAATAAATTTTGCTTTTCTTAGAGTCATTTTTGAAAATCTCTCATATTAATAAATTCTACTTTTGAATGATGCTGTTCAATCAGATTTATCAGGTCATTCGGAGCTATCGACACTGTTGACGTATTGATTAAAGGATGAAAATTCACAATTTCATACTCCATAAACTCTTGATCAATGAAAAATTTAACTTTTTTTTCTTTATCGTTTAATAATCCAAATGGAGATACTGATCCAGGTTTGATACCTAGAATATTCATTAAATAATCTTCATTTGCAAAAGACAATTTTTTGGAGTTTAAAGGTACTGATGCTTTTTTTAAATCAGCAATAATATCCTCAATGAAACTTACTAGAAAAAAATTATTTTTTTTGTCTTTCAAAAAAAGATTCTTTGAATGTGCGCCATCAATTGAACCTCGAAGATTTTTAGAATCTTCGACTGTAAACAGTGGTTTATGTTCAGTAATTTTGTAACTAATAGAATTTGACTCTAACAAATTTATTAATGAATTTTTATCAAACATTAAGCAAGTGAACTTAATTTTTCTTTATACTTTGAATCGGGCATTTGATTAATAAGAATTCTAAGTTGTTTCTTTGTAATCCATCCATTTAGATATGAGTCCATTTCGATAGATCCAAATAGCTTTTTTTCTTTTATTTGATATTTGTTAATATAGTTTGAAGCTTCAAGCATTTCTTCAGCATCACCAGTGTCAAACCACTTAACATCTTTTTTTAATGTAAAAACTTTTAAATGCTTCTTTCTTAGATAAGATTGATGAACATCAACTATTT
>CACMAQ010000030.1:0-7075 GCA_902611715.1 uncultured Pelagibacteraceae bacterium | reverse complement strand
TATGTTTTTAATATAAATATGCCCATTGAAACCAATAATTCTTTTTTTTAGTTCATCATGAAAACCATTCATTACAGACATCACAATAATTAATGTTGCAACACCAATACAAATCCCAATAAATGAAAGCCATGAAATGACTGACAACAACCCACCTTTTCTCAAAGGAACCAGGTACCTAAAAGCAATAAATCTCTCAAAATAATTAAATGGCACTTTGTTTAAACGTTCATTTCTTCTAGAAACTTACCTAATTTATCTAGGTTAATGAATTCTGTTTCTCCACTTTTTCTATTTTTATACTCTACTAGACCGTCCGACACAGCTTTGCTTCCTATTATAATTTGATGTGGTAAACCTATTAAATCCATTCTAGAAAATTTTACTCCTGCGTTATCATTCTTATCATCAAATAAAACTTCAGATTTATCATTAATTTGATTGTAAACTTTATTAGCAATTGAGGAGGCTTCATCGTCTTTTGGCTTTAGGTTTATAACACCAAGTGTAAATGGTGTCACTGCATCAGGCCATATTATTCCATTTTCATCATGGGAGGACTCTATTATAGCGCCCACTAGACGTGAAATTCCTATTCCATATGATCCCATGTGTACTGTTTTTTCTTTTCCATCAGAATCTAAAACATTTGCCTTCATTGAATTTGAATATTTTGTTCCAAAATGGAATATGTGACCCACTTCAATTCCTTTTGAATTCATTTGTTTTTCTTTATGAACTATTTCATCAAATTTAGCCTTGTCATGTTTCTCATCTGAAGCAGAATAATAACTTTTAAATTTTTCAACAATTGAATTTAGGTCGTCGTCATAGCTAATGTCAGAAATCTTATTTCCTTCATTAAGTATATTATTATCAAAATAAATATCACTTTCACCCGTATTAGAAATAATTATGAATTCATGTGAGAGATCTCCTCCAATGGGTCCTGTATCAGCAGCCATAGGTATTGCTTTGAGACCTAATCTTGCAAATGTTTTTAAATAACAAATAAAAAAACGATTATAAGTATCTTCTGATGATGCTGAATCAATATCGAAAGAGTAAGCATCTTTCATTAAAAATTCCCTACCTCTCATTACTCCAAATCTTGGCCTTAATTCATCTCTAAATTTCCACTGTATATGGTAGAGCAGCATTGGAAGCTCTTTATAGGATTTAACATTTCTTCTAAATATATCTGTTATTTGCTCTTCGTTTGTCGGGCCATAAAGCATTTCTCTTTCTTGACGATCATTAATTCTTAACATTTCTTTTCCATAATCTTCATATCGTCCACTTTCTTTCCATAAATCTGCGGGTTGAATAGTTGGCATTAATATTTCATTAACTCCCGCCTTATTCTGTTCATCTCTGACGATGTTTTCGATTTTTTTTAAAACCTTTAACCCAAGAGGTAGCCAAGAGTAAATCCCAGAACTTGATTGACTGATCATACCAGAGCGCAGCATAAGTTTATGAGAAACAATTTCTGCTTCGCTTGGAGACTCTTTTAATACAGGTAGAAAATAATTAGATAACTTCATTTATGTAAAAAAGCTTTAAGATATACATCAGAAAGCCTTCATTATTTAGAAAACTATATATGATAAACCAGATGACTATTGAAACAACTGTTGTAATTAGGAATTTTCTAAATAATTGTGGATTATTAGGCGCCCCAGGATCTTCCCCATCTATATAGTTTCCTGTCCTACTTTTTTTTATATTAATTGGGAGTGATATGAAAAAAATTAACCACCAAATTAATAAAAAAATGATAATTGAGCCAGTTATACCCAAATTATACTTCTTCTAACTCTATGAGTGTTCCGTTACAGCTTTTTGGATGAAGAAAAACTACTGGTTTACCGTGAGCACCAATTTTTGGTTTACCAGTTCCAGTTATTGATACTTCATGAGTGTTTAATTTATCTATTGCAGTATTAATGTCATTTACTTCTAGGCAAATATGATGCATTCCACCTTTTGGATTTTTATCAATAAAGTTTTGAATTGGAGACCCCTCACCTAGAACCTCTAACAATTCTATTTTTGTATTACCTAAATCTATAAATACTGTTGTTACGCCATGGTCGGGTTGTTCAACAGGATCAGAAACCTTTGCGCCAAAAATGTTTTTATATTGTTCAGCAGCATCTTTTATATTTGGTACCGCAATAGCAATGTGATTTAATTTTCCAATCATACTAATTAAATATGAACAATACTTATGTTTGTCAAAGGTTTTTTGCGAGTATGCTTGAAAACAAAATTTCGCGATAATGTCTCGAGCTTTTGATATAGTTTTTTTTCTTTTTTTGATAAATTTGTCTTATCCTCAAAAAATTTATAAATTTCCTCTTCTAATAAATATACCATCTCATCATTCTCATATTCTTGATCGCTTACTATGCCACTGCTAATAATCAAAGGGTTTTCTTTTAAATTCATTTTTTGATCAATTATACATGTAACATTCAATACGCCATTATAAGCCATTCTTTTTCTATCTCTAATATGACTGCTTTCACTTTTTACTAATCTATTTCCATCAAAGTACTGTCTGCCAGAGTCACACTGATCAACCACGTATGGCGATCCAGGAGCAATTTGCAATATATCTCCATTAGAAATTAGCATTGGGAACTTTACACCCATTTCCTTCGCAAGATTTGAATGTCTTTTTAAGTGTCTGTGTTCACCGTGAACTGGAACTGAAATTGCGGGTTTAATATTTTCATACATATCAACCATTTCATCTAAACATGGATGACCCGAGACATGTATATTTTCATCATACTCAGTTATAACATTTGCACCTAACTCTGAGAGTCGATTAAACAATTGGTAAATTTTCTTTTCATTGCCAGGTATAATTTTTGATGAAAAAATAATGGTATCATCTAAATCAATATCAACATGAGGAAAATCTTGATTTGCAATTCGCATCATTGCACCCCTTGGTTCACCTTGACTGCCTGTACAAAGGTACAGTACTTCTTCCCTCTTTTTTTTAACTGCTTCCTTTTCAGATAAGATAACATCTATATCATTAAGAATACCATTTTGCCTTGCGACACTTATCATGCGATGCATAGATCTGCCTAATACGACTAACGATCTATTTGTTTCCTTTGCAGCGTGGGCAATTGTTTCAAGTCTTGCTACATTTGAAGCAAAAGATGTTACAAAAACTCTATTCTTTATTCCTTTTATAACTTCAGTTAAATTATTTTTAACTTCTGATTCTGATCCAGATCTCCCTTTTGTTAAGACGTTTGTTGAATCGCAAACCATTGCAAGAATATCTTTTGTGTTTGATTTGAGTTCGTTAAAGTCAATAGCTTTTCCTACAACTGGATCATCATCAATTTTCCAGTCACCAGTATGATATATATTCCCTAGCTTTGTTTTTATGATAAGTGAATTTGGCTCTGGTATTGAGTGCGTCAGAGTTTGAAATTTTATATCAAAGGGTTTTATTTGTATTTCAGAAGACAGATCTATTACATTCAAATAACCTTCATGATCCAATCCTCTTTCTTCAAATTTTAGTCTTATTATTGAAGCTGTAAATGGAGTTGCATAAATAGGACATTTTAAGTCTGGCCAAAGATATGCAAGACCACCAACATGATCTTCATGAGCATGAGTTATTATAATTCCAGATAAATTATCTTTTCTTTCCTTTATAAAATCATGATCAGGTAAAATGATGTCTACACCTGGTGTGGTCTCATCTCCAAATGTGATACCAACATCAACAATTAGCCATTTCATGTCATCAATCTCTTTACCGTATCCATAGAGATTCATGTTCATCCCAATTTCACCAGTGCCTCCTAAAGGCAGAAATACTAATCTATCACCTTTGCTCATTGTAATTTATTGCTTACGATTAAAAGACCTTCAAGAGTAAGATCTCTTTCGAAATAGTTAATGCATTTAAGGTCATTTTCAAATAGTTTTGATAAACCTCCAGTTGCTATAGCTTTTGCGTTAGAGCACTCGTGAGACCTTTTCAATCTCTCAATCAAGCCCTCGATTAAACTAATATACCCCCAATAAATACCCGACTCCATTGCGGCAATTGTATGTTTACCAATTAATGTTTCAGGCTTTTTAAAAGTTATAAGTGGCAATAACGCAGCACCATCTGACAGTGACTTTATTGATAAGTTGACACCAGGACAAATTAACCCTCCAGAATATGCACCGCTCTTATCTACAACATCTAACGTAGTGGCTGTCCCAAAATCTACAATTATAAAAGGAGGTTCATACTTATCTATAGCCGCTATTGAGTTAATGATCCTGTCATCTCCAACTTCAGCTGGGTTGATAACATTGAATTTTATAAATGCCTCTAAGTCAGAAGTATTTAATTGTCTAATTGATAGATTTTCAAAATTTTTTGAGATCAAAATTCGTAAATTTTTTTGAGCTTGTGGTACGACACCCGATATTAAAACATATTCTACATCAGCTAAAAAAATACTTAATGATTTCAATATATCATCTGGTGAACTTATAACTGTGTAAGTTTCAAGTCGTACTTGATCAATTAATCTCGAATTGTCATATTTCCCCATTAATACATTTGTATTTCCTATATCAACTAAAACCTTCATGATTAATAACTAAATGACAGTTCTCCTGAATTGAATTTCTTAAGCTCTCCATTCACTCTAATTAGAATCTCAAATGTATCAGTTATATCATCTAATATGCCTTCAAATTCAATATTATTTTGTAAAAAACGAACCCGATCTCGCATTTTCCAGCAATTATTTTTATATAACTCAATTAATTCTGAAATATCATCACTGTTAAGAATATTTAAGTAATTATTGATATTGGAGTCTAATGTTCCAAGTATATCTTTTGGCATAACTTCATTTTCTATTATAGATTTTATAGAGATAGTTTTATGATTATTTATGTTTGGTGAATTTTTTAAATTAATACCAATTCCAATTATTGAAAAACTCGCGCTTTCACCTAGTAAATTTTCTATTAATATTCCAGCTAATTTAGCATCATTATATAGTATGTCGTTTGGCCATTTAATTTTTAAAAGGGCATTATTAGGTAAAAGATTTTTAATTGCATCATATACAGACAAAGAAGTTATACATGAGATAAATGGTATCTTTCTGTGATCCAAATTAATTGGCAAAACGCATGAGCCGTAAAAATTACCTACCTCTGAAACCCATTTATTATTGTTTCTCCCTTTACCTGAAGTTTGTCTATTTGCTATAATCCAAGTTGCTTTTTTTATTTTGTCATTTTCAATTAATCTTTTAGCTTCTAAATTTGTGCTATCGATTACTTCATGAAAAATAATTTCTGATTGAATTTGATCTAACATTAAATAATTGAATGAATAGCATATTCAGAAATATTTATTACTGGCGATGGATAAATAAAGAAAATAATAATTAGTATTGATGAAGGATAATAAAGCAGATTAAGTGATTTGATGCTTGATCCATCAAATTCTTCTTTAGGTTCATCAAAATACATTATCTTAACAATCCTTAAATAATAAAATGCACTGATAACACTTGCTATGACGCCAATGATTGCGAGAAACAACATTTGAGACTCAATAGCTGCAACGAAAATATAAAATTTACCAAAAAAGCCAGCTAAAGGAGGGATGCCAGCTAAAGAAAACATAATCAATGCAATTAGCATGGTCCTTAAAGGATGATTTTTATGCATTCCAGATAAATCTGAAATACTTTCAAAATATCCATCGTTTCTTTTTAAGGACAGTAAAAAAGCAAAAACAGCAATATTCATAATTAAATAAATCATTAAATATATTAATAATGACCTTAACCCCTCATCGGTAAAACAGGCCACACCTATTAAAGCATATCCAATATGACCTATTGAGCTATATGCCATTAGTCTCTTTAAATTAGTTTGAGCAATGGCAGCAAAGGCAGCGAGCATCATCGATGCGATTGATATGAAAAAAATAATTTGTTGCCAGTCAATATAAATCTCACCAAATGAATTGAATAAGAATCTAACAAGTAAACCCATTGCAGCAATTTTTGGAGCAAGGGCGAAGAATCCTGTAATCGGAGTTGGTGCTCCTTGATAAACGTCGGGCGTCCACATGTGGAAAGGAACTGCTGACACTTTAAAAGCTAGTCCTGCCAATACAAAAACTATACCAATAATTAAACCCAGACTTTCGGGGTTAATATTTACAGCGATTAGATTAAAGTTTGTATTTCCTGAAAATCCATAAATATATGAAATTCCAAAGAGTAATAAGCCTGAAGAAAGAGCTCCGAGGATAAAATATTTAATTCCTGCTTCTGATGACAGTAAGCTGTTTCTGTTCAAAGCCGCTAGAACGTAAAGGCTTAATGATTGAAGCTCTAATCCTATAAACATTGCAAGCAAATCATTTGCTGAAACCATCACCATCATACCTATAGTTGAGAAAATTATTAAAATTGGAAATTCGTAAATATTTATATTTAGGTCATCTTTACTTGATACAAACATAATCAATGAAGCAATGGAGCCTATTAGTATCATAACTTTTAGTACTAGTGAAAATTCATCTACGACAAAACTATTTAGAAAGGCTGATTGAAAGGGTTGGTTTAAAATTAAGATAACTGCGATTAAAAGTGAAAATATAGCAAGCAGGTTAATAAGCTTTATATTTTTCAAAAACAAGCCAGTCACTAACAAAACTGTTGCAACTATAAATAAAAATAATTCAGGTAATATGTATACTAAACTTTGCATTTTAATCTAATTTCATTTTAATTTGATTTACAATTTTTTCCGTTGAAGGTTCAATTATATTGATGATTGGTTTCGGATATAAGCCAATGAATATTGTTAGGATAATTAAGGGAAGAAAAATAATTATCTCTCTTCTTCTTAAGTCAAACATTTCAGATAGATCATCTTTAATTAAAGCACCAAATATTATTCTTCTATAAAGCCATAGTGAGTATGTGGCTGCCAATACGACACCTGTAGTCGCAAATATTGCAAAATATGTATTTACCGTAAATATAGAAAGGAGTAC
>CACMAQ010000029.1:0-7303 GCA_902611715.1 uncultured Pelagibacteraceae bacterium | reverse complement strand
ATTGGTCACTCTGATGGAGATGTAGTATTACATTCAATAATAGATGCGTTACTAAGTTCGAAAAATAAAGGGGATATAGGCACTCATTTTCCTGCATTAAATAAATATAAAAATATTTCATCTACAATATTATTAAATGAAACTATAAAAAAAATTAAAATGGAGAGTTCTTTAATTACAAATATAGATTGTACTGTGATCTGTCAGAAAGTAAGGTTGGAAAATTATAAAAGAAAAATAGCAAAAAATATTTCATCTTTGTTAAAGTGCCGGCTGAGTAAGGTAAGTGTGAAAGCTAAAACTGCTGATCAAGTAGGAACAATTGGTAAATCAAAGGCTATAGCTTGTTGGACAACAATTAAATTAATAAATTTGTGAATATATTTGCTAAATACCTGGTGACTCTCTTTGGTATAGGCTTTATACCATTTGCACCAGGAACATTAGGTTCTATTTGTGCAATTTTTGTATGGTATCTTTCAATTACTTTTTTAAATATTTATTTTTTTTATTTGATATTAATTTTAGTATTTTTAAGCTCTTTCAAATTGGTGGATATTTATATAAATTTTAAAAAGAAAGAAGACCCGCCTGAAGTTATAATTGATGAATTTATTGGACAATCACTACCATTAATATTTTTATTACATTTCAATATATTTGAAGTTTTATTGGCTTTTTGTGCTTTTAGGTTTTTTGATATATATAAGTTATATCCAGTAAATAAAGCTGAAAATATGGAAGGCTCTAAAGGGGTAATTGTGGACGATATTGTAGCTGGTATTTACAGTTTGGTAATTGTTATGGCTCTTAAAATTATATTATCTATTAATGCGTAAATATGTTCAAAAAATAAAACAATTACGAAAAAAAAAATATTTTAATATTTGTATCGCTGAATCTTGTACAGGAGGAATGATTAGTACTGCTATGACTAGTATAAGCGGATCATCAGAATTTTTTGAAGGTGCGATTATATCATATTCAAATTATTTTAAAAATTCTCTTTTAAAAGTACCTAGTACTGTAATAAATACATATGGAGCAGTTAGCCATGAAACAGCTTTAAGTATGGTTAAGGGTTTGAAAAAAATTAGTAACAGTAAAATTCATGTATCTGTAACAGGAGTTGCTGGACCAAATGGTGGCAGTTATAAAACGCCAGTTGGTTGCGTATATTTTGGTCTAGGAATAAAAATAAAAAATAAATATCATTATAAGACAATAAAAAAGAATTTCAGGGAAAAATCTAGAAGGAAAATTCAGGTGAAGAGCACTGAATTTATATTAAAGGAAATAATAAAAAATTTAAATAAGATTTAATATATATCATTTGCTCGCGCGACAAATGCATTAACCATTTTTTGAAATGCGAGATCAAAAAATTTCTTCATCAAAATATCAAGAAGTGATACGTTTAATTCAAAATCAATGTAAAATTGTATTTCACATTCATAATCATTTACAGTAATAAATTTCCAACTATTTTCTAGATATTTAAATGGTCCATCTAAGTTCCTTACATTAATTTGACTTTTATCTTCATGAAGCTTAACTTCACTACGATAAGTATAGACAAATTGATCGTAACCGATTTCTAGATCAGCAATAATAATTTTTTTTTCACCATCCATTTTTGTATTAACTATTTTTGAATTATTACACCAAGGAAGAAATTCATCGTAACGATCAATATCTGCAACTAAATCGAACATTTGATCTTTGGTGTAACTAACTATTTTGCTTTCTTCTTGTTTAGGCATTAAACTTCAAATTTTTAAGTTTCTTAAAGTCATCTTCAGCGTGAAATGATGATCTTGTAAAAGGTGATGACGATGCTATTTTAAATCCCCTACTTATAGCTTCTTCATAGAGTTTGCTAAAGTAATCCTGTCTATGATATTCAATTACTGGATGATGGTTTTTTGTAGGTCTTAAATATTGACCAATGGTTATGAAATCTACATCGTTATGTCTCAAATCATCCATTAACTTCATAATTTCAGAAAATTTCTCACCTAAACCAATCATAATTCCTGATTTAGTAAACAGTTTAGTATTAAGTCGTTTAATATTTTTAAGAATGGTTAGTGAGTGTTTATAATCAGCACCTGGCCTCACACTTTTATATAAAGATTTAACAGTTTCTAAGTTATGATTAAAAACATCTATTTGACATTTAGAAAGCAATTCGATTGAATTTTTTTTGTTTCTAAAGTCAGGAGTTAATATTTCTATAGTTGTATTAGGACATTTTAATTTTATCTCATTAATTGTATTTGAAAAATGCTGAGCTCCTCCATCTTTAAGGTCATCTCTATCTACAGATGTTATAACTACGTGAGATAATTTTAATTTTTTTACAGAATTTGCTACTCTTAAAGGTTCAGTATGATCTACTTGATTTGGTTTTCCAGTACTGATATTGCAGAAACTGCAAGACCTTGTACAAATATCACCAAGTATCATAAAAGTAGCATGAGATTTTGCCCAGCATTCAGACATATTGGGGCACATTGCTTCTTCACATACAGTTACGATTCTATTGAACTTTAATGTTTTCTTTATTTGATTAATTTTATCTGTTTGGATTTTGACTTTTATCCACTCAGGCTTAGCTGGGCTGTCAATTGAAGAAAATTTCTTTCTTAAAAGGGCTTTAGATATGTTATTTTGCATTGATATTTTACCATAAATAAAGGTAAATCAACGTAATTTCAAGTGGATACTAATTGTCAAAAAATATAATGAATTCGTTATTTTTTCCGTAGCCCAGAACGTTTCTTATCTGTTCATCAACTAAATCAGTATTTTTATCATACTTTTGCAAAGAAGACATTTTAACCTCGTATAAGCTATTGCTACTTTTAATATTTTTTACCTTTGTTTCAAGGTTCGCAATTTCAGCGTTTAGTCTTGAGTGAGATAAGAGGCCATTATTTCCATCAAAAATATTAAATAATAAATATAATAAAATTAGAGGAAGAAAAAAATAAGAATAATAATTCTTAATTGCCATCATTAACGTAACAATCTTATTCATATTGAGTAAGAGAATCATATTTGACGAATCAGTACAATTTCTAAGGATATAAAAGGCAAAAAAAAATAGATAAAATACTATTTGGACTCTTTTTGTTCTATTTATTTAATATTTAATTAGTAGAACTTATTGATTTTTAAAGAGTTTTTTGTATTTAGGAATTCCTCAATTCTAATTAGTTGGTTAAATTTAGCAGTTCTTTCAGACCGAGACATTGACCCTGTTTTAATTTGGCCCGAATTTGTTGCTACTGATAGATCAGCAATAAATGTATTTTCTGTTTCTCCAGATCGGTGAGAAATAACAGTTTCTAAGCCATTCATTTGAGCAAGTTCTATTGCCTTCAAGGTTTCTGTTAACGTTCCAATTTGATTTACCTTTATTAAGACAGCGTTTGCGGCTTTCATTTGTATGCCTTTTGCAATTAAATCTATATTTGTTGTAAAGATATCGTCCCCTACAACTTGTATTTCAGATCCATAATTCTGATTAAATTTTTGCCATGCTTTCCAGTCTTCTTCCGCAAATGGATCTTCAAGAGAAACAATAGAATATTTTTTACACAATTTGATTAAATAATCTGACAATTGATCACTAGAAAATGATTTTTTCTCTGACAAAATTTTGTATTTTTTATTAGTATAAAATTCAGATGCTGCAACATCCAACGACAAAAAGAAATCTTTTCCTAATTTATATCCTGTTTTTGTAATTGCCTCTTTTATAAGAGCGCAGGCTTGGTCTTCATTTTTTAAATTCGGTGCAAAACCACCTTCATCACCAACTGCGGTTGATATATTTTTTTTTTCTAAAATTTTTTTAAGTGTGTGAAAAACTTCAGATGCTTTTTTGATAGACTCTGTAAATGTTTTACATTTTACAGGTATAATCATAAATTCTTGAAATGATAGGTTATTATTCGCGTGGGCACCTCCGTTTATGATATTAAGCATAGGTGTTGGCATTCTAAATGCTTTGGATCCACCTAAATATTTATAAAGGGGAATACCCAAATACTTTGAGGCCGCGTCAGCACAAGCAAGAGAAACACTTAATATTGCATTTGCCCCTAACTTTTTCTTATTTGGCGTTCCATCTAATTCTATTAAAGTTTCATCAATTTCTTCCTGTCCAAGAATATCATAACCAGAAAGTGTATCAAAAATTACGGTATTGACATTGTCTACTGCCTTTAAAACAGATTTTCCATGATATGACTTTTTATTATCTCTTAATTCAAAAACCTCATTTTTACCTGTTGATGCACCAGAAGGAATAGCTGCTCTGCCAAAGACACCGTTTGATAAAAAAACGTCTGTTTCAACAGTCGGGTTGCCTCTGCTGTCGAATATTTGTCTGGAAACTATATTTTTTATAAAATGCATAAATACTTTGTTAGATACTTATTTTTCTTTGACTAAATTGTCAATTTCAATGAGTTTTTTTATCAAATCATTCATATCTTCTAATTTGACCATATTTGGTCCATCGGATGGAGCGTTATCTGGATCATTATGAGTTTCCATAAATACACCTGCAACACCAACTGCCGTAGCAGCTTTGGATAGAGCCGGCACATACTTTCTATCTCCTCCACTTTTATCACCCATTCCTCCGGGTGATTGTACAGAGTGAGTTGCGTCAAAAATTACAGGATAGCCTATCTCACTTTTCATAATTTCGAGTGATCTCATATCAGAAACTAAGTTATTATAACCAAATGAAGCCCCTCTTTCAGTCAAAAGTATTTTCCTATTACCGCTCTCTTCAATTTTTTTAGAGACATTAATCATGTCTAACGGAGCTAAAAACTGACCTTTTTTAATATTTACTATTAAATCAGTCCTTGCTGCAGCAATTAATAAATCAGTCTGTCTGCATAAAAAAGCTGGAATTTGTAATATATCAACATAATCTTTTAATTTCTCACAGTCAGATACATTATGTACATCTGTTAAAATATTTATCTTATATTCGTCTTTTAGAGATTTAAATATTTCCAATGAAGCATCAATTCCTAAACCTCTCTCAGAATGTAAACTTGTACGGTTTGCCTTATCAAAAGAGGTCTTATAAACAAAATTGATTTTTAATTTTGTAGTAATTTCTAAGAGTGCCTCAACCATTTTTTTAGCATGACTATGGGACTCAAGAACACATGGTCCAGCTATAAGATTTAATTTATCATAATTAGAAAATTCAAAATTATTCAATTTTACTGTTTTATTCATTTTTGTATCTTTTTTGCTGCATCTATAAATGACTTAAATAAAGGATGTGGTTCAAATGGTTTTGATTTTAACTCAGGGTGATATTGTACTCCAATAAACCATGGATGATCTTTCAATTCAACAGTTTCAGGTAACAATCCATCTGGTGAATAACCGGAGAAGATAACACCTTTGTTCTCAAATTCTTGAGCAAATTTATTGTTCACTTCATATCTGTGACGATGTCTTTCATTGATAATTTCTTCTTTATATATATTATGTATTTTACTACCTTTTTTTAATTTTGCTTCATAAGATCCAAGTCTCATCGTTCCGCCAAGGCCATCATTTTTAGATCTCTTTTCAATCGTATTATCTGAAGTAGTCCACTCTGTCATCAGGCCGACAATTGAATTATTGCAATTAGAGAATTCGCTCGAATTTGCATCCTGTATGCCTAATATATTTCTTGCCATCTCTATAACTGCAAGTTGCATTCCAAAACATATTCCAAAATAGGGTATTTTGTTTTCTCTCGCATACTTAATTGCAGCAATTTTTCCTTCCGAACCCCTTTCACCAAATCCTCCAGGAACTAAAATGCCATGACAAATTGTTAATAAGCTTGACGAATTGGTACTGTTTAATTCTTCAGATTCAAACCATTTTAATTCAACCTTTACATTATTAAAAATTCCACCGTGAGATAATGCTTCATTCAGTGATTTATAAGCATCAGCGAGTCCTGTATATTTGCCTACTATTCCAATTACGACCTTTCCTTCAGGTTCAAGAACATGTTTAGAAACTTGAGACCACATTTTGAGATCTATAGTTTTATTTGTATCTAAATTGAAATATTCTAGGACTCTCTTATCTAATCCTTCATTATAAAAATTAATTGGAACTTCGTATATTGAATTTGCGTTTATTGCTTGAATTACACAGTTATGTTGAACATTGCAGAATAAACCAATTTTTTTTCTCTCTCCTTCAGGTATTATTCTGTCAGATCTGCACAATAAAATATTTGGTTGAATGCCCAAACTTCTCAATTCTTTTACTGAATGTTGAGTAGGTTTTGTTTTTAATTCACCTGAACTTGCAATGTATGGAACCAAAGTAACATGAATAAATAATGAATTTTTACGCCCATTATCATTATGAAATTGTCTAATAGCTTCTATAAAAGGCAAGCTTTCAATATCGCCAATTGTTCCACCTATCTCACATATCACAAAATCTTCTCGCTCAAGATCGTTTGAAATAAATTCTTTAATCTCATTTGTAACATGAGGAATAACTTGTACTGTAGCACCCAAGTACTCCCCTTTTCTCTCTCTTGTTATAATTTTTTGGTATACTCTTCCAGAGGTAATATTGTCGGATTTTTTAGAAACTACGCCAGTGAATCTTTCATAATGACCGAGATCTAAATCCGTTTCTGCGCCATCATCAGTTACATAAACTTCACCATGCTGATATGGACTCATTGTACCTGGATCAACATTTAGATATGGATCTAATTTTCGAATCCTTACTTTATAGCCATGATGTTGAAGTAAAGACGCTAAAGAAGCAGAAGCTAAGCCTTTACCAAGAGATGAAACCACGCCGCCTGTTACAAATATAAATCGCGTCATGGAAGTATTTTATACTACAGAGTCTTAATTAAATCAAAGGTATTAATCTAGTTGTGGTAATTCAGGTAAATCTTCTATTAAACCTTCATTCGTTTGCTCTGTGCCTGTATTTTCAAAATTAAGAGTTCTATCTGATGATTTTAAACTTAAAACAGTTAGGCTTATACTTGTGATAACAAATAATACAGCAACAATTGCGGTTGTTCTTGTTAATATGTCAGCGCTTCCTCTAGGAGACATGCCGTCACTACCGCCACCAATGCCAAGTGCACCACCCTCTGCTCTTTGAACGAGTACAACAATAATTAATACAACTGCCAGTAAAGCGTGGATTATTAATAAAGATGTTTCCATAAAATGAGTTATATATCTAATTATGAGTAAGAATCAATTATTTTACTAAAATC
>CACMAQ010000028.1:0-7893 GCA_902611715.1 uncultured Pelagibacteraceae bacterium | reverse complement strand
AGGCTGCTTTCCTTCATCTAACGTTTCCTTTGTATCACTCATTTTCTTTTTTCTGATTTTCTGACTGAATGATATTTTTATTTATCGAGTCACGCATCTCGTCTGTAAAGTTTTTTGGATTTGTATTTTCAACTTTAGACTTAATATCGTCTACACCTGTTTCTTTTGCAATCTCATTGATACTGGATCTAAATTCTCTTGAGAAGTTTCTGATTTTACCCCACCATTTTCCAAAAGTTCTGAGTACAGCTGGCAAATCTTTCGGACCAACAAAAATGATAATTAATGCTGCAATGACAAGATACTCTACTCCTCCGATACCAGGTAACATAACAATTACTTAAGGTTACTCTTTGGAGTCTTCGTCTGATTTATTTATTGACTTTGGTTCATCATCGTCATTGATGCCTTTTTTAAAACTTTTTACACCTTTAGCTACGTCACCCATTAATTCAGATATTTTTCCTCTACCGAAAAGTATAACAAGAAGCGCTACAACGATTAATATTTGCCAAAAACTAATACCCATTTGTTCCTCAATTATTTCTAATAATATATATATATTAATACCTTATTAGTAAAAGTTAAAAATTGCCATCAAATAAAAGGTAATTAAATAAGGTTTTTTTGAGATGCGGTTGAACTTATAGAGATGACATCTTCAGGTTTGCCGTTTTGAATAAAATTACCATCTTTCATGATTAATACTCTATCAGACATTGCTAGCGCGTCTTCAGTATCGTGAGAAACAATGATAGTTGTAGTGAGGTTATCACGAAGAATTTTATTTGTTTCAGATCTCAATCTTACTTTTAATTCCTTATCCAAAGCTCCAAAAGGTTCATCCATTAACAAAATTTTTGGATTTGGCGCCATAGCTCTTGCCAATGCAACCCTTTGTTGTTCACCACTTGATATTTCGTGTGGATAGTTTTTTGCATATCTCTCAACACTAAATAACTTTAATAAACTCATAGCTCTCTCGGTATTATTTTTATTCGTACCTTTTATTCCAAATTTTACATTATTCACAATCGAGAGGTGTGGGAACAATGCTCTTTCCTGAACAACCAATCCAATATTTCGTTCCTCAGTATTTACATGATTTAAATGCCCAGAAACAAGTTCATTATCTATCGATACTGTTCCTGCTGATTGTTCTTCAAGACCTGCAATGATTCTTAGTAATGTAGTTTTGCCGCATCCAGATGGCCCTAAGATTGTAATTATCTCGCCGCGATTTACTTGTAGAGAAATATCTTTTAAAACTTCATTATCTCGTGTGAAGCTATGTTTTATATTTTTTAGTTCAAGAATTATATCCATTATTAATCTCTTGATGCAGGTCTAGAACTTCTGATCATTCTAGTCAATATTATTATTGGAATAAGCCCTACCATAACTATTGCAATAGAAGGTGCAGCAGCATCGTACATTCTTTCTTCTGCTGCATATATATAAGTATATACAGCTAATGTATCAAAATTAAATGGTCTCAAAATAAGCGTTGCGGGAAGTTCTTTTATGACTTCTGAAACTACCAATAACATGCTTGTTAGAAAA
Organism: uncultured Pelagibacteraceae bacterium; assembly: GCA_902611715.1. Lineage (GTDB taxonomy): Bacteria > Pseudomonadota > Alphaproteobacteria > Pelagibacterales > AG-422-B15 > CACNXQ01. The sequence goes on along the minus strand of CACMAQ010000028.1, from coordinate 6,330 downwards.
CTAGTTTTTAATAATGGCAAATGAACTGATGATAAAAGGGACCAGCCTGATGTTTTAAGTGTTTTCGCTACATCATCAATTCTCATATTTATACGCTGATATCCAGCTTCAATCGTAGAACTTGAGAGCGCATAGGATTTTATTATATAAGCTAAAACTAATCCAACTAGACTACCTGTAAGCACAAAATCAAAATAGTAATCTCCCATGTTTCTGTCTAAAAATGTGAGTAGCTGCATAACGCCAATTGCAAGTATCAAACCTGGCACCGCATAACCAACAGTCAAAAAGGAACTCATAAACTTCAGATAATTATTTTTTTTATATCTAATTGAGAAATTTATAAGAACAGCTAATAAACTGCATAAGAAGGCTGCTATTATTGCTAAGTAAAATGTATTCCATGCAGTCGTGAGAAACTTATCATTAAAAAAATCTAACTTATAATTAAATGCCCAGTACCCAAGTTCCATCACAGGCAATAAAAAACCAACAAAGATTGGAACGAAACAGATTAATATTGCTAAAATATTTGAACTACCTTTCAGCCTAGTTAAATAAAGCGGCTTAAAGACTGAGCTGGCATTTGAATATCTAGCATTTTTTCGAGAGTAACGTTCAGATATAATTAATAGAATTGCAAATATGAGTAACAATGAAGCTAACTGCTTTGCGGTTTCAATATCATACATGCCGTACCATGTTCTAAATATTCCAGTTGTAAAAGTTGAAATAGCAAAGTGATCAACTGCTCCGAAATCAGATAAAGTTTCCATGATTACGAGCATGAGGCCCCCAATAATTGCTGGTCTAATCATTGGAACAGCTAATTTATAGAAGACTTCTAGTTTACCAAGTCCAAGAGTTCTACCCGCTTCAAGAATTGATCTAGATTGATTTATAAAGGCCATTCTGCTCACAAGATATACATATGGATATAGAGTGAAGGAAAATACTACAATCGCTCCAGGAACATTTCTTACTTTAGGAAAAAAAATAAAATCTGCACCGAGCCCAAAAAGATCCCTCATTAAATTATTCGCAGTACCAAAGGTATCGAATAAACCAGTGAAAGTGTAGGCAAGTATATATGGAGGTACAGCAAGTGGTAAAATTAACGCCCATTCAAAAATATTTTTTCCTGTAAAATTATAGTTGGTTACCAACCAGGCAGTGCCGACACCAATTATGGCAACCATAATTGAGACCCCAAGAACTAAATAAATAGAATTTTCTATATAACCAAAAAGTACATGGTTATACAAATGTGTCCAGTTGTCAGAGTAATCACCAGTAAGACTGAATAGCACAATAAATACTGGAGCAATAAAAATTGCAAATGTTGCTACTGGTGTTATTTGCCAAAAATCTAACTTCATAAATAGTTGCTGTTATCTATACTATTTATTTAAGAAACTCTAATATATTATCAGGATTTGTTTCAATATAAGGATCATCATCATTTCCTGTATCATTAAGACCTGGCTCGATAAACATCTGTTCAATTTCCATATTATTTGCAACAACTGCATATCTCCAAGACCTCATACCGAATGCATTATGATCTTTATTAATAAGCATGCCCATCATCCTTGTAAATTGACCCGTTCCATCTGGAATCATTTGCACATTTTTAACGCCCATATAGTTACTCCAAGCGTTCATGACATATGAATCATTAACGGAGACACAAAATACTTCATCAATTCCTAAGTTTTTAAAAGCTTCAAATTTCTCATCAAATGCAGGCAATTGCTGTGATGAACAAGTCGGAGTAAAGGCACCAGGTAATGAAAATATTAAAACTCTTTTTTCTGAAAATAAATCACTAGAGGAAATTGACATCCATGCCTTATCTCCTTCAAGATAACACATTACCCCCGTCTCAAATTCATTTTGAGACCTAATCTTAAATGTTACATTTGGTAATCTATTCATAAATATAACCTCAATTTAGTTGAGGTAATTTGACTTTGGATACTAATGAGAAGAAGAGACGGTGGCCAAATTACCTCAAACTGGTTAGCGATAAATTATTGCCAACCAACTCTATCCATCAACTTAACAGCATCAGGATTGAATTCACCATAGCTTGCAACTGAAGTCTGATCTTCTTTAAAACCAGAACCAAATTGAGCTATTAAATCACTAGGTGCAACACCTTCAAGCATAGGAAACTCGTAAGTGTTATTAACTATGTGACTTTGAGCTTCTTCACTAAGCAAGAACTCTATGAACTTAACAGCATTACCTGCATTTGGAGCATTTTTCATAAGACCAGCTCCACTTACATTAATATGAGCTCCTCGTCCATCTTGGCCTGGGAAATGAAGTTCAACTTTTCTGGCAGCAGCTTGCTGTTCTTCGCCTTTTTTACCAGATAACATCAAACCAATGTAGTAACTATTCGCTACAGCAACATCTGCTTCGCCATTTGCAACTGCCATAATCTGTGCTCTGTCATTACCTTCAGGTTTTCTTGCAAAATTGCCTACAAATCTGTGTGCCCACTTTTCAGTAGCATCGACACCATTATTAGCAATCAGTGAGGCAACTAAAGATTGATTGTACATATTACCAGAACTTCTTATTGCAACTCTGCCTTTCCATTTTGGATCTGAAAGATCTTCATACGTAAGCCCTTCCATATCCTCTGCAGAAACATTTACTGGATTGTAATAAATTACTCTAGAACGTTTAGCTATTCCCACCCATTCATTGTTTGGGCCTCTTAAATTTTCTGGTACAATTGAGTCGATAGCACTTGAGCTAATACTTTGGAACATTCCATCTTTTTGAACTTTCCATAGATTACCAGCATCAACAGTAATAAAAACATCGGCAGGAGAGTTTGCTCCTTCTGAAGCAAGTCTTTCCATTAATGCTTTTCCTTTACCTGAAATAACGTTTACTTTGATGCCAGTAGCATCCGTAAACTTTTGATATAATGCATCGTCTGAATCATAGTGCCTTGACGTATACAAATTGACTTCTTTAGCGAATGAACTGCCAACTGTTACAAATGTAATTACAGCAACCACTAAAAATCTTAATACTAAATTCATAAATTTTTCCCTTCTTTAGAATGATACTAAATTTCATTCTATATAACTTATTGAGAATGATTATCAATAGCAAATATGACGAACTTTACTGATTTGAGTTTATAATGAATTTATAAAGCTAATTAATTGATTTACTTGATTTTTATCTAAAGATTTGAACTCTTCTAACACTCTAGAGGCTTCCCCGCCATGCCATAATATGGCCTCCTCAATTGTTCGAGCCCTTCCATCATGTAAAAATCCATATTCTGCAGATACCACTGATGTCAACCCTATTCCCCACAAAGGCGGCGTTCTCCATTCAGAGCCACTGGCATTGAATTCATCAACACCATCAGACAACTGTTCACCCATATCATGCAGCAAAAAATCTGAATAAGGGTATATAATTTGATTGGCTAAATTTTGATGCGTACTTTCATTTTTTGTAACAAATCTCTCAGTATGACAAGAATTGCAACCAATTTTAAAAAATATTTCTTTACCTTTAACCACGTTAATATCTTTCACGTTTCTTCTTACTGGTACACCAAGTTGAGATGAATAAAAAACTACTAGATCCAATTGATCATTAGAGACTTCATAGCCATCATAGCTTTTGCTATTTCCACTTACTGCATTTTGACAGCTCAATTGTGCATCGGTACAGTTAAATGGGTTATCAAAAAGTTTATTTGATAAACCCATGTCATGAAAAAAAGCATCAGCAGTTTGTTGGTAGACCGTAGGTTGTGACGCTTTCCAGCCGAACCGACCGAGGGAAAAATCATTTTTTTTATTGTGCCAAACAATATTTGCTTTTCCAGATATGCCATCACCGTTTATGTCGTTCTCATCTGCATTTATTAAAATATCTGTTTCACTAATGTTTTCAATTAAACCTAGACCAATCATTGGTTGTGCGATTCTTGCTGAAAAGTTTGTATCTTGATTAATATCTCCGTAATTAAAATTTCTAATTTTAATTACTGGCTTTCTTAATTCGACTATACGACCATCACTGTAAGATATTGGCACATATTCATAATTAATAACAATGTCCGCTTCTCTTGGAATACTTTCAACCGAGAATTCACTAATTTGATTTCCGTAAATGGGATCTGGTAGATTTTTAATGCCGTCTGAAATCGAGTCCTGGTTTTTTGAAATTTGAATAACAACAGATACTGCGTTATCAGATTCATCTATAGGCAAATGTCCTCGTCCATCAGAAATATGGCATGCTTCACACGAACGAGCACTGAAAAAAGGTCCTAATCCATCTCTTGCAATATTTTCTGAGAATTTTGCATCTTCCCAAATTCTCTCGAATAAAGCATTTCCTACAAGAAAATTGATTTTTAAATTATCTCCTAAATTTCTTGCAACCAGAGAAAAACTATTTTTATTTTCAACCTCATTCGAGGTTTTGCCACCTGGCAGTAACGGATCTGAAGATATTGAACTGCAAATATAGAAGAAAATGTTTGCAAACAGGATTGCTTTGATAAGACGTTTCACAATTTAAGGCTAGTTTCTATTCTGCCTCATGTCCACTTTGAATCAGATCGTCTATATTTTCATCTTCTCCGAATGGTTCTATCTGGCTGTGATCAACTTCTTTTGGTTCTCTAATGTCTAAATTTGGAGGCAGGCGACTTTCTAAAAGACCAGCTGCTTTTAATTCTTCAAGGCCAGGTAAATCAGTGACCTGTTCTAGCTGGAAGTACTCTAAGAACCTCTCAGTTGTACCGTAAATAATGGGCCTTCCTGGTACCTTCTTTCTACCGATTGGCCTCACCCAGTTTAACTCCATAAGAACATCAAGAGTTCCAGGACTGAAATGAACTCCTCTTATGTCTTCAACTTCAGCTCTTGTAACAGGTTGATGATAGGCGATTATTGCCAAAGTCTCAGTAGCAGCCTTTGATAGTTTTCTTTGAACTATTTTTTCTTTTTTCATCATTGGTGCAAGATCGGTGGCAGTTTTAAAGCTCCATTTATTGCCAGTTTTGACAAGATTAACTCCCCTATTTTTATATTGAGCTTCAATTAAATTTAGCAATTTGTTTAAATTTGTACCCTTCGGCAATCTTGCCTTTAAACTTTCTGCATCGAGGGGTTCATTTGCCGCAAATAGAAGAGCTTCGAGAATTCTAAGATTATCCATATCCTCAGATGGAAAATTCATGACATTATTTTTTTCTACTTCATCAGACATAATTTATTTAATTAATGAATTCATCGTCCTTTTTATTTTTTAAAAATACTGGTCCAAAAGGAACCAGCTGCTGCACTTCAAGTACTCCTTCTCTTACAAGTTCCATTGCTGCAGCCAGGGTTCCTGCTACACCTGATCTGGCGCTTTTACCATTTGAAAATTCATGTGGTAAAAATTTCTCAAGCCGGGTCCATTCTGGAACATCGCCTATCATTCTTTGAAGTCTAACAAGTGCATCTTCCATTGCAAAAACAGGTGGTCTTTCAATAGTCATCGATGAATAGGCAGTTCTGTACCTTTGATCTGCATATGATTTTAAAAGGTCGTATAAATCCAGATAATATTCAGGCGTTCGTATCAACCTAATGCCCTCAGGCATCCCTCTATTAAAAAAATCAGTACCAAGTTTTGGTAAATTCATTAATTTTTGAGAAACTTGTCGAATCGCTTCAAGTTTCTTGAGTTGAAATTTCAATCTTTCTGCCATTTCTTCAGCACTCAATTCTTCACCTGACTCTTCTCTTGGTATTAACAAATTGGATTTTAGGTAAGCCATCCAAGCTGCCATAACAAGATAGTCAGCTGCCAACTCTAAATTGCGATTACGAACTTTTTCTATAAACTCCAAGTATTGCTCTGTGAGCTGGAGAATGGAAATTTTCATTAAATCTACTTTTTGAGATTTAGCTAATGTTAGCAGCAGATCTAGAGGACCTTCGAATTCTCCCAAGTTTACAATCAAATCATCTGGGCTAGTTTGATTAGATGCATCCTGTTCAGTATAAGTACTTGAAATATCTTCCATTTTTCAATTTTTTGATTCTCTATTATATAACAGATGATGTTTATATACGATAAAATACATTAAAGCTGCTTAGTTAGATATTCGTAGGCTTTTATGTTTTCTTCATGTGAGAAATCCGATTTTGTCTGATACATATCGATGAGATCGTCAGGTATTAAAATAGGCTCAGCTTCATTCTTAATTCTTTCAGCTATCTTATTAATTTCATTGATTTTTCCATTACAGTGCAGAACAAGGTCACAGCCGGCACTAAGTGATTT
>CACMAQ010000027.1:0-8162 GCA_902611715.1 uncultured Pelagibacteraceae bacterium | reverse complement strand
ATGCCGATGGCACGACAACTGGTACACCATTGGTACGTTCACTCCGGTCCTCTCGTACTAGGAGTAACTCCTCTCAATTCTTCAACACCCACGGCAGATAGGGACCGAACTGTCTCACGACGTTCTAAACCCAGCTCGCGTACCACTTTAATCGGCGAACAGCCGAACCCTTGGGACCTGCTCCAGCCCCAGGATGTGATGAGCCGACATCGAGGTGCCAAACACCGCCGTCGATATGAACTCTTGGGCGGTATCAGCCTGTTATCCCCGGCGTACCTTTTATCCGTTGAGCGATGGCCCTTCCACTCAGAACCACCGGATCACTATGACCGTCTTTCGACTCTGCTCGACTTGTCAGTCTTGCAGTCAGGCAGGCTTATGCCATTGCACTCAACAGCTGATTTCCGACCAGCTTGAGCCTACCTTCGCACGCCTCCGTTACTTTTTGGGAGGCGACCGCCCCAGTCAAACTACCCACCATACACTGTCTTGGATCCAGATAATGGACCTCAGTTAGATATCAAAAATTACAAGAGTGGTATTTCAAGGACGACTCCATGGAAGCTGGCGCCTCCACTTCAAAGTCTACCACCTATCCTACACATGTAATTTCTAATACCAATGTAAAGCTATAGTAAAGGTGCACGGGGTCTTTCCGTCTAACCGCGGGTACTCCGCATCTTCACGGAGAATTCAATTTCGCTGAGTCTACGCTGGAGACAGCGGGGAAATCATTACGCCATTCGTGCAGGTCGGAACTTACCCGACAAGGAATTTCGCTACCTTAGGACCGTTATAGTTACGGCCGCCGTTCACCGGGACTTCAGGTCGTAGCTTGCACCACTCACTTTAATCTTCCGGCACCGGGCAGGCGTCAGACCCTATACTTCGCCTTGCGGCTTTGCAGAGTCCTGTGTTTTTAATAAACAGTTGCTACCCCCATTTCTGTGCCACCCACATCTGGTTGCCCAAACATAGGTCCTCCTTCTTCCGAAGTTACAGAGGCAATTTGCCGAGTTCCTTCAGCATAGTTCTCTCAAGCGCCTTGGTATCCTCTACCTATCCACCTGTGTCGGTTTCGGGTACGGTCTATGATGAGGCTATTTCCTGGAACAACTTCACTGCCTATCCAATCCATATAAGGATAGACAATTTACGTCATCCGTCACATCTCATCTGGTCAAGGAATATTAACCTTGTTCCCATCGACTACGACTTTCGTCCTCGCCTTAGGAGCCGACTCAACCTGCGCGGATTAGCCTTGCGCAGGAACCCTTGGATTTTCGGCGACAGAGTTTCTCACTCTGTTTGTCGCTACTCATGTCAGCATTCTCACTCCCGATATCTCCAGGAGCTCTCACGAGTCTCCCTTCAACAACGTACGGAACGCTCCGCTACCACACAATAAATTGTGTCCAAAGCTTCGGTGTATTGTTTAGCCCCGTTACATCTTCGGCGCCGGATAACTTATTTAGACCAGTGAGCTGTTACGCTTTCTTTAAAGGATGGCTGCTTCTAAGCCAACCTCCTGGCTGTTTTGGTCGTCCGACATCCTTTCCCACTTAACAATAACTTGGGGACCTTAGCTGTTGGTCTGGACTGTTTTCCTTTTGACTACGGACCTTAGCACCCGTAGTCTGTCTGCCACACAGTACTCATCGGTATTTGGAGTTTGGTTGGACTTAGTAAGGATCTCTCCCCCCTTGCCCATCCAGTGCTCTACCCCCGATGGTATTCATATGACGCACTACCTAAATAGTTTTCGCGGAGAACCAGCTATATCCGAGTTTGATTGGCCTTTCACCCCTAACCACAAGTCATCCAAAGACTTTTCAACGTCAACTGGTTCGGTCCTCCAATAAGTGTTACCTTATCTTCAACCTGCTCATGGCTAGATCACTCGGTTTCGGGTTTAATCCAAAGTACTGTCGCCCTATTAAGACTCGCTTTCGCTGCGCCTACACCTTATGGCTTAAGCTTGCACTTTAAACTAACTCGCTGACCCATTATACAAAAGGTACGCCGTCACCCTTACGGGCTTCGACAGCTTGTAAGCATTCAATTTCAGGATCTATTTCACTCCCCTCGTCGGGGTTCTTTTCACCTTTCCCTCACGGTACTAGTTCACTATCGGTCACACAAGAGTACTTAGGCTTGGAGGGTGGTCCCCCCATATTCAGACAAGATTTCACGTGTCCCGTCTTACTCAAGAACATTAACTGTCATTACCCATACAAGACTATCACTTTCTATGGTTTATCTTTCCAGATAATTCTGGTTGTACAATTAATGCTACTGGCCTAGTCCGCTTTCGCTCGCCACTACTTACGGAGTATCGGTTGATATCCTTTCCTCCAGTTACTTAGATGTTTCAGTTCACTGGGTTCGCTTTACTAACCTATGTATTCAGTTAGCAATAACTCAAAAGAGTTGGGTTGTCCCATTCGGAAATCTTCGGATCAAAGTGTGTTCGTCACTCCCCGAAGCTTATCGCAACGTACTACGTCCTTCATCGCCTTTGTGTGCCAAGGCATCCATCAAATGCTCTTAAACGCTTGATTATTCTATGTACAAAAAACAAACTTGTTGTTTCTTGTGACACTTAGATTTGAATTCTCAATAAAATTTTAATTTAGTATTGATGTCACTTCACGATGTAAATGGAAAAGCTTAAAACTTGGTGGAGCTGACCGGGATCGAACCGGTGACCCCCTGCTTGCAAAGCAGGTGCTCTCCCAGCTGAGCTACAGCCCCAAGAGATATCACGTCATGGTGGGCCTGGGTAGACTCGAACTACCGACCTCACCCTTATCAGGGGTGCGCTCTAACCAGACTGAGCTACAAGCCCAAACGTAAGGCTTTATAGTTTTAAACAGTGAAAGAGAAACGAGGACGGTAAGCCACTTATAATTACTAAGTTAAATATTTTTTAAATTCATACGAACTCAAAAAATTACTCTTAGAAAGGAGGTGATCCAACCGCAGGTTCCCCTACGGTTACCTTGTTACGACTTCACCCCAGTCGCTAATCTTACCGTGGTTGGCTGCCTCCTTACGGTTAGCGAACCAGCTTCAGGTAAAACCAACTCCCATGGTGTGACGGGCGGTGTGTACAAGACCCGGGAACGTATTCACCGTAGCGCGCTGATCTACGATTACTAGCGATTCCAACTTCATGCACTCGAGTTGCAGAGTGCAATCCGAACTGAGGTAACTTTTTGAGATTTGCTCCAGATCGCTCCTTCGCTGCCCTTTGTAGTTACCATTGTATCACGTGTGTAGCCCGGCCCGTAAGGGCCATGAGGACTTGACGTCATCCCCACCTTCCTCCGGCTTATCACCGGCAGTTCCTTCAAAGTTCCCACCATAATGTGCTGGCAATTGAAGGTAAGGGTTGCGCTCGTTGCGGGACTTAACCCAACATCTCACGACACGAGCTGACGACAGCCATGCAGCACCTGTATCCAATCCACCCGAAGTGAAAGACTCAATCTCTTAAGTCCGCGATTGGTATGTCAAGGGCCGGTAAGGTTCTTCGCGTATCTTCGAATTAAACCACATGATCCACCGCTTGTGCGGGTCCCCGTCAATTCATTTGAGTTTTAGCCTTGCGGCCGTACTTCCCAGGCGGAGTGCTTAACGCGTTAACTGCGATACTGGAAATTTAAATTCCCAACATCTAGCACTCATCGTTTACTGCATGGACTACCAGGGTATCTAATCCTGTTCGCTACCCATGCTTTCGAACCTCAGCGTCAGTATTGGCCCAGAGAGTCGCCTTCGCCACTGGTGTTCCTCCTAATATCTACGAATTTCACCTCTACACTAGGAATTCCACTCTCCTCTACCAAACTCAAGAAATGTAGTTTTGAAGGCAGTTCCAGAGTTAAGCTCTGGGATTTCACCTCCAACTTACAAATCCGCCTACGCTCGCTTTACGCCCAGTAATTCCGAATAACGCTAGACCCCTCCGTATTACCGCGGCTGCTGGCACGGAGTTAGCCGGATCTTCTTCTTCAGGTACCGTCATTATCTTCCCTGACGAAAGAGTTTTACAACCCTAGGGCCTTCATCACTCACGCGGCATCGCTGGATCAGGGTTGCCCCCATTGTCCAATATTCCCCACTGCTGCCTCCCGTAGGAGTCTGGGCCGTGTCTCAGTCCCAGTGTGGCTGATCATCCTCTCAGACCAGCTATAGATCGTCGCCTTGGTGAGCCGTTACCTCACCAACAAACTAATCTAACGCGGGCCCATCCAATAGCGCATAAAGCTTTCTCCCTAAGGACGTATAAAGTATTAGCTTAAGTTTCCCCAAGTTATTCTCTACTACTGGGCAGGTTCCCACGCGTTACTCACCCGTCTGCCACTAGATCCGAAGATCTCGTTCGACTTGCATGTGTTAAGCGTGCCGCCAGCGTTCATTCTGAGCCATGATCAAACTCTCAAGTTTAAAAATGACGCACACAAACTTATTGGCGGAGTTGCATAAAATAAATTATGCAATCCAATAAACGTGTACGGTTATTCTGTACTGCGGAATTACCGCCCACGTTTCTCTTTCAATTTACTTTTCCAATAGCATAATCGCGCAGGCAAAAAACACTTACCCCTTTAGATAAGGAATAAAATGCCAGATCGATTATATTAAGACTATAAATAGTCATATGCCGCAGGCTCAGAGCATCACCGAACAAGGGTGAGCGTTTTTTACTGTATAGAGCCAAAAAGTCAAGCAGCAAAGGACATAAAAGGGAGAAAACTAACATTTTTACAAAATTATAATTATATAACGAATTCAATTACTTATTTGATTAAGTAGGAGTTTCGCATCAATTAGAAATAATATTTATGAAAAAACTCTAAAAATGTTTATACCAATATCCCAAAATGACCTTCATCAATAGAAATCAGATTATTCTCTTACTGAGCTTTATCTTCTTGATTGGTATTTCATATTTTTTGTCTATTTTGTTTGGAGAAAATTTAGCTAGAGAAAAAAAAGTTCCTAAGAAAATTGTAACGGATGAAAACCAAATTCATATTGAGGAAAAATTAGAAATTGATTTTACACTCGTCCAAAAATACTACCTGCAAGAAGGAGAGACTTTTACCGGAGCCTTAAAGCAAGCAGATCTTGAAGATGACGAAATTAATGATGTTGTCAATATTATATCTAAAAAAATAGATTTAAGAAAATTAAAAGTAGGAACACTAATTGAAACTTACACCAAGTCCATTAATGATAAAAAGATAATTAATGAAATTATTATATATCCTGATATTGAAAAAAAAATCTATGTAAAAAAAGTTAATAATAAGTTTGTTGCAGGTGAAGACAAAAAAAAACTATTCAGTAAGTTAAAACTTTATGAAGTTGAAATTCATAACAGTATTTATGAGTCTCTTAAAAAAATAGACACACCAGATGAAATTATAATGGAGTTTGTTCAGTTATATAGTTTTGATATCGATTTTCAAAGAGATATTAGAAAAGGAAATAAGATAAAAATATTTTTCGAGATTTATACAGACTCACAAAACAATTATATTAAATCCGGAAATATTAATTTTTCAGAGATTAGTCTTGATGATGAATCATATGAGCTATATAGGTTCCAATCTGAAGGGGATGAATTTGTTGAATACTTTAATAGTGATGGTAAGAGCGCAACTAAAGCACTTATGAAAACACCAATTAATGGGGCAAGGCTATCCTCTGGTTTTGGAATGAGAAAACATCCAATTTTGGGTTACAATAAAAAACATCAAGGAGTTGATTTTGCAGCACCCGCTGGAACACCAATAATGGCTGCAGGCACAGGCCATATAGAATTTGTTGGCAATAATGGGGGTGCTGGGAAATATATTCGTATCAAGCATCTCAATGGATATAAAACTAGTTACTCTCACCTGAGCAAATATGCTTCAGGTATTCAAAAAAACGTTAAAGTCCGTCAAGGACAGGTAATTGGCTATGTTGGAAATACGGGAATGTCTACAGGCCCTCACTTACATTATGAAGTAATCTTTAATGGAAAAAGAATTAATCCAATGAAAATGAAATTACCTTCAGGTAAACAACTTAAAGACAAAAACTTGAAAACTTTTTTAGCTGAGAAAGAAAGAATTAATGCTGAAGTATCTGAATTAAACTCTATGAATTAGCTTCTTCAATAGCCTTTGCGGGATCTAGTGTTTCAACAGTCTTATCAACGCTAGCAGCTTCATTTCCATTAGTTTTCACCGAGCCATTTTTTTCATTATAACGATCTTGGCGATCATTAATTAGTCTGCTGTAATGTTCAGCATGCTGTAAATAGTTTTCGGCACCTACATAATCGCCTGATGCTGCTGCATCTTTTGCTAAGACCTTATACTTTTCAAGAACTGTAGATAGATTGCCTCTGACTCTGGTATTATTATTACCATTAGCAAAGTTATCATTGTTCCTATTGTTTGACCTTTTAAAAGGTCGGCTTCTTCTATTTTTCACTATGAAAGTTTAAACCTAATTTTTAGGTAATTTATTAATCGAGACTACGTAAACTAGTGTTAAGTTCAAAATTAATCAAGTTTTTATTTATATTCTTTTTGTAACGATACACCTTGGTATATCAGAGATGTCTTTTTCTACTGAAATAAGCTGAAAACCAGTATTTTTTAGCAGTTTTTGAATTGGTTTTAATTGATTGTAACCGATTTCAAAAATGATCAATTGTTTTTTATTTTCATATTTAATTAGATTATCTAAAACCATTTTAAAACACCTTAATCCGTTTTCTTTAGCAAAAAGAGCGATTTCAGGCTCAAAGTCTTGAACGTCCTTGAGCATATTATCTTTTGATGAAGTTGAAACATATGGTGGATTACAAACTATAAGATCATAATTTATTGTATTGAATTTAGAAAAATCTGCATGGCAAAATTTTAATCTATTTTCATTTAGTAAATTACTTTTATTCTGCTTCGCTACTTTTAAAGCCTTTTTATCGAAATCGATGCCAATACCCTGACTATTTTTAAATTCCCCTAGCAGCGAAATTATCAAGCATCCGGAACCTGTGCCTAGATCTAACATTTTAAGATTTTGGTTTGTATCAGGAAAGTATTTGATAGCAGTTTCAATTATAATTTCACTGTCAGGTCTTGGAATTAATACTGAGTTATCTATAAAGAATGCATCTTTCCAAAATTCTTTTTTATTAATTATGTATGCAATTGGCTCACTTTTTTTTCTTCTTTGAATTAATTCTTTATATTGACCCAATTCAATATGATCTAGTAGCTTATTATGACTAATATTAATTTCTTCATTAGAAGTATTTAGAATATACTTCAAAAGTATTTTTTTTTCTAAAATAGGTATAGAAGAATCTTCAGAATATAGAAGCTTATTTATTGAGAACATATTATCTTCCTTGATCTTCAAGTATTAGATTTGTGATAACTTCCTCTAATCCTGTAGAATTTAATATTTGCTCTAGTTTGTAGAGTGTTAAATTTATGCGATGATCAGTCACTCTTCCCTGAGGAAAATTATAGGTTCTGATCCTTTCTGATCTATCACCTGAACCTATCTGTGATTTTCTTTTATCCGCTATATCATCGTCCTGTTTTTTACGCTCGAAATCATATAATCTTGTTTTTAAAACCAGCATAGCTTTCGCTTTATTCTTATGTTGAGATTTTTCATCCTGCTGTTGTACGACGATACCAGATGGAACATGAGTTATTCTAACTGCACTATCAGTTGTATTAACGTGTTGTCCACCTGCACCACTAGATCTAAATACATCAACTCTAATATCTTTATCGTCGACTTGAATATCTAGATCCTCAGCTTCAGGTAATACAACTACACTCGCTGCGGACGTATGAACTCTTCCCTGAGACTCAGTTTCTGGTACTCTTTGAACTCGATGGACACCAGACTCGAACTTAAGTTTTGAATAAACGCTGCTACCTGAGATTTTCGCAACTGCTTCTTTAATGCCTCCTTTTTCAGAATCTGAAATGGAAATATATTCAATTTTCCATCCCTGATTTTCAGCATAGCGCTGATACATGCGCAAAAGATCATTAGCAAATAAAGCTGCTTCATCGCCACCTGTACCAGCTCTGACTTCAAGAATTACATTTTTTTTATCTAATGGATCTTTT
>CACMAQ010000026.1:0-9886 GCA_902611715.1 uncultured Pelagibacteraceae bacterium | reverse complement strand
GATGCTGGTAAAGCAATTTCATTTATGACAAAACAAAAGGAAAACCTTTGGTTTTTCGAAGATATTGGGGATAATTGGATAAGGGCAATTACACATCAACTTCCAAAAGTAATTGCGATACCAACTACGGCTGGAACAGGATCTGAAACAGGCCGCGCATCACTTATTTTAGACGAAAGCGACAAGACAAAAAAAATAATATTTCATCCCTCGTTCTTGCCAGACCTTGTAATACTTGATCCAAATTTAACTTTATCTCTTCCACCTCATCTCACAGCTGCAACAGGTATGGATGCTTTAGCTCATTGTTTAGAGGCATATTGTGCTAGAGGTTTTCATCCTATGGCGGATGGCATTGCACTAGAAGGGATGAAGAACGTGAAAGATAGTCTTCTAAGTGCATATAAAAATTCAGATGATATATTTGCAAGATCAAAAATGTTAGTAACATCATCAATGGGATCAACTGCATTTCAAAAAGGACTAGGAGCAATACATTCTCTTTCTCATCCTATAAATGCAGTTTATGATATCCATCACGGTCTTTCAAATGCAATATTTATGCCATACGTACTTCAGTTTAATGAACCAATTATAAATCAGAGAATAGAACTGTTAACAAAATACTTAGAATTAGAAAATTCAACATTTGATGGATTTCTGTCGTGGATATTGAAGCTAAGAGATGAACTTGCTATCCCTCATACACTGAAGGAGCTTAATCAAGAATTTGATTTTGAGCTACTTAGTGAAATGGCCTTGAAAGATCCATCCACTGGACCAAACCCACGAGATATAAGTTTTGATGAAATGAAGCAACTTTACATTAACTCATATGAGGGTATTCTATAAGCATGATCAAAACTGAAAAACTAGTTTATGGTTCTGCTAATTCTAGTGTGCAATTTGAGGGTTCAATAAGTTATGACGATAGTTTTGACACACCAAGACCAGGTGTGCTTGTATGTCATGCTTACGGGGGCCATTCTGATTTTGATATTAAGAAATCAGAACAACTTGCTGAGCTTGGGTACTTTGCATTTGCTATGGATTTGTATGGACAGGGAAGAAGAGGTTCAAATCCTCAAGAGTCAATGGAGTTGATGAATGAATTTAATTCTGACCGGGTGTTGCTTCAACAAAGAATGATCCATGCTTTTGAAACCCTCAAGAATTTTGATAAAGTTGATGAAAACAAAACAGGAGCAATTGGATTTTGTTTTGGAGGAAAATGTGCACTTGATTTGGCTAGGGCAGGCGAAGATGTAAAAGGGGTTGTTAGTTTTCATGGATTATATGACGCACCAACAGCAAGTTCAGGAAAGAAATTAAAAGGAACAATAAAAGTTGACTCATCGATTTTAATTCTACATGGATACGATGATCCCATGGCCACCCCACAAAATATGATTGATTTAGCTGATGAATTAAATTCAAAAAAAGCAAATTGGCAAATTCATGCCTACGGCAATGTTGGACATGCCTTTACAAACCCTGAAGCTAATGATCGAAACTCAGGATTATTCTATGATGCGCACGCCGATCAGCATTCATGGCGAGAAATGTCTAATTTTTTTGAAAAAATTTTTTCTTGAATTAATTATTCAGACTTCCAATTAATATTTTTCATTGAATTAAGATAATTTTTAAATTCTTTTATCAACTCTGAGCTTGGTTTGACTGTTTTTCGTCTTTTATCGTTCTCTGTTTTCTCCAAATGTATGAAACCTCTGTCACAAGCCTCATTAATCATCATTGATGACTTAGGCCGAGATGTGTGGAAGAGTTTTGTCTTTAATTCTTCAACACATAGCTTTTCTTTATTTTGATGGGCTGACATTACAAGGAGCATCATATGATAATGAGACGGAGTTTTTCTAAAAAAATGCTTACTTGAGCGATGTGAGGTTCCCATTTGTTCTTCCCAAAATCTGAGGAGTGAATTTGTTGCGCTCATGGGAAAAAATTTTACAGCAAAAAGATCAATCGTCTAATTAAATTTTCAAAAAAATCGATAGATTTATTTTGTCGTTATTGAATATTCGTAATGGTGATATCCTCTGATTCTATCGGCAAAATTGCCATCGTACCATCATCCGCTAATGTCCAATTGTCTGGACGTACCTCATTAACACCTCTCACAAAAATTATTTTTGCAATGAAATTTTGAGGAGCTGGTGTCAAATGATAGAATATTAGCTCCTTGACATTTGCTTCATTGGCAGCTTGAGCGGCCTCAATTGGAGAAGCATGATAATCCTGAATATCATAAAAGACAGTAGATAATAAGGGGTTTGTATCTTCTGAAATTTCTTCTAATCTTCCTATCATATTATGAGACAGAGCGTCATGAAACAGAAGGTCTGCATTTTTCGACTGTTTAACTAAGTTTTCACTGTAGTCGGTATCACCACTTATTACTATTGACCTGCCCTTGTAATCAAAACGATAGCCTAGTGAAGGATCAACTGGGAAATGTTCAACTTCAAAGGCTGTTATCTTAAGTTTACCATCATCATAAATAACTGGATCATTTAAATTTATTATTGTTGTATCAAAACCAGCAAAGTCAGAAGGTGCTACTTCTTCTCCATGATGAAGAGTTCTCCACTCTGTGTCTAGCTCATAAGCTTTTGTTATTCCCTCGGTAACGAGATTGGTACCCAATGGCCCATACACTGGTAGTTTTTTACCTCTATTTTGAGTTACCCATGAATAAAGGTGAAAGTCAGCTAAATCAGAAATATGATCTGAATGTAAGTGAGTTAATAAAACTGCATCTAAGTTACCAAGATTAATACTCCAATTTGTAAGGTTTTGTCTGCTACCATCCCCAGTATCAACCACAAACATATGATCAGGAGTTTTTATCATAATACAGGGCTCTGCTCTTCCTTTACCCGGTAAAGGCCCTCGTGATCCGCAAACAAGACCAATAAGATAATCGCCATCAAAAGTTACTAATTTATCTTGATTATTCCATTGTCTATTAAAATCAAAATCTATCAAAACATTTTGAACAGTAACAGTTCTTATTCCAACAACTGCAATGATTAATATTAAAATTGCAGCTATCAAAAAAAAATAAATTTTTTTCATATTTATTTACTAGATATTCTCTTCGATGTAACGAGCAACAAAATAATAACTATTATTTCAATTATAATAAATTGAGTTGCAAAGGTTGCATCATGTGCTAACCATGAGATCACTCTAAATAAAGCAGTAACACCCAAAAGCATCGCGGGCGCGTAAAACCAAATACTTCTTAAGGTATAAACTGCAAGTATCATCATCACCCCAATACAGAAAAAATAGCTTCCTACATCACCAATTAGACTGCTTCGACCTAATCCTTCAGGAATTTCTAATATACCAAAGTTAGCTCCGGCAACGTAAGGAGAAATTACCCAGAGTAGGCCAATTGTAATGAACAAGATCCCATTAATAGTATTTAAAATAACTAAAAATTTATTCATAATCTTTCCCCTTTAGTATTATTAAATAATGTTTATTCTTAATATAATCAAGAATAAGGTTAGTGATGGAAGTCAAAAACAAGGTTTATCCCAGTAAGGATCAGATGAGGGGTTTCTTTGGAACTACAAATGATAATGAGCCAATCTATATGGTTAATTTATTAAAGTTTAAAGATAAGGCTGAATATAAGGATGGAAGAAAAACAAATTTGACCGGCAGAGAAGCATACAAAATCTATGCAGAATTTGTTAAGAACCATTTACAAAATATTGGTGGCGATCTTATATTACGCACAGACGTGACGCGCATGGCAGTTGGGGAAGTTGAAGAATTATGGGATGTAGTTGCTATTGCTAAATGGCCTTCCAGACAAATTATGGGTGAGAACATGATGCCTAATGACCCAAAGTATCTTGAAGCTTATCAGCATCGTGAAGCAGGATTAGCAGGCCAATTAAACATTGAAACAAAAGAAATTAATGATTGAATTATATACTTCACCTACACCGAATGGATATAAGATTTCAGTAGCTCTTGAGGAGCTTGAAATACCTTACAATGTTCATGTTGTGAATTTACAAGCTGGTGATCAAAAAAAACCTGAATTTTTAGCCATGAATCCCAACGGACGCATCCCAGTGATAGTTGATACTGAAAATGACAACCTTTCAATAATGGAAAGTGGTGCGCAACTTATTTATTTAGCTGAGAAAGCAGGCAAACTATTGCCTACAGAGTCAGTTGCTCGTTCAAAAGTCATTCAGTGGTTAATGTTTCAGATGGGAGGGATTGGTCCGATGATGGGGCAGGCCAATGTTTTCTTTCGTTATTGGCCAGGAGAAAAAATACAACCAGCAATTGATCGTTATCAAAACGAAGGAAGACGCTTATTTGAAGTTATGGAGACACGTTTAAAAGATAATGAGTATCTAGCTGATGATTTTAGCATAGCTGATATTGCAAATTGGTGCTGGGTAAGAACATATAAATGGTCAGGTGTGAATATCGACGGTCTTGAAGGTGTAAAAAGATGGATGCAGATGATGGAAGATAGACCAGCATGTAAAAAAGGTGTTGCAGTACCAATTGATATTATGGAGTTGATGAGAAATATGAAACAGTCAAAAGATCTAACCGATACCGGTTCAAAAATAATTCAGAAGTAGGAGAATAATGATGAGTTTGCCAAATCCATTAGTTGTTCTCGGCGGTGTTGGCTCACCCTATACACGTAAGATGCTTTCATATCTTAGGTATAAACGTATTCCTCATAAAATGATTTGGGGAGACCCTTCAAAATATCTTGATCAAGAGGGTATTGAAAAGCCCAAGCCTGGATTACTACCAACATTTGTTTTACCTGATGAAAATGGAAATTTAAAAGCTGTAACAGATTCGACTCCGTTAATAAGAAGGATTGATAAAGAGGTTAGTGAGCGAAGCACTATTCCATCTGATCCAGCACTTGCGTTTATAAATTATTTAATTGAAGATTTTGCTGATGAGTGGGGAACAAAATATATGTTTCATTATAGATGGCATGATCAAAAAGATGCTGAAAATGCTGGAACCATATTGCCTCTTCAAACCATAGGCACGATGCCAAATGAAATGTTAGATAATTTAAAGGGAATGATAAGTAAAAGGCAGATAGATAGGTTGTGGGTAGTTGGTTCCAACAATGATACAGCGCCTATTATTGACGCAAGTTTCAGACGTTTATTGGGTATACTTGAGAAACATCTCACATCAACACCCTATTTGATAAGCAATAGACCCGCATCAAGTGATTTTGCGATGTATGGCCAACTTTCTCAACTTGTAAACTTTGATCCAACGCCAAGAGAAATTTGTCATGAAGTATCTCTCAGGACAGTAGCTTGGGTTGGTTTAATTGAAGATCAGTCTGGTATTGAGGTAGATGATGAACAATGGGGGTCAATTGATACTTTGCCATCAACAGTAAAAGATTTACTGATAGAAATTGGAAAGGGGTATGTTCCTGCGCAGTTATCAAATGCTAAAGCAATAGAAAATGGTGATAAAGAATGGCAAACAGAGATTGATGGATGTCTTTGGAAACAAAAATCATTTCCTTACCAGGCAAAGTGTTTAAAGTGGCTTAACGAAGAATATAAAATGCTTGAAGATAATGATCAGATAAAAGTGAATGATCTTCTTAAAGATACTGGATGTGAAAGGTTAATATTTTAGATATGAAAGTAGATTTATATTTCTCTTTTAGAAGCCCATACTCTTATTTAATCTTACCGCGTATTGTTTTGTTAAGAGATAAGTACGGTGTTGATATAAATTTTAAACAAGTCTATCCGTTAGCAATAAGAGAACCAGAATTCTTCAAAGGTAAGAACCTATTTACATATTTTCTTCTAAAACGATTTGATTATTTTTTACAGGCAAAAAAACTCGGTATGATATTTAAAAAACCAAATCCAGATCCAATAAAACAAAATATGCTAACCGGTAAAATTTCTGATGATCAGCCACGTATATTTAAATTATGTCATTACTGTCAGGCAATAGAAAAAGATAGACAACTTGATTTTGCTGTAGAAGTTTCAAGTAAGATTTGGAGTGGCATGAAGAATTGGAATTCTGATGAGTCAATTTCTGAGTCATCATCAAAATTAGGCTTAAATCATAATGATATTGAAAAAAAACGAACAGAAGCTGAGCAAAGCTTGATTGATGAAATAAAATCAAACCAAAAGGAACAGTTAGAAGCCGGTCATCATGGAGTTCCATTGACAGTATATAAAGACAAGTTCTTCTTTGGGCAAGATCGATTTAACGATCTTTTAAGAGCATTAAAAAAAGATGGGCTTCAACTTTAGTATTTTGAACTAATAGTCATAACTGTTACTAAGCTGAAATTCCTCTTATCCTCTCAGATCTTCTTCGTAATAATTCAACAACAGTAAGTAACAATATTGATAAAATAACTAAAATTGTTGCAACAGCTAAAATTGTGGGACTAATTTGTTCCCTTAGTCCTGTGAACATCTGCCAGGGAAGAGTTTTTTGGCTTGCTGAGCCAACAAATAGAACTACAACGACTTCATCAAATGATGTTATAAATGCAAATAAGCCACCAGAAATAACACCAGGCAA
This sequence comes from uncultured Pelagibacteraceae bacterium, assembly GCA_902611715.1. Classification (GTDB taxonomy): domain Bacteria; phylum Pseudomonadota; class Alphaproteobacteria; order Pelagibacterales; family AG-422-B15; genus CACNXQ01. Next base: position 3,274 of record CACMAQ010000026.1, on the reverse strand, counting down.
AATTAAAGGCATCTGTACCCTAAAAAAAGTTCGCATTGGGCCAGCTCCTAAATTAGCAGAAGCTCTTGTTAAACTCTTATCAAATCCAACTAAAGTCGCTGTTACAGTAATAATTACAAATGGTATTCCAAGTGCAGCATGTGCCAATACAATTCCAAAATATGTGCCCTGTAAACCTATACGTGAATAAAAAAAATACATTCCAGCTGCAGAAATAATTAGAGGAACTATCATGGGCGATATCAAAATAGCCATTATCAATTTTTTGAAAGGTACATCTGACTGACTTAAACCAACTGCAGCAACGGTACCAAGAGCAACTGATATCAGAGTTGCTAGTGGGGCAATTCGAAATGAGTTTGTGAGTGCTGTTTGCCAGTCAACATTAGTAAAAAAATCGTTATAATGTTTTAAGGAATAACCCTCACTTTGAAAATTTAACATTTCAGGAGTGAAAGTAAAAAAATCTTGAGCATTAAATGAAAGAGGAATTATTACTATTATTGGAGCAATTAAAAAGAAAAATACAAAAGTGCAGATACATTTAAATATTATATCCCATGCTCTGAATAATCTTGATGTATAAACTGGAAGCGCCATATCTCTTAACCTAATTTAACATTGTCTATGCCAATAATTTTATCGTATACATAATAGAGTATTAGTACAGCTACCAAAAGAATGCTTGCTAAAGCAGCTCCAAGACCCCAATTGAGAGAATAGGAAATATGGTATGCAATTCTATTAGAAATGAATGTTCCAGATGTTCCACCAACAATTTCAGGAGTAATGTAATAACCTATTGAAAGTATAAAAACTAGAATACAACCAGCTCCGACTCCCGGTATTGATTGTGGGAAATATACACGTCTAAATGATGTCCACTCATTTGCACCCAGTGATTTTGCAGCTTTAACATAACTTTCAGGTATTGTTTTCATAACTGAGTACAAAGGCAGTATCATAAATGGCAGCAATATATGTGTCATAGCAACGATTGTTCCAAATTGATTGTTTATTAATTGCAAACGGTCAAGATCCCCAACAAGGCCAACAAATACCAGTATATCATTTATAACGCCTTCTTGCTGCAAAAGAACTTTCCATGCCGATGTTCTTACAAGTAGAGAAGTCCAAAAAGGCAATAGAACAAATATTAGTAATAAGTTAGCTGATTTCATGGGAAGCCTCGATATCAAATATGCAACTGGATATCCCATCAGTAAACATAATAGTGTAATTAGAACACTCATATAGATTGTTCTTTGAAATAAAAATAAATAAATTCTTTCAGTCTCATCACGCTGAGAAATGCCCTCTGTTGTTTTTATCAAATCAACTGCATTTAAAAAATAACCACTGGTAACTTTTGGTGAATAAAGTTTAAGCAATCTCCAAAATTCTATGTTTCCCCATTTTTTATCAATATTTAAAAACTTTTCTTTATAATTAATTTGCTGATCAATATCCCATTTTTTAACACTTCTTCCAGTCTTTCTAAACGTTGACGCGATCCCACTCATTTCGTAATTGAGCCTGGAGCCTAATCGTGTGTGAGTTTTATTTTCAACGGCAATTTTGAGATCTTTAGCTAATTGATAGTATACTTGTTCGCTGGGTAAAACACTATCATCATCCCACTTTGAAAGTTCCTCAATCGTCCCAGGCAGTGTCCTGCTTACTATTTGATTTTCAACTGATCTGAATAGCATGTCAGCTATTGGAAATACGAATGTTATTAAAATGAATAGCAGTAATGGTGAGATCAATAAAAGCGCATTAACTTTTTGTCTTACCTGAGACCTTTTTAGTGACTTTTGTAAATCATGTTGATTAACTATTTGTTTTGATTCAGTCAGTATATTTTCCTTTAGAAAAAAAAAGGGGGCAAATAAGCCCCCTTAATTTTTATGTGTTATAATTTTTTACAAAGTAAAAGATTATTTTGCTAGCCATGCATTCCATTTTGCATCGAGATCGTCCCTATAATCTGCCCACCATGTGAAGTTATATACAAAAATATTTTTTGCATTATCAGGTGCAGTTGGCATATGTGGACCCATTTCAATTCCAAGCTCAGCATGCTTACCTACTAAAGGAGCAGAAGAAGCTCTTGCTGGTCCGTAAGATATGTACTTAGCTTGATCAGCAAGTCTTTGAGTATCAGTTGCGAAGTATAGATAATCCAATGCAGCTTGTTGTCTTTCAGGTGATAGCCCAGTTGGAATAATCCATCCATCCAAGTCGTAAACTTGTGCATCCCACATCATTTTTACAGGCTGATTTTGCTCTACGATTAAAGAGAACAGTCTTCCATTGTAAGTTGATCCCATAACAACTTCGCCATCAGCAAGTAGTTGAGGTGTATCGGCTCCCGCTGACCACCATATGACACTGTCTTTGATCTCATCAAGTTTAGCAAAAGCCATACTTTGACCTTCTTCAGTTTCAAGTACATCATAAACATCTGCTTTAGCTACTCCAGAACATAACAATGCCCACTCCATATTGTTAATAGGTCTTTTTTCTAGCGACCTTTTTCCAGGAAAGGCATTTAGATCAAATACATCACAAATATCATCAGGTTCTTTTCCACCCCATTGGTCAACATCAGTTCTGAAGCCAAAGGTAGTTGAATAAACAATTTGTGGTACGAAGCAATCCGCGACAATTAAATCACCAAAGTCCTCAGAAGCTGGGGTACCGTCTGGTGCAGCTGCTAACTGATTATCATGGTCTATTTCTAAAGCAAGACCTTCATCACAGAGTCTTATGGCATCAGATCCAACAACGTCAACAACATCCCATGTCACATTACCAGCTTCATTCATAGCTCTTAACTTTGCAACTGCTTCAGCAGCACTGTCGTCATTGATTATTTTTATACCGGTTTTTGCAGTATAAGGTTCATGATAGGCAAGTGTTTGCGATTTCGTATATGCACCACCCCATGAAACAATTGTCATATCAGCTTTTGCTATAGTTACCGAAAAAACCATAGATACAAGAGCTAATAAAATTGTATTAGTTTTCATTTTATTTATTCCTCCATAAAAATTAGAGCTAAAAAGTAATTTCAAAGCTCATAGTCTAGAGCACGACAATCTGCAGCATTCCAGCTAATTTTCTTTTTATCGCCTCTTTTAAGGGTATAATTATTGAACGAATTAGGTATTTTTACAATAAATTTCGAATTTTTTTCAACTGATAACCTGCATCTAATGTGATCCCCCAAATATATAAGTTCAACAACCTCAGCGTCTGCAACATTCTC
>CACMAQ010000025.1:0-9978 GCA_902611715.1 uncultured Pelagibacteraceae bacterium | reverse complement strand
ATTTGGGCGATAAGGCTTGGCTTCAAAATTGTCCTTTTATCCTGTAATACAATATTTTTTTCAACATATGACATTTCTTTCATAGCCTCGGGCATGAAGTCATTTCTATCAAGGGAATAAAAAATGGATAGCAGTTCCTCACTCATGCCGTTTATTGGCTTTACTTGTCCTTCAATCATATTTTTATTGAGTAATTTTTCTTCCATAATTTTATTGATACGTTTTTATAGTATATGATTACTTACTTTTCAAAAGTATTCACGATTTGTGATTATTAATGATATATAAGACTTACATTTGGGCCACGTGGCGGAATGGTTACGCAGAGGACTGCAAATCCTTGTATACCGGTTCGATTCCGGTCGTGGCCTCCATTCATTTTTAAATTAGATGCTTTTTGAGTGACTGAATAATTCTATCTGCTTGATCATCACGTATCCATGAATGAAAATTTTTTATCATTGGAGGTGAAAAATTTGGTAGCAATTGATTGAGTTTACTCTTCATTGACCTTATCGATGTACCTTTTTCATGCGATGCAAGATAAGCAATGTAAGATTGTGGATATTCTGGTTGTAATCTTATTAATTTTTCTGAATATTTTTGTGCATCCTTCATTTTTTCGTCGATAAAATTAAATCTCCAAAGCTCATAATATGTTCTCCATTGCCCATAAATATCCTCGTATAATTCAAGTGCTTTGTTCATCTCCTGATAGGCTCTTTTTTTCTCATCGATCTGAAATAAAGATGAGCCAAATAATCGGCGTCCATGTGCAAACTTCCTATTTAACTTGATTGAGTTATAAGAGTGATTCAAAGCAAGGTCAAAATTACCACCATAATAATATGATAATCCAAAGGCAAATTGACAGAGAAAATTATTTTCATTTAATGATACTGAACTTCTTGCAAGATTCAAAAGTGTTTTTCTAACTTTGTTTGGATCTCTTACATTAAACATCCAGAGTTTATCGGCGTAGGACATGGCAATTTTTGAAATTGTAATTGCCAAGTCTTCTTTTGGTATCGAACTACTCAGTTTATCATATGAATTTTTTGATAATAAAAATCTTATTGTTCTTTTATCTTTTTGGTTTTTTGATTTTCTTATTACTCCATTCTCCTCAAGATATTTTAACCTTCTCCAAAGTGTTCTCTCTGGAGACTGAGTAAAATATTGAATATCATAGAATGAGAGGCCTTTGTAAAAATTTACATAAAGTCTAAATACAATTTCTAAATCCAATAAACTTGTAAGCGCAAGTGATTTAAGTACTTTAAATAACCCCCCGTATAAAAAGCTAAATACAGCCTCATCAAGTAAATTTACATTTTTAGATACTTGATCACTTCTTCCAAATCCAAATTCATAAATATTATCTTTTTGTACTGTCATTGAGAGTATTTATATCTTTCTTATTAAAGTAAAACTAGATATAAACTTTATCTTTTGTTATAACATATGTCCTATTCCCCGGTAGCTCAGTTGGTAGAGCAAGCGGCTGTTAACCGCTTTGTCACTGGTTCGAGTCCAGTCCGGGGAGCCAAATTATAGAATTTGGCTTAAGAATGTCTTAGTTCGCTCGCTTTCAGGATTATCAAAAAAGTCTTTTGGATTTTTTGCTTCCACGATTTGACCCTCATCCATAAATATAATGCTGTCAGCAACCTCTTTAGCAAATCCCATTTCGTGTGTAACGACAATCATTGTCATGCCGCCCTGAGCGAGGCCGACCATCACATCTAGTACTTCTTTAATCATCTCTGGATCAAGAGCTGAAGTAGGTTCATCAAAAAGCATAATTCTTGGTTCCATACAAAGTGCTCTTGCTATTGCAGCCCTTTGTTGCTGTCCTCCAGATAATTGAGCCGGATACTTGTGCGCCTGATCATCAATCTGAACTCGTTTTAAATACTCCATAGCTTTTTCTTTAGCTTCAGCCTTAGGTAGTTTGCGTACCCATATAGGTGCAAGTGAGCAATTATCCAAAATTGATAAATGTGGAAATAAATTAAATTGTTGAAATACCATTCCAACTTCACCTCGAATTCTTTCGATGCTTCTACTGTCGTTTGTGAGCTCTGTTCCTTCTACAATAATATTACCTCTTTGATGCTCTTCTAATCTATTAATGCATCTGATGAGCGTTGATTTGCCAGATCCAGATGGGCCACAAATAACGATCTTTTCTCCTTTATTAATCTCAAGATTAATGTCATTTAATACGTGCAGTTCACCAAACCATTTGTGAACATTTTTCATTTCTATCATTAATTCAGAGCTCATACTTATCTTCCTGTATCTAATTTCTTTTCAAGTCGCTGACTATACCAGCTCATAGCATAACAAAAAACCCAAAATACCGCCGCAGCAAATACATAACCTTCATGAGAAAAGCCTAACCAATCTGGGTTTGTTCCAACAAATTGAATAATACCAAGAAAATCAAATAAACCTATAACTAAAACAAGAGTTGTATCTTTGAATATTGCAATAAAACTTCCTATTATCGCGGGAATTACCATCTTAAGTGACTGAGGTAAAATTACTAAAGCCATCATTCTCCAATATGTAAGTCCAACAGCTTGTGAAGCCTCATACTGACCCTTTGGCATTGCCTGCAAGCCCCCCCTCACAACTTCAGCTAGATAAGCCGCTGAGAAGAACATCACTCCTATCAATGCACGAATTAATTTATCAAAATTTACACCCTCTGGCATAAACAGCGGAAACATGTTGGATGCCATAAATAAAACTGTAATTAGTGGAACTCCACGCCAGATTTCGATAAAAATTGTGCATAAAATTGAAACTACTGGAAGTTTTGACCTTCTGCCAAGAGCTAACATAACTCCAATTGGAAGAGATAGTACAATTCCTACTCCTGCAATCACTAATGTTAAGAATAAGCCGCCCCATAAACGGGTTTCAACTGCCTCAAGACCAAGACCTCCCGAAAGCATAATAACACAAATGATAGGGAATATTATTAATAAGAATGCACCGACCCATCCCTTATACTTTAATTCAGGAATTAGTAGATAGACACCTGAAATTAATAAAATGAGGTAAACAAAATTTATCCTCCATAATTCTTCTGTTGGATATAAACCATAAAATATAAGCTTGATATTTTGCTGTATAAATATCCAACATGCTCCCTCATTAGTGCAGTCATCTCGGGTAGAACCAACAAAATTTGCATCTAAAAAGATCCAGTTTACCAAAGGAGGAATTAAAATATAAAGTAAATATATACCAAAAATTGTTAGTAACGTATTATACCAATTAGAAAAAAGGTTTTTTCTAAGCCATCCCATTACTCCTAACTCTATAACCGGAGGTCCAATTTCTTTATTTGTTAAACTCATTTATCTTTCACCATCAACTTTCATAAATCTGTTGAATAGATTCATAATTAAAGATGTAAACAAACTTAAGAATAGATATACACCCATTACCATTCCAATAATTTCAATTGCTTGACCGGTTTGCATTAGAGCTGTTCCAGCAAAAACTAAAACGAGATCCGGATATGCTATGGCAGCTGCCAATGATGAATTTTTAGTTAAGTTTAAATATTGATTAGTTAATGGAGGAACGATAACCCTTAATGCCTGAGGAATTATAATTAGTCGAAGTATTAGATTTTGTTTTAGACCAACAGATTTTGCTGCTTCAGTTTGTCCTTTTGAAACTGCCTTTATGCCACCTCTGACTACCTCTGCAATAAATGATGCTGTGTACATGGCTAATGCAAAAGTTAATGCAACTAATTCAGGTATTAACTTTACACCGCCTTTAAAATTGAAACCTTTTAATTCAGGGTATTCGAAAGAAACTGGAAATCCAGTTGCTGCTAAACTTATAAAGAAAGTACCTAGGATTAATGCTGTAGATACATAGAAGGCAGGAAATCTCTCACCAGTTCTATTTTGTCTACGTTTTGCCCAAATGAATATTCCAATTGAGATTATTATTGTTAGCCAAAGCAAGTAAAATATTATTGTTGACCCTTCACCAAATACTGTGTCAGGTATAAATAGTCCTCTGTTATTTAGAAAAAAAGAATCATAAAGCTCTAAACTTTGTTTTGGTTTCGGAAGCGCTCTCAAAACAGCAAAATACCAAAAAAATATTTGAAGAAGCAATGGAATATTTCTAAGAATTTCAACGTAAGCCTCTGCAATCTTTGCAATCAACCAATTTGATGACAAACGCATAATACCTACTGTAAATCCGATTATTGTTGCAAAAATAATTCCTATTCCTGCAACCAGCAAGGTATTCAACAAACCAACAATAAATGAGTCAAAATAAGTAGATGTTGGCGAATACTCTATGAGAGTCATACCTATATCAAATTGAGACTCAACTCCTAGAAAGTGAAAACCGCTTGCCAAGCCCCGTTCCAGCATATTGCGAGCTGTATTGGTAACAATGTAATAAATACCAAGTGCTACAAGGCTTAATGTAATAAGCTGATAAAAGACCCCTTGAACACTTCTATTAAATATAAAAGTTCCGATTTTTGATCTGTCCGTCTCCATAACAGCTAGAAACTATATATTGATTTGTACTATTTACACATAAAAAAAGGGGGCCAAGTGGCCCCCTTTAAAGTGATCTTTGCTAGAAATTACTTTTACTATCATCTAGCAGGAGGAGCATAAAGTACTCCACCGTTTTTATAAGAAGCATTAGGTGATCCTGCTCTTGCAAGGCCTACAGGAGTATTTTCTCCAACGTGTTTTTCATAAACATCACCATAATTACCTACCATAGTAACGATGTCATAAGACCAGCTATCACTTAGGTTTAAGCCTGCGCCTGTTCCACCTTCTTTACCACACAGTCTTGCAACCACAGGGTTTGAAGTTAGGGCACACTCAGTTTTTGCATTTGATTGTGATAGACCGAATTCTTCAGCTTCAATCATAGCGTTTAATGACCATCTAACAATATCAGCCCAGTCTCCGTCACCTTCTCTAACAACAGGACCTAAAGGTTCTTTTGAGATTGTTTCAGGAAGAACAACGTGAGCATCTGGATCAGCTAGTTTCGTTCTTTGAGCAGCAAGACCTGATTTATCAGTTGTGTATGTATCACAACGACCTTCGTCATATGCATTTACAACTTCGTCAGCTTTTTCAAAAACAACTGGCTCATAAGCCATGCTATTTGCTCTAAAAAAGTCAGCCATATTTAATTCAGTTGTTGTACCAAGGTTAGTGCAAACACTTGCGCCATCTAATTCCATTGCACTTGAAATGCCAGAGTCTTTTCTGACCATGAAGCCTTGACCATCATAGAAGTTAACGCCAGCAAATTCTAAACCAATTTGAGCGTCACGTGATAATGTCCAAGTAGTGTTTCTTGATAAAACATCAATTTCTCCAGCTTGTAGTGCTGTAAATCTTTCTTTTGCAGTAAGAGGTACATACTTTACTTTATCTGGATCACCAAAAATGGCAGCTGAGACAGCACGACATACGTCTACATCAATACCACTCCAGTTTCCATTTTCGTCTGGGTTTGAAAAACCAGGAACTCCCTGACTTACACCACAGTTGAAAAATCCTTGTGATTTAACAGTATCCAAAGTTCCAGCAAATGCTGCTGGTACCATCAACACTGAACAAACTAATCCAAGGAAAGTATTTCTCATTGTATTCATAAGTGATTAATCCTTTTTTTTGATTTAATTAATTAAATTATGGAAAATTTAATCACAGTTTTAATTCGAAGAGAAACAAATAAAGAAGAAACAGGAAAGGCAAATTGACACCGCTATATATTGTGTCATTTATTTACCGAACCACAATTGATCGTGCTGCAGTTATTCTTATATCTACCTCTTCAATTGTATCATCTATCATTGAGAGTGCGTAATCTAGCTCTTCAGAACTTAGTTCCGCTATCAGATCATCAATTCCTTCTTTTCCAGCACCACATAGTGAAGATTTATTACATTGCAAATACCACCTAACTGATTGAACAAGATCTTTTTTTACTCCATCTCCAAACTCGTACATGTTTGCAACATTATATTGGGCTTCAGGAACACCTCTTTCTGCTGCAAATAAATAATACTGAAATGCTTTTTTGTAGTTTGGCCAAAATACCCAGTGATTATCGTAATATTCTCCAATAGCGTAAGCTGCTCTTGGGTCATTATCATTTTCGTAAAGGTCTAAAAAAATCTCATAAGCTTTTTTGTAATTTGACTCATTCTCGTCTACACAAAAGTCATCAATTTTACATAAATTTATAGAAGAAGCATCGTTATATAAAAGTCCTAAAATATATTTTGCATCTGGGTTTGAATTAGTATTTACAAAGTCTTTTAAAAATTTTATTGCTTCTTCTTTTTTTCCCGTTGCAAAAAGATCATAAACATTTTCAGCTTTTGAAAACACTGTAGACATTAGTAATAGTATAAAAGTGGTTGTTATAAATAATTTATTCATAGTAATAATGGCGCGCCCGAGAGGATTCGAACCTCTGACCCACAGCTTAGAAGGCTGTTGCTCTATCCAGCTGAGCTACGGGCGCTTACTTAAAGTTATCTGCGTACGATTTATTTATAACTTTCCTCTCTGAGGTTTCAAGAACTTCATAATCAATGTTATTTATTTGTGCATAATTGACCGCTTCTTCTTTAGTTGAGAATTTTAATTCAATTTGAGAAATAGTACTACTACCACCATTCCAACCCATCATAGTATCTTTAAGCTGATTTTTTTGATCTGAAAATTTTAAAACCCATTTATTATATTTTGCTCTTCCGGACTGCATGGCAGTTTTAGCAGGTTTATAAATTTTAGCTTTCATATTATCTATTCTGATCCATCTAAATTGAGTAAGCCTTTATAAAGCTCAGGTCTTCGATCTCTAAATACCCCCCAAACATTTCGCAGGGTTTCAGCTTTAGATAAATTAATCTTTCCTATTAGCACTTCTTCTTTATCTCTACTTCCTTCTGCAATCTTATCGCCCACATGATTAGTTACGAAGGAACGGCCATAAAAATAGTTTTCAATATCAATTCCTTTTTCAGTTCCAATTCTATTTGAAGCAATGACTGGTATTTGATTTGATGCAGAGTGACCTATCATTGCCCTTTGCCACATGTCAGAACTATCAAATCCATCATCTTCTGGCTCTCCACCAATAGCAGTTGGATAAAGCAGTAACTCTGCACCATTGAGAACCATGGACCTTGCGGCCTCTGGAAACCACTGATCCCAACATATACCAACTCCAATCTTAGCGTATTTTGTATTCCATACTTTGAAACCCGTGTCTCCAGGATTAAAATAAAACTTTTCCTGGTAGCCAGGTCCATCAGGAATGTGTGACTTTCTGTATTTTCCTAATATGCTCCCATCTGCATCTACAATTGCAACTGAATTATAATGAGCCCTATTTGCTTTTTCAAAAAAACTCACGGGCAAAACAACTTTCAGCTCTTTAGCTAATTCAGAAAATTTCTTTATTGTTGGATGGTTATCAAAAGGCTTTGATAATTCAAACAGTTCTTCTTTTTGGTCCATGCAAAAATATTGTGACTCAAATAACTCTTGAATTAAAATTATTTGAGCACCTTCTGAAGCGGCCTTTCTGACAAGCTTCTCAGCGTTACTCACATTCTTATCAGTATCATTAGAGCAAGCCATTTGCGTTGCTGCTACGGTTACTTCTTTCACAATTTGCTCCTTGGTTGTTGTTGCGTGATGCAGTGTACACCACCTCCTCCCAAAAGTATATGAGACCCATCAAGAGTAACTACTTTTCGATCAGGAAATGAACTTTTAACTATATCTAAAGCATTTTGATCCGCCTTTACATCACCAAAAATTGGAAGAATTACAGCTGAATTTGCAATGTAGAAGTTAATATATGAGCATGGCTCATCATCATTTGGTATTATTCTTTTATAAGACATCTCTAACTCAATTACATCTAAGTTATTTCCATTTGCATCTTTTGAAGTTTTTAAAATTTCTAGATTTTCATTTAGTAAGTCATAATATGGATCTTGTTTGTCTTGACATGTCATAGCCATAACTCTTCCAGGAGAGATAAAACATGCAACATTATCCACATGACCGTTTGTACCTTCATCTGTTCCATGTTTTAGCCAAATAATATTTTTAACACCAAAAAAATTCTTAAGGTTTGCTTCAATTTCTGATTTTGAAAGATGAGGATTTCTATTTTTATGTAGTAGGCATTGTTCTGTTGTTAGCAATGTTCCATTACCATCTACATCAATAGAACCACCCTCAAGTACCATATTGTTTTTAAAATATTGAGCTCCAGATTTTGCAATCATCATTTTGGCTACCTGATCGTCAAGCTCATAATTTTCTTTGTAACCCCAACAATTAAAATCTGAGTCAACCCCTGCTAATCCATGATTATGATCTAAAAGAAAGATAGCGCCTGAATCCCTTGACCAGGCGTCATTGATAGGAAACTCGATAATATCTATTTTTTCACTTAGTAGACTTTTTGCACTAGCAGAGTCCTTTGGATGAACTATCATTTTAGTTTTTTCAAATTTTGAGATGGCATTTGCAACTTTCGCCCATGCATCTCTTCCCTTTTTATAATCAAAATGTGACCAAGATGATGTTACATCTGTTGGAAATGTCTCTGTTGGCCATTGCATCCAGCAACACTCGTGAGGAAACCATTCAGCTGGCATTGTGTAAGAATTTTCGATTGGCGCGCTCATTAATAACCTCTTTGGTCGGGGCGGCAAGATTCGAACTTGCGACCCTCTGGTCCCAAACCAGATGCGCTACCAGACTGCGCTACGCCCCGAACATGGAATTCACTATACTTCTTTAAGCCAATTTTCCAGAATTAAATTTAATTCTTCAGGCTTTTCTTGAGCCATCCAATGGCCACTATCAATTCTTTTTTCAGTGAGATTTTTACATTTTTCTCTCATTTTATCAGCAGCACTAGTTGAGGTTGTATCACATACATAATCATAAGTCGCGTGTATGAAAAGCGAAGGCATATCAATAATGCTATCAGCTTCCTCTGCAAATGCTCTGTTATCTTGGTGATTAACGTACCAACTGTTTGGTCCAAAAAATCCATTCTTTTCTAAATATCCAGCATATTTTCGAGCATCTTCTTCATTTAGTATATTTTTATCAATTGGAATATCAGGAAGTTGTCCACCTTCTGGGAGCCAACCATTATTCTTAGTTATTATTGATGTTGGATAAGGCATGCCAGCAGTATTTGGATCCCCACTTCTAAAAACAAATTTTATCATTTTATAAGGATCGCTATCCATATCTGCGCATGCTTTGTCAAAATCCTTCATATAAAAAACTTGATAATCCCACTGTCCGTACGGATATAAGTCTTTAGGGTAGGTATTTCTATTAATCAATTTTTCTAAAGAATCTTCACTAATATCTAATTCTAACATTGCGTAGGGCACGCACAGTGATGCAACTGCTTTTACAAGTTCAGGATGATGTCTTGCCATTGACCATGCGGTTTCAGATCCCCAGTCGTGTCCAATTATTATTACTTTATCTTTGTTAAAACTTTGAAAAAGTTCAACCATATCTTTTACAATCTCTCTTTGAGAATAATCAGCTTTATTCTTATGAACTGTGGAGTCGCCATATCCTCGCATGTCTGGCGCAATTACATGAAAGCCTTTTTCACCAAAATATTTAAGTTGATGACGCCAGCTATATGATAATTCTGGCCATCCATGAAAAAACATCACTAAAGGGCCATCAATTGGACCGCTTGATAAATAGCTTGATGTATGTCGTTCTGATTTAAAAATATTTTTGTTTATCATGATGGATCTTTCTTTCCTCTATTTCTAATAATTTTGAAAATACCGTCTGCAGTAAATATAATATTTTCCTCAATAAATAATGTGCATTTTATAAATAATATTGATTCTGTCTCTCTCGTTATTTCTGCAAA
>CACMAQ010000024.1:0-10967 GCA_902611715.1 uncultured Pelagibacteraceae bacterium | reverse complement strand
TGGTTCAGGATTCTCTGATCCAAAAGGGCCAATTTTTTCAATTTCCCTATGAACATCTAAATTGATTGCTGATGTACTTAAAATGTCATCAGCAAATAAAATTTTATTATCTTGAGTATTAATTGCTTTATTGGTCAATTGCTTTTCAAAAAATTTTTCCAATTCTTCAATCTTTTCAGATTCTATTGTTAATCCAGCTGCCATAGAGTGTCCTCCACCTTTCTTAAGCAAATTACTTTGAACAGCAGAAATAACTAACTTTCCAAGATCGATCCCTTTTATAGAGCGTCCGGAACCTTTAGCTTCGCCATTATTTATTGAGAAAACAATACTAGGCTTATTAAACTTATCTTTAAGTCGACTTGCAATAATACCAATTACCCCCTCATGCCATCCTTCACCAGATACAATAAGTAGTTTATTTTTCAGTTTTTTATCATCAACTTGGGCGATGGCTTGATCTAAAACATAACTTTCTATTGTACGTCTCTCAGAATTAAATTTTTCTAAATCGTTTGAGATGCTATCGATTTTACTTTTTTCACTTTCAGTTAATAAAATTGTGCCAAAGTTTGAAAAACCTAATCTTCCGCCAGCATTAATTCTTGGACCTATCTTGAAACCAAGATCATGAACAGATACTTTTGATTTTATATTTGATTTTTCTATCAATGAATTTAGACCTGGATTTAATCGTTTTTGTATTACGTTGATTCCCTTTGAAACTAGAATTCGGTTCAATCCTATTAGTGGAACAGCGTCACAAACAGTTCCTAAAGCAACAAGATCTAATAAAGCGATAAGGTTAGGCTCTTTTATGCTATTTTTTTTAAACCAATCTTCGCGTCTTAATTTCCGGTTAAGCCCGATAATAAACATGTAAGTTACACCTACTGCTGAAAGATAGTTTAATCCTGAATTATCATCCATTCTGTTTGGATTTATAATTGCTGTTGCTTTTGGTAGTTTTATTTCTGGAATGTGATGATCTAAGACAACAACATCCATACCTTGCTCTCTCGCATACTCAATCTCAGAAAAGGCCATTGTTCCGCAATCGACGGTAAATATTATTTTCACATCTCTTTTTTTAAAATTTGAAAAGGTTTGTACACTAGGACCATATCCCTCACTAAATCTATCAGGTATATGAAATTTTAGACTCATTGAAATTTGTTTGAAATAATTAATTAGAATTGAAGTTGATGTAGAGCCATCAACATCATAGTCACCAAATACTGCAATTCGTTCTTTATTAATTATTGCCTGATAAAGTCTCTCACAGGATTTTTCCATGTCTGCTAAAACGTATGGATCAGGTAAATTTTCTTTTAATGAGGGACTTATATAAGAAATAATGTCGTCTAAATTTACTTTTCTAATACTTAGTAATTTCGCAACTAGCGGGCTTACTTCGTAACTTTGTGAAATATATTCTGTATCTTTTTCGCTATATTCTTTTAGAGACCATTTTTTATTTGTTAGAGAAAAAAAATCTTCGTCGAAAGAGTCTTTTCTCATAGTTCAATCTTTTTTGTGAAAAGTCTCGATATACTGAGATGTGGCTTCGCCAGTTCTTAGAACCAGTGAATGGGTTATGTAGTGACTGCTGTCAGATCTTACTCCTCTAACCATAGTGCCTTCTGTTACACCTGTAGCAGAAAAGATAATATCGCCGTGTGCAAGTTCATTAAGATTATATTTTTTTTCTAGATCTTTAATACCAATCTTTTCGGCTCTTTTTTTTTCATCGTCATTGTTAATTACAAGTCTAGTTTGCATTTGACCACCAATGCATTGCAGTGCCGCAGCAGCTAAAACTCCTTCAGGAGCTCCGCCGATGCCAAGGTAAATATCAACTGGATTATGTTCTTGCGTTGTCATAATTACTCCCGCTACATCGCCGTCAGGAATAAGAACAATTTTTGAGCCGATTGATCTTAAAGACTCAATAATATCTTCGTGTCTGGGTCTTTCTAATACACAGGCTGTAACTTCACTAATTTTAACTTTTTTAGCTTCCGCGATACTTTTTATGTTATCTTCGACAGCAGCATCAAGATCTATTACATCTTTTGGAAGACTACTGCCAACTGCAATCTTATTCATGTAAGTGTCTGGCGCATAAAGCAACCCTCCTTTTTGAGCTGCAGCTACCACAGATAATGAATTTGGCATGCCCTTAGCTGTTATAGTAGTTCCTTCTAAAGGATCTAACGCAATATCAACTTCGTGATTTTTGCCAGTTCCTACCTCCTCGCCAATATAAAGCATTGGTGCTTCGTCTCTCTCACCTTCACCAATGACAATTCTGCCATCAAAATCAATTGCGTTTAAAGCTGTTCTCATTGCGTCTACAGCAACTTGATCAGCTGCTTTTTCGTCACCAAGACCTATTAATTTAGACGATGCAATTGCAGCCTTTTCAGTTGCAGCTACAATTCCTGATGCGTATTGGGTTGATATTACGGTCATAACGAATCTTCAATTCTGATAAATTTAACAGATGAGCTTACTTCTGGTAATCTTTTTATCTGTTTGATAGATGATAAAAGCGAAGATTCTTTAATTGTGTGCGTTATCAAAATAATTTCAGCAAAATTTGACCTTTTCGATGGCTTTTGAATTATACTTTCAATCGAAATTTTTCTTTTTGATAGAGCTTTTGAAATTTTTGCCATTACCCCGGCTTTATCTTTGGCTGTAATTCTCAAATAATATGGGAATGACAAATCATCAATTTTCTGAATTTTTAAGTTCTTTTTCTTTTTTATTGATACGCCCAATGGATAATTATAAGTACCTCTTATAATGTCCATAAGGTCTGACATAACAGAGGCCCCCGTTGGTCCAGCTCCAGCACCAGGGCCTTCAAAAATATTTTTTCCAATTACTGAGTCATTTACGACAACAGCATTAATCTCGTTGCTCACTTTTGCAATGTCTGATTTAAGTTTGACAAAACACGGATGAACTCTTTGTTCAATCTTACTTAATTTTTTAGAAGCAACTGATAACAATCTTATTGAGTATCCTAATTCTTTTGCAAAAACAAAATCATATTTATCAATCTTTGTAATACCTTCTATAAAAGTAGCTTTAAAATTTACAGGAATATCAAAAGCAATACTTGATAACAATGTGATCTTATGAGCTGCATCAATACCCTGAATATCAAACGTTGGATCTAACTCAGCAAAACCTTTTTTTTGAGCATCATTTAATACGTTTTTAAAATCTCCTGCATTATTTTCCATCTTTGTTAATATGTAGTTACAAGTACCATTCAAAATACCATAAATTTTGTTAATTTTATTAAGTCGCAAATTTTCTCTTACAGCTTTTACAATTGGTATACCGCCAGCAATAGCAGCTTCATAATTGAGACAAACATTATTTTGCTCAGCAATTTTAGATAACTCATTTCCATGTACTGCAAGCAAAGCTTTATTAGCAGTAATTACGTGCTTATTATTTTGGAGTGCTTTTTTAACAACTTTATATGCTATTCCCTTTGAGCCACCAATAAGCTCAATTAAAATATCTACATTGTCGTTTGATGCTAATGACATTGTATCGGTTGTTAACGGTAGAGACTTGACTGATAAATTTCTTTTTTTTCTTAAGTTCTTAACAGCAATTTTAATTACATTGATATTTGCAATTTTTTGAGAGGGTGTTTTAAAATTTTTTAATTGTTTAAGAAATCCTGATCCAACTGTTCCTAGTCCTGCGATTCCGACACCATAAGTTTTACTCATCGATTTCAACCTTTTCTGGTACGCTTTCTAAATCTGGTTTCTGAGCATTTTCTTGATCATCTAAAATTAATTCTGCAGCATTTGGGTTAATAAAAAACTCATAAAAAGAAAATTTTTTTGCTGATGAGCAGGCATTGAAAATAAATAAAAATAAAAATAAATTAAAAATAATTATTATTTTTTTTCTCATTCTAGTCCTAACCTCTCATCATAATCATTCATAAGATTAAAATTTTGAACTGCTTGTCCAGCAGCTCCTTTTACCAAATTATCTAAAACACTAACAATACATAATTTATTTTTTTTATATCCCTTTTTTAATCCTATAACTATGTTATTGGTACCAACTACGTCCCTAGAGGAAGGAATCTCATTTATTGGTAGCAATTGAATAAAATGCTCATCATTAAATCTTTTTTGTAATATATCGTAAATATCATTTTGAGATACCTCATTAGTTTCAATATAAATGTTGCTCAAAATACCTCTTTCAACAGGTAATATATTAGCCGCAAAGAAAACTTCAGTTTGAATATTTTTGATTTTACTTAGTTCTTGGTTTATTTCAGCTATGTGTTTATGATCACCAATACCATAGGTTCTGATATTTTCATTTACCTCCTTAATTAACTCTTTTTTTCCCTTTGTTTTACCTGCACCTGAGTAACCTGATTTTGAGTCAATAACGATATCGTCTGTTTTAATTGCATTTTGCTTTATCAATTCAATTAGTGGGATTAAGATGCTAGTTGCATAGCAGCCAGGATTTGCAATATGCTTACATTTTTTTATCTTGTTTCTATTAAACTCTGTTAATCCATATTGGAATTCATCGTTAACCTCAAAGTTGCCGTGTTTAAAGCCATACCAGTTCTCATACTCATTTTTATTATCAAGTCTAAAATCAATTGAAAGGTCAATTATACTGACATCTGATTTCAATAGATCACTTCTTTTGTGAAGATTTTCATTTGGCAAGCAATTAAATACATAATCAATGCTGCTAAAATTTATGTCTTCATAGCTTTTGTATTTAAGCGGTGTTTGTATACCAGCAGAGTCATGGATTTGAACTATCTCACCTGCTGACTTGTTTGCAGATAAAGCAACAATTCTAACATGGGGGTGGTTGAAGCAAATTTTGATTATTTCTTGTCCTACAAAACCACTAGCACCTAATATAGCTACGTTTTTCATATTTAATTTTTAATTTTAAAATAGAAGTTTGAAAAAAATTATCTTTTTGAGAATTGGAAACGTCTACGCGCTTTACGTCTACCATATTTTTTTCTTTCAACAATTCGAGAGTCTCTCGTAAGTAAACCTTCAGTTTTAAGGATTGGTCTTAAGTTTGGATCTAGTAAAGTTAGAGCTTTTGAAATTCCATGTCTAACAGCACCAGCCTGACCAGACATTCCACCACCACTAACTGTAACTGTTGTGTCAACATTCATTTTTTTATTTGTTAATTCAAGTGGTTGATTAACTAGCATGTTTAGTACGGGTCTTAAAAAGTATTTATCAACATCCTTACCGTTGATTACTATTTTTCCAGAACCATCTTTTACCCAAACTCTTGCGACAGCATTCTTTCTTTTTCCAGTAGCATATGATCTTCCTAGATTATCCAATACTGGTTTTTCTAAATTTTCTTCAGAATTATTATTTACGGTTTCGTTCATTTAAACTACATCCTGTATATTATATGTTTTAGGATTTTGAGCCTCGTGAGGATGCTTGTCACCTATGTATACCTTCATATTTGAAAGTTGCTTTCTTCCAAGTGGTCCTTTAGGAATCATTCGTTTAACGGCAAGTTTAACTAATCGGTCTGGGAATTTTCCTTCTAAAATTTTTCTAGCATTGATACTTTTAATTCCCCCAGGATATCCAGTGTGTCTATAATAAGTTTTGTCGTCAAGTTTTTTGCCCGTAAGCTTAATTTTCTCAGCATTAATAATAACTACATTATCTCCACAATCCACATGTGGAGTGTATGTTGGTTTATGCTTACCTCTTAAAATATTTGAGACATTTGTAGCTAGTCTGCCCAAGACTATGTCTTTTGCATCGATCAATAGCCAGTCTTTCTTTATATCCTCTTTCCTTAGAGACGCAGTTTGCTTTAGTATCTTGGATGTAGTCATGTTGTTGTTTATTAGAGAATACAGTAAAATATGTCAATAACATATATTTATATAATAAATTCATATATTTAATTTATGGTATTATGATACTTTTATTATTATTACGCTTTACATAAGTCTTAGAGTGTTATTCAATATATTGTCGAGTTTAATACAGCTTGCGGACTTATACAGCTAAGCCACCAGCCGCACATAGTATTATGATGCGGTTTTTTTTGTTTGCTGTGAAACTCGAAGAAAATATAAATAGAGGTAAAAAAATGGCAAAAAACAAATTTAATCCAGCAGATTCTGTAAATCCTGAGACAATAGCGTTGCATGGAGGCGATTATAGAAGTGATCCTTCAACAACTTCAGTAGCTGTCCCAATTTATCAAACTACTTCATACCAATTTCACAATACTGAACATGCGGCCAACTTATTTGGAGCCAAGGATTTTGGTAATATTTACACGAGAATAATGAACCCTACTGTTGACGTACTTGAAAAGAGAGTTGCAGCAATGGAAGGTGGTGTCGGTGCATTATGTGTGAGCTCTGGTCAATCTGCTTCAATGTTAAGCATTCAGAACTTAGTAAAAGCTGGGGATAATATTGTCAGCTCAACAGATTTATATGGAGGTACATGGAACCTATTTGCAAATACAATGAAAGATTTAGGTATCGAAGTGAGATTTGCAGACCCCACGGATCCTGAGAGTTTTAGAAAAATGACAGATGATAATACTCGTGCTTATTATGCCGAAACGTTACCTAATCCAAAACTTAAAGTCTTCCCAATTAGAGAAGTGGCCGATATTGGAGATGAATACAATATACCCCTAATTGTAGACAACACTGCAGCTCCCGTAATTTGTAAACCAATTGAGCATGGTGCTACTATTGTTGTGCACTCACTTACAAAATTTATTGGTGGTCATGGTACAACGATTGGTGGAATCATTGTTGATAGTGGTAAGTTTGATTGGGCTAAAGATCCGAAAAGACAACCTATGTTAAATAATCCTGATCCAAGTTATCACGGCATGATATGGACTGAGTTTGCTAAAGCTGTCGGTCCTATTGCATACATTGTGAGAGCCAGATTTGTAGGTTTAAGAGACTTGGGTCCAGCCCTTCCTCCTCAAAGTGCCTTTCAAATAATACAAGGCTTAGAAACTGTATCCTTGAGAATGGAAAAACACTGCTCTAATGCAGCGAAAGTCGCTGAATTTCTATCAAATCACAATAAGGTTTCACGAGTAATTTATGCTGGTCTTGATGAAGGGGAAGCGGGTGAAAGAGCTAATAAATATCTTAAAGGTGGTCACGGTGCACTCTGTGGCATTGAACTCAAAGGAGGTAAAGCAAGTGGTGAAAAGTTTATTAACAACTTAAATATGTTCTATCATGTTGCAAACATTGGTGATGCACGAAGCCTTGCGATACATCCAGCTTCTACTACTCACTCTCAATTATCGGATGAAGATATGGAATCAGCTGGCGTTAATCCAAGTTATGTGAGGCTGTCAATAGGCATAGAACATATAGATGATATTATCGAAGACCTTAAAAATGCTTTAGATGCAGCATAATTTTAAGTAAAAAGTCTCTTTAGGTAAAATTGCTTTGAAGAGACTTTTTACTCAGCATCCACATTATCATTGAAACGAGAAACATAAGAATAGCGTTTCCTTGGTGTGCAAGTGCTAAATACCAAGGAATGTTTTGGAAAGTCATTAATATGCCAAGTAAAATTTGTGATATAAATGAAAAATTAAATACTAGTAATAAATAATTTTTCTTAATATCATTTTTTTTTCTAAAAAAATCATAATTGATGTAGATTACTACCAGTAAAATAAACAATGCAAATGTTCGATGAACAAATATGATATATTCTCCTTTCTCAAAAAAGTTAATAATGCCTCTCAAAGTGTTATTTTCAATTAAAGGAAAAACATTACCATTATACATTGGCCAAGTATTAAATAATAATCCTGAGTGAGTACCAGATACAAAAGCGCCGTAAGCAATTTGAAGGAAAATAAATAATAATAATATTGAGAATAAATACTCATTACTTGTTTGATAATAATTATTCTTATTATTGATATGTTTCATGTTGGCATATAAAAATGTTTGAAACGTAATTCCTAGAATAATGAAAGCCATTGTTAAGTGCATTGCCAGACGGTATTGACTTACATCAACCCTTCCAACGAGGCCGCTACGAACCATATACCAGCCAATGACTGCCTGGATTCCCAAGAAAAGACCAATTAAAAATATTTTTATAAAATAATCCTTTTGGATTTTATTTTTTACGAGCAAATATATTAATGGAATTAAGTATAACAACCCTATTAGGCGTGCGAAAAATCTATGAAACCACTCCCAAAAATATATAACTTTAAACTCATTTAATGTCATCGCACTATTTACAAGCATAAACTCATCAATTTTTTTATATTTGCTGAATTCTATTTGCCATCCAGATTCAGTAAAAGGGTACATAACGCCTGAAATCGGAAGCCATTCAGTTATCGATAGACCAGAGTCAGAAATTCTAGTATATCCGCCAATAAGTATTATTGCGCAAATAGAAAATGTTAGGGATAATAACCAAACAGAAAATATATTGATTTTCAAAGCCATAATTATTAAATATTTATAATGCTTAAAACAAAGAAATTACTCAGTATTGTTATTTTTATTATATTGATGTTTTTATATTGCATACTAGTTATGGCTTTTTTAATTAAAATCAACTTTAATAATTGGCTTATAGAATTTATTGTTTATTTTTTATTAGGAATAATCTGGGTTTTTCCTTCAATGTACATATTAAAACCATTCAAAAAAAGATGAAAAAAATAAAAAATAACTCATCAAAAATGAAAGAGGTAAGAAAAAAAATTGATAAAATAGACTCTAAAATACTTCCGTTAATGGTTAAGAGATCAATATTAGTTAATAAAGCATTATCATTGAAAACGAAAAAATCAGAAATAGTTGATTTAAAGAGAATAAGTCAAATTAGAAAAAAAATATTAAGTGAATCAAAAAGGCTTGGTGGAAATCCAAGATTAATAAGCAACATTTGGATGTCGATAATCAAAAACTTTATTGATTTTGAGAAAAAAAATTTTAGAAAATAGTTATTTACTGTGTGGTGGAAGTTTTTTTTCTACAAACCACTCATGCTTTTTAGTTGCAGGATTATATTTTTTCATTCTTAATTTATCCTTTGCCTTTAAACCTGATGTTGGTTTTTTTGCGTAATAATAAAATTTACTATCATTTTTTTCTTCAGGTACAAGTCGAACCTTTACTGTTGATTTTTTTGCCATTATTTATTATCAAGCTTATTTCTTAATTGGACTAAATCATCCAGAACATTCATCAGCTTTTTACGCTTTGAGTCATTTATAGAATATCTAGTCTCAGTTTGCTGCTCAGGATGAGTATAATCTTTTTTTATATCTGTAAAGCCTTTATTATCAGACTGGATAGTTAGTAATTTTTTTGTACCATTCTCTTTGATTACTTTTTGAACTCCTCTAATTGTATAGCCATCATTGTATAAAAGGCTTTTAATGCCTTTTAACAACCTTATATCTTCAGGCCTGTAGTACCTGCGGCCACCGCCTCTTTTGATTGGCTTTATTTGAACAAACTTAGTCTCCCAAAACCTAAGTACATGTTGTGGTAATGACAAGTCTTTAGATACTTCGCTTATAGTTCTAAAAGCTTCAGGTGACTTTGAAATCATTTAATTGATGCCTCAATATTCTTTTTGTTTCTTAAGTTGACTTTAGATTTTAATACATTAGATGCACGAAAAGTAACAACGCTTCTTGCTGTAATTGGAACTTCCTGACCGGTCTTAGGATTTCTTCCAATTCTCTCTTTTTTCTGTCTCACTACAAATGTACCAAAAGATGAAATTTTAACGTCATCTCCATTAATCAAGCTTTTCAATATTTCTCCAAAAACTGAATCAACAAGTGTTGCGGACTCATTTCTAGAAAGGCCAACATTTTTGAAAACGGCTTCGCTTAGGGTTGATCTAGTTGTAGTCTTGTCCATAAGAAAAATTATATAAAATTAATAACTTATAACAATATATTAATTACTTTTTTACGATCTAAATTGCAATTTTATTTTGCATTTCTAACACGTATTTCTTAATTTTTTGGTTTACATCATATTCTAGCAAAGAATATATAATATCTGCAGCATAAGATACCCCTTTGAACTCTGATTGGCCATGACACTTTACTACTAGAGCATTTAATCCCATAAATATTCCACAATTATGCACTCTCGGATCAAGTCTCTCTTGGACAGATCTTAGAGAGATAGAAGAGAACATATATCCCAATTTTGATATTAAAGAGCTTCTATAGGCATTGTTTAAATGACTTTGGAACAACTTTGCAGTTCCTTCAGCTGTTTTCAGAGCTATATTGCCTGTAAAGCCATCTGTAACAACAACATTGGTTTTTCCTAAAGAGATATCATTTCCTTCAATGTATCCGTGGTAATTTATCAAATTAGATTTATTGAGCTCTTTTAATCTGTCAGAAGCATTTTTAATTTCTTCATTCCCCTTTATTTCCTCTTTACCTACATTTAGAATTCCTATTGATGGTTTATCTTTCTTAAATAAAATATTTGCTAAACTGGATCCAAGAATTGCATTATCTACAAGATACCTTGAACTTAACTTAGTATTTGCTCCAAGATCTAGCACTATAGACTCACCTTTCATGTTTGGCCATATTGATGCAATAGATGGACGCTTGATTTCACTTAATGTTTTGATATTTAATAACGATAAAGTCATTAATGCTCCTGTATTGCCGAAAGAAAGTAAGGCATCTGTTTCATTTTCTTGAGTAGACTTAATCGCCAAGTGCATACTTGAGAGAACTTTTGACTTAATAATTTCAGAGGGTTTATCGTCCATTGCAATGCTCTCTGAACAATTTATGATTTCAGATGCTGAATGTAGTTTTTTGAAGTTTTTTATTTTTTTTAGTATTATTTCTTTATTTCCAAATAAATAAAATTT
>CACMAQ010000023.1:0-11295 GCA_902611715.1 uncultured Pelagibacteraceae bacterium | reverse complement strand
GATATTATTTTTCTTGATCAAGAATTTGAATGTAAGCCATAGGCGCATTATCACCGGATCGATAACCGGCTTTTACAATTCTACAATAGCCACCACTTCTATCTTTAAATCTTTCAGATAAATCTCCGAAAACTTTTGTTACTGCTTCTTTATCTCTAAGCGAGTTAAAAGCATTTGCTCTAGATGAACTTTTATTCTTTTTACCTAGAGTGATAATCTTTTCAACAAATGGTCTTAATTCCTTTGCCTTTGGAAGTGTGGTTTTAATAGTCTCATTTTTGATTAGAGAAACAGCCATGTTCTCAAGCATCGCTATCCGATGCGATGATGTCCTATTTAACTTTCTTTTAGCAATTCCGTGTCTCATTTTTAGTTATATGGATCTTCAATCTTTCTTGACATTTCCTCGATATTTTCAGGTGGCCAATTAGGTACTTCCATGCCTAAATATAGTGACATAGTGCCTAGTACTTCTTTTATTTCATTTAAAGACTTACGGCCAAAATTGGGTGTACGCAACATTTCAATTTCACTTTTTTGAACAAGGTCTCCAATATAAATGATATTATCATTTCTTAAGCAATTCATTGATCTTACTGAAAGCTCAAGCTCCTCAACTTTTCTTAGAAGATTTTTATTAAATTGAGGTTCCAATGCATCAGGTTCTTCCTGTATCTCTTCAGGTTCTTCAAAATTAATAAATGATTGCAATTGGTCTTGAATTATTCGTGCTGCAAAAGCAATAGCATCCTCAGGAGATACTGATCCATTTGTTTCAATTGACATTGTTAGCTTGTCATAATCCAGAACTTTTCCTTCTCTAGTATTTTCTATGCTGTATGAAACTTGTTTAACTGGGCTAAATATAGAGTCTATCGGAATCAAGCCTATTGCAGAATCCTCTGGCTTGTTATGTTCAGCAGCAACATACCCTTTACCCTTTGCCACTGTAAGCTCCATATTAAATTCAGTATTGTCATCAAGATTACAAATAACTAACTCTGGATTTATTATATCAATTTCAGACGGCGTATTTATCATACCCGCAGTAATCTCACCTGGACCAGTTACATTGAGATTCATTTTTCTTATACCTTCAGAATGCATATTTAGAGACAGAGACTTAATATTTAATACTATATCCGTAACGTCTTCTCTAACTCCATCAATAGATGAAAATTCGTGAAGAACATTATCTATTTTAATAGCTGTCACAGCAGTACCTTGTAGTGACGACAACAGCACTCTTCTAAGAGCATTTCCAAGTGTTAATCCAAAACCCCTTTCAAGTGGTTCCGCAATTAAAGTTGCTTTATATTGAGTGTCTTCATCACTGATTAGCTTTAGTTTTGAAGGTTTTATTAATGCCTGCCAATTATTAATAATACTCATAGTTTTCTTTCCTTTAATAAATATTAAACTCTTCTTTTCTTTGGTGGACGACAACCATTGTGAGGAATTGGTGTAGTATCTTTAATAGAAGTTATATAGAAACCTACAGCTTGTAATGCTCGTAGTGCTGACTCTCGTCCTCCGCCAGGCCCTCTAACAAATACTTGTAAGTTTTTTAAACCAAATTCTTTTGCTTTAGTGCCTGCATCCTCCGCTGCAATTTGTGCAGCATATGGCGTTGACTTTCTTGATCCTTTAAAACCTTTTACTCCCGCAGACGACCATGCAATACTATTACCTTGCTCATCGGTAATGGTAATCATAGTATTATTAAATGTAGCATTGATATACGCTAATCCAGAAATAATATTCTTTTTTTGTTTTTTCTTTTTTACAATTTTAGCTTCAGCCATATTTACTTAGTAACCTTTTTCTTTCCAGCAATTGCAATAGCTTTTCCTTTTTTAGTTCTAGCATTTGTATGAGTACGCTGGCCCCTACATGGTAAATTTTTCCTATGTCTTACACCTCTATACGTGCCAAGATCTTTCAATCTTTTGATATTGCCAGAAACTTCACGTCTTAAATCACCTTCAACTAAGAATGATGATGAAATAACATCACTGACATTTTTTATTTCTGCTTCCGATAAATCCTGAACTCTAGTATTTGCATCTACATTTGCCTGAGAGCATACATCTTTTGAAATCTTATCACCAATTCCATATACGTAGGTTAGAGCAATTCCTAATTTTTTTTGGGTTGGAATATTTACTCCAGCAATACGAGCCATTAATAAAGACCTAACATTTTTGGTTTGAGAGATTGCGGGATTATATGATTATTAATTAATTGGTCAAGCATATTAAAGATGATCTATAATTGAGTTAATTGATTGATTTATCTGCATAATTTCACCTACTCCACTGACTTTTTTTAACAGTCCTGCTTCATCATAATATTTAATTAAAGGCGTAGTTTCATTGAAATATGTTTCAAGTCTTTTTAGAAGAGTTTCCTCATTATCATCGGATCTTCCTTCTTCTTCACCTCTAGATAATATTCTGTCTTTTAAATATCTTTCTTCAACATCTAACTGAATTACGCATGAAATCTTGTCTTCAAGTTCTAACATTAATTTATCTAGAAGTTTTGCTTGCTCTGTATTTCTGGGAAAGCCATCGAGTAAATATCCACTTGAATTTTTATTATGAGAAAAGAATGATTTAATAACATTAATTATGATATCATTAGAAACAAGTTTTCCCTCGTCAATGATTTGTTTAGCTTTTACTCCTACCTCACTTTTATTGGCTATCTCCGCCCTAAGTAGATCACCAGTAGATAAGTGGCTTAATTTATATTTTTCACAGATTAAATTTGCCTGAGTTCCTTTTCCTGCTCCTGGGGGGCCCAACAAAACTAGAATCACCTTCTAGTGCCTCTTAGGCGAGATTTTTTTATTAAAGCTTCATATTGATAAGCAAATAAATGACTTTGAATTTGTCCAACAGTGTCCATGCCTACAACTACAACAATGAGTAGCGATGTACCTCCCAAGTAAAATGGTATTGAGTATTGTGCAATTAAAATTTCTGGAAGTATGCACACAAATGCTAAATATAATGCCCCAATGGTAGTTATTCTGGATAAGACAAAATCAATATACTCAGCAGTTTTTTCACCTGGCCTAATTCCTGGAATAAAACCGCCTTGTCTTTTTAGGTTATCAGCTGTTTCAACTGGATTAAATACAATTGAAGTATAAAAAAATGCAAAAAATATAATGGCTGCAGCATACATTAGCATATACGCAGGTTGACCCCTACCAAGTAGTGCTGAAATATCGTTTAATAATCCTGGCTCCGCAGATACATTAAAATTTGCAATTGTAATTGGTAGCAATAGAATAGATGAAGCAAATATTGCTGGTATAACTCCTGCAGTATTGAGTTTAAGAGGTAGATGCGTACTATCTCCAGCAAACATCTTATTTCCCATCTGTCTTTTTGGGTACTGAACTATTAATCTTCTTTGAGCTCTTTCCATAAAAACTATAAAAATAACTACAGCTACAATCATCAATAATAGCAATACAAGTGTAAGAGTTGAAATTGTTCCCTGACGACCCAAAGTTAATGTATTAATTAATGCACTAGGTATCTCTGCTACAATACCAGAAAAAATAATTAGAGATATTCCATTTCCTATACCTCGACTAGTAATTTGTTCTCCAAGCCACATCAAGAAAACTGTTCCGCCAGTTAATGTAATTGTTGTTGAAAGTCTGAAGAATAGCCCAGGATCTGTAACAACTTTTCCTGCAGACTCTAAACCAACAGAAATTCCATATCCTTGTAGTAGTGCAAGTAAGACAGTTCCGTATCTTGTATATTGAGTAATTTTTCTTCTTCCAGGCTCACCTTCTTTTTTTAAGCTTGCCAGATGAGGCGATACACTTGTCATAAGTTGCATAATTATTGATGAAGATATGTATGGCATGATACCCAATGCAAAAATAGCCATTCGGCTAATAGCTCCACCCGCAAAAACATCAAACATTCCAAGAATTCCACTTTGATTAGTTTCAACAAGAAGTTTTAACTGCTCAATGTCGATTCCAGGTAAGGGGATATATGTGCCAAATCTGTAGATTATTAGAGCACCTAAAGTGAACCAAATTCTTTTCTTTAATTCAGTAGCCTTGGAAAAGACACTAAAATTAAAGTTTGATGCTAATTTTTCAGCTGCTGAAGCCATTTCGCTAGATTGCTTTACTTATTTTTAATTCAACACCAAGTTTTTGAAGTTTTTCTTCTGCAGACTTAGTTACTTTACTGCATTCAATAATATTTTTTGATTTTAGTTCACCTGTGCCAAGAATTTTTAGAAGTTTTTTATCTTTATTTTTTAAAATACGTAACTTTTTTAAGAGCGCAATATTTATAATCTCAGACCCATTAATAGAGTTTTTATCAATCAATTTTTGTAGTGTGGAGAGGTTTAATTCAAAATATTGTTTCTTTGTAAAATTTGAGAAGCCAAATTTAGGTAATCTTCTATGCAAGGGCATCTGCCCACCTTCAAAACCATTAATAGCAACACCGGAACGAGCTTTTTGTCCTTTATGACCACTTCCAGAAGTTTTGCCTTTACCTGAGCCAATACCTCGACCAATTCTCTTTTTTGATTTATACGTTTTATTTTTATCAATTTGATTTAATTTCATTTAATTATCTTCCGTAATTACTAAATGTTTTATTTTTTTTATCATGCCTAATGTTTCAGGCGTTGCTTCTCTAATGACACTGCTGTTAATTTTTTTAAGCCCTAGACCTTTTACCGTTGCTATTTGTCCCTTTTGAGAACCAATCGTACTTTTTTTTAATATAATTTTTAATTTTTGAGTCATGTCATTTCTCTTGCTGATGTGATGTTGCCGACCTTTTTAGACCTCCTTGCGGCAATAATCTTTGGTGATTTTTGCTGTTTCAGTCCATCTACTGCCGCTCTGATAATATTATATGGATTTGAGCTGCCGACTGACTTTGCAACAATGTCTTGTATGCCCAATAATTCAAATACTGCCCTAACTGATCCTCCAGCAATAATACCTGTACCTGAGGGCGCAGATCTCATTACAACACGTGATGAACCATGTATTCCAACTATATCATGATGTAATGTTCTACCTTCTCTCAGGGGTATTCTAACCAAACTTTTTTTAGCAGAGTCCGTTGCTTTTTTAATGGCCTCGGGAACCTCTTTTGCTTTTCCATGACCAAAACCAACTTTACCAGACTCATCACCAGCAACAACTAATGCTGCAAATCCAAATCGCCTTCCTCCTTTAACAACTTTTGTAACACGGTTAATTGCTACAAGCTTATCTTTAATATCAACACCGTTTTGATCTTTGTTTTTATTTTCTTTCACCATAATATTTCCTATAAATTTATACCCCCAGATCTTACTTCATCAGTAACAGTTTTTACTATTCCATGATACAAATTTGAGCCACGATCTAAATAAACATCTTTAACGCCCTTTTCAGCTGCAGACTTAGCAAGTTCATTGCCTAATATTTTTGCATTTGCAATATTACATGAATTTTTATTTTTTTCTGATTTTAGAGTTGAAGCACTACAAATTGTAATACCTTTGTTATCGTCGACGATTTGAGCATACAAGTGCTGAGATGACTTATAAAGAGTAAGTCTCATGCGAGATTTATTATTTTTCTTTAGCTTAAACCTAACCCTGCTTGATCTTTTTTGTTTTTTTGTAGATAACATTATTTTTTCTTACCTTCTTTTCTATTTATATATTCGTCAGCATACTTAATACCCTTGCCTTTATAAGGTTCTGGTCCTCTAAAATTTCGAATTTCAGCAGCAGTTTGTCCAACAAGTTGCTTGTCGGGACCCTTAATCTCAATATTATTTTGTTTATCAACAGTGACAGTAATATTTTCTGGAATATCATAGTTTATTGGATGACTATACCCAAGCAATAACTCAAGAGTTTTACCTTTTAAAGCTGCTCGATATCCAACGCCATTCATTTCTAATTTTTTTGTAAAACCCTCACTTACACCAATAATTAAATTGTTAACTAAATTTCGCTGTAATCCCCAGAAAGAAACCAGAGTTTTGTCATCAGATTTGGGTTTCATTATAATTTTTTGACCCTCAACAATTACTTCTATTTGAGAGTTTAACTTAGACTCAAGTTTTCCTAATGGGCCTTCAGCTGAAATTAATCCATCTTGAAGATTAATTTTTACACTTTCCGGAATATTTATTTCTTTTGATCCAACTCTAGACATAACTAAAATACTCTACAAATAATTTCCCCGCCTACTTTTTGATCTCTTGCGTCGGAGTCTGTCATCACACCTTTAGAAGTTGAAATAATTGAAATTCCAAGACCATTATGTACATATGGGATTCTTCCAGCACCAGAATAGACACGCCTACCTGGTTTTGAAATCCTTGTAATCTCTGAAATTACCGGACCTTTTTCATCATATTTCAATTCAATATCAAGTTCTTCCCTGCCAGATGAGTGTTTTGTTCGAGCATATCCTCTTATGTAACCTTCTTTTTTAAGTACCTCTAAAATATTTTCCCTTAACTTAGATACAGGAGAACTAACAATTGGTTTATTTCTCATTTGTGCATTTCTAATTCTACTAAATAAATCGGACAACGGATCTTGTAATGACATATTTCTTCCTTTCTACCAGCTTGATTTATTCATTCCAGGGATTTGACCTTTAGATGCAAGATCCCTTAAGGCAATTCTAGATAATCTCACTCTTTTATGATAACCCCTTGGACGGCCAGTTAATTCACATCTATTTCTAACTCTTGTTCTCGCGCCATTCCTTCTTAGTTTGGAAAGTTTTAATTGAGCTTGAAACCTATCATCAATTGAGGTTTTTTTATCCATAATTAGAGATTTTAGTTTACTCCTCTTTTGCAAATCTTTTTCAGACTGCTTAATTCTTCTTTTGTTTTTTTCTATCGAACTTTTTTTTGCCATATTTTTACCTAGTCATTAATTGGAAAATTAAGAGATTTTAACAACAACAATGCCTGATCATCATTTATAGCCGTAGTATTTATTGTGATATCTAATCCACGCACCTTATCAAGTTTATCAACGTTAATTTCAGGAAAAACTGTACATTCCTTGATTCCGAAAGAGTAATTTCCTCTTCCATCAAAACAACTTTTTTTCAATCCTCTAAAGTCCCTGATACGCGGAAGAGCAATAGTAACCAGTCTATCAACAAACTCGTACATCCTGTTGCCTCTTAAAGAAACCTTTACTCCTAAAGGCATACCAGTTCTGATTTTAAAAGTAGCGATTGATTTCCTTGCTTTTGTCACTAAGGGTTGTTGACCTGATATCGAAGCTAATTGATCAGAAGCCAGTTGAATTACTTTAGAGTCATTTACTGCTTCTCCAAGGCCCATATTTAATGAAACTTTTACTAATTTTGGTAGTGCAAGATCATTCTTGATTGAAAGGTCATTCTTCAGCTTTGGCACTATAGTATTTACATACATTTCTTTTAAACGTGGAGTATAATTATCCATCAATTTGATCTCCTGTTTTGATGTTAATTCTCACTTTTTTTTTGTCTTTTAAGTATTTATAACCAACTCTAACACCTTTGTTGGTCTTTTTATCGACTGGCATTAAATTAGAGAGCATAATTGGCATTTCCTTATTTAAAACCCCGCCTTCGTTTTTCTGATCTTGTTTTTGATGTTTCTTTGAGATGTTCACACCTTTAACAATTGCTTTCATACCTAATATTTTCATTACTTCACCAACTTTTCCCTTATCCTTGCCTGTATTAACAGCGACTTGATCGCCTTTTTTTAATCTCATGCTCATTATAAGACCTCCGGTGCTAGTGAAATGATTTTCATTTGTTTTTTTGATCTCAGCTCTCTACAAACAGGACCAAAGATTCTTGTCCCTACTGGTTCACCCTGATTATTAATTAATACGGCGGCGTTTGTATCAAACTTAATTGTGCTTCCATCAACTCTTTTCAACTCTTTTCTAGTTCTTACGATTACAGCTTTGTGAACAGTTCCTTTTTTAACCTTCCCTTTAGGTATTGCATCTTTAACGGTTACTACAATAATGTCTCCTACAGATGCGAAACGACGCTTAGATCCACCAAGAACTTTAACACATAAAACCTCTTTAGCTCCTGAGTTGTCTGCAACATTTAATCGAGATTCAACTTGTATCATTTAACTAATTGCAACCCATCTTTTTAGTTTAGAAATTGGCTTAGACTCCATAATTCTTACTTTATCACCTGCGTTAAATTGATTATCTGGATCGTGTGCGCTGTATTTTTTTGATCTTCTAATCACTTTTTTTAACACTGGGTGTTTAAACTTTCTTTCAACTAAAACTGTTATTGTTTTATCTTGTTTGTTACTAATCACAGTTCCTTGTAATATTTTTTTTGGCATGTTAGTTAACCGTTTTTTCCTTCATTATTGTTTTTATTTTTGCAATCAGCTTTCTTACCTTATAGATACGAGACGTATTCTCTAGCTGGCCTGAAGACTTTTGAAATCTCAAGTTAAAAGATTCCTTGTATAAATTTTGCAACTCAGTCTTTAATTGATCTGTTGTTTTTTTTCTTATTTCTTCAGCTTTCATAAAGTCTCTATTTAATTAACTGTTCCACTACTTTTGTTTTAATGGGTAGTTTAGATGAAGCGCGACCAAAAGCCTCTGTTGCAACTGCTTGTGAGACCCCATCAACTTCAAATAAAATTTTTCCTGGTTTAACTCGACATGCCCAATACTCTGGTGATCCTTTGCCTTTGCCCATTCTAACTTCTGTAGGCTTTTTTGAAACTGGAACATCAGGAAATATCCTCACCCATACTCGTCCAGCTCTTTTCATGAATCTTGTCATTGCAACACGGGCAGCCTCAATTTGACGAGCTGTGACTCTCTCAGCTTCTAAAGCTTTCAAACCATATGTGCCGTAGTTAAGGGTTGTCGCTGACGTTGCAACTCCCTTGATTCTACCCTTATGTGCTTTTCTATATTTTGTTTTCTTTGGCTGTAACATATCTATCCTAATTTATTTGGGTTCTTATCTAATTCATGAGGTGCATTATCATCTATATCGCCTTTATAAATCCAAACTTTTATTCCGCATGAACCATATGTAGTTTGTGCTGTTGCAACAGCGTAATCTACATTTGCTCTGAAAGTATGCAAAGGCACTCTACCTTCCCTATACCATTCAGTTCTTGCTATTTCAGTTCCCCCAAGTCTACCACCACAATTCACTCTAATTCCGTCTGCTCCTAAGCGCATTGCTGACTGAACTGAACGTTTCATCGCTCTTCGAAATGAAACACGTCTTTCTAATTGCTCAGCTATGCCATCAGCAATTAATTGTGCTTCTA
Source organism: uncultured Pelagibacteraceae bacterium (assembly GCA_902611715.1). Taxonomy (GTDB): domain Bacteria; phylum Pseudomonadota; class Alphaproteobacteria; order Pelagibacterales; family AG-422-B15; genus CACNXQ01. The sequence goes on along the minus strand of CACMAQ010000023.1, from coordinate 1,939 downwards.
CTTCTGGTTTTCTAATTTCCACAAGATTTATAGAAACTTCATCAGAAGTAAATTCAGAGATTTTTTTCTTCAATTTTTCAATATCGCTACCTTTTTTACCAATAATAAGACCTGGACGTGCTGAATATATTGTAACCTGTGCTTTCTTTGCAGGTCGTTCAATCTGTATTTTTGCTACAGCACAATTTTTAAGTTTCTTCTCAAGATAAGCTCTAATCTTTAAATCTTCTTGCAAGAAAGATCCAAATTCTTTCTTTCCAGCATACCATCTAGATTGCCACTTCTTATTTAGAATTAATCTAAGCCCAATTGGATTTACTTTTTGACCCATATACTATTTTGCCTTCTCTTTCTTTACTTCCTTAACTTGATCTTCAGAAACTTTTATTGTGACGTTAGTCAGAAATTTATTAATTCTTCCTGGTCTTCCTTTTGCTCTTGCCCTCCATCTTTTCATTACCATACCTTTACCGCAATATGCTTCAGTAACTTTTAAGATATCAATATCTAACTGATGATTATTTTCGGCATTAGCAATTGCACTGTTTAAAACCTTAGAAATATTTTTGGCAACTCCTCTAGACGAAAATTTTAATAAGTTGAGTGCTTCAGATGCCTTTTTGCCTCTAATCATTTCAAGTACTGCATTAGCTTTTGAGGGACTCACTCTCATGTTCCTTTGAATTGCATATGCTTCGTTATCTTTTCTTATAAGTTGTCTCATATTTACTTCGTTTTCTTATCACCTGTATGGCCATTAAATGTTCTTGTAGGAGAAAATTCTCCAAGTTTATGGCCAACCATATCTTCAGTTACGTTAACAGGTATAAACCTTTTACCATTGTGAACCGCAAAATTTACTCCCACAAATTCAGGTAGTATAGTTGATCTTCTTGACCAAGTCTTAATGACACTATTGCCGCCAGTATCGGATGCCGCTTTTACTTTTTTTAATAAATGGCTATCAACAAATGGCCCCTTCCAAACAGATCTTGTCATTTATACCTCTATTCTTGCTTTCTTATCCGTTTTTCTTTTAATAATAAATTTATCAGTTCTTTTATTATTTCTTGTCTTTTTTCCTTTTGTAGGTTTACCCCATGGAGTTACAGGGTCTCTCCCACCAGATGTTTTACCTTCACCGCCACCGTGTGGATGATCGATAGGATTCATCGCAACTCCTCTGACAGATGGTCTTATACCAAGCCACCTATTCCTACCGGCCTTGCCTAGCTTTTGGTTTTTTTTATCAATATTTGATAAAACACCTATCGTAGCACGACATTCCTCTCTAATTTTTCGTTGTTCCCCTGAAGGCAGCTTAATAGCGACATAACCATTGGATTTTCCAACTATTTGGGTTGACGTACCTGCAGACCTTGCTAATTGTGCGCCACTACCTGATTTTAATTCGATATTATGTATGTCAATGCCTACAGGTATGTCAGACATAGGCATACAATTTCCATTTCTGATTTCTTTTTTTGATCCAGAAACAACTTTATCTCCAATCTTAATATCTTTTGGTGCCAATATATAGCTTTGAACACCGTCATCATATTTGATCAATGCAATATATGAAGATCTATTTGGATCGTATTCTATTCTTTCTATAGTCGCGCTCACATCTATCTTATTTCTTTTGAAATCAATTATTCTATATTTTGATTTATGTCCCCCACCTTTTCTTCTCATGGTGATTCTGCCTGTATTATTACGTCCACCTTTTTTAGAGATACCAGTAGTAAGTGATTTCACAGGTTTACCATTCCATAATCCTTTTTTATCAACTAGAGTAAGTCCTCTAGTTCCAGGTGTATTAGGTCTGAATTTTTTAAGTGCCATTTATTTATACTCCTGCATTAATATCAATTGTTTGGCCATCTTCGAGAGTAACGAATGCCTTCTTATAATCTGACCTTTTACCAAGAGACCCTCT
>CACMAQ010000022.1:0-12064 GCA_902611715.1 uncultured Pelagibacteraceae bacterium | reverse complement strand
CAATAAAATCTTCAATGCTTTTAAATCATTTAGAGGGCTTGAGTTTAGACAACAAATAATTTTTTCAGACAAAAGGAAACTTATTATAAATGATTCTAAATCAACAAATTATCATTCTCTAATTGCTGCGCTAAAAAAATATAAAGATATCATCTTGATATGCGGTGGTCAGATAAAAAGCAATAATATCAGTATATTAGATGACAGTCTTGGCAATATTAAAAAAGTAATAATTATTGGAGAGGAATCTAATACTTTTCACAAATACTTTCAGAGTAAAGTTACCACAGTTTATGTTCAAAGCTTAGATAAAGCAGTGGTCGAAATGAGTAAATTTATGAAGACCAATACAGATTTCAATACTTTTTTATTTAGTCCAGGCGCTGCTTCATTTGACCAATATAATAACTTTGAAGAACGTGGAAGACATTTTAATAAACTTATAAGCAAACTTAGCAAATAATGAATAAAAGAACTTATGAACAGTCAATAATTACAAACTGGATTACTGAAATAAATAAGCCAATTTTTTTTTGTATAACAGTATTAATAACTTTTGGTCTATTAATAAGTTTAACTATAAACCCTGGTACAAGCAGGTATCTCAATAACAATCTATTTGCATTTTTTAATATACAGGCTTTGTACCTAGCAATAGGTTTTTTAGTATTTATTTCTATTTCACTAATTGAGACAAAATACATCAAATTATTTAGTGTGATATTATTTACAGTATTTTTTACTTTACTAGCTCTTACTCTATTATTTGGGGATGAAATCAAAGGTTCAAGAAGATGGATAAGTTTTGGATCTTTTTCTCTCATGCCAATAGAATTAGTAAAGCCAGTATTTTGCGTTGTACTGGCTCTGATATTAAATAATCAATACCAAGGTACAAAAATATCATCTCACTCACTAAGTGCTTTAATCTATATTTCAGTTGCAAGTATACTCGTTTTGCAGCCTGATATTAGTCAATTTTTTTTATTATCAGCTATTTATTTTGGTTCAGTGCTTATGAGTGGTTTCAGTATTATAATACTCACTGTAATTGTGGTTTTTGGCATTCTAAGTTTTGTGATGATATATTTGCTCAATTTTAATGTTCAAAATAGGATAAATTCATTTTTATTTCCAAATGAATATGACGTAAGTCAAACTGAAATTTCTCTTCAAGCAATTAAACAAGGAGGTATTATTGGTGTGGGACCGGGAAATGGTCTTTTAAAAAATAAAATTCCTGAAGCTAATTCAGATTATATTTTTTCTGTGGTTGCAGAAGAGTATGGTCTCATAGGTTGTACATTTATATTGTTAATCTTCTTTATAATATCATATCAAGGTTTCAAAAAAATTTACGGAAACAATGATCACTTTATTCAAATCTGTTTATTTACCCTAATTTTATATGTATGCTTACAGGCCTTAATCCACATAGGGGTAAATATAAGGTTGATACCAACAACTGGAATTACCTTACCGTTTATCAGCTATGGAGGTTCATCGGTCCTTGGCATGTCAATTGCAGCGGGATTAATTTTATTATTTTCAAAGAATCGACATATTCGTGAATAGACTAACTTTATGAAAAAACTTTTTTTAGTAGGTGGAGGTACTGGTGGCCACTGTATACCAATAAATGTTGTTTATTCGGAGGCACCTAAAAATTTTAAATGCTTTATTTTAACTGATAACAGAGGCAAGAAATATTTCGATAATATAGACTCAAATAATGTAATTATACTTAGAAATCTTATTTCTTCTCAATCAAGACTAGCAAATATTATAAATTCTCCGTTCTTATTTATTCAATCAATATTATACAATTTTAAAATCAAACCCGATTACACTATAGGTTTTGGTGGATTTTTCACAATACCTGTTCTTTTCGCTAGTTTAATAATGAGAAAAAAAATTTTTCTTCATGAGGGCAATGCATTTATTGGAAAAGCGAATAAATTATTATTTAAATATGTAGGTAATATCTTTACAACTTTTAACGAAACGCATGGTGAAAAACTAATTCAAAATAAAAATTCATTCAGAGTTGGTTTGCCAACTAGGAGTAGTAGAAACTTAAAAAACAAAGAAACTAATAAAAAAAATCAGCTTAAAATATGTATTCTTGGTGGCAGCCAAGGTGCAAAAAACCTTTCAGATAATATCGCTCATTCGATTATAAAATCTAAGAATGAATGTAAGAAAAAATTTATTGTTTACCATCAATGTAGAAAAGAAGATGTAAACTTAGTAGAAAAACTTTATAGAGAAAATAGTATTGAGTGCTATGTAAATGTATACTTCAGCAATGTCACAGATATTTTAGAGAATACAAATTTGATTATTTCACGAGCTGGCTCATCGACTGTAAATGAAATTATTTGCTTTGGAATTCCCTCAATTTTGATTCCTTATCCATATGCTGCCGACAACCATCAACATTATAATGCATCAGTTCTTAAAACTCTTAATTGTGCTGAAATAATTAAGGACAAAGATATGAATACTCACTTATTATCAAGTCTGATAAATAAAATAATCAACAACCCGCAAAGAAGAGAGTCGATTAAAGAAACTTTAAAAAAAGAGTATATAAACAATCCTGTTGAAAGAATTTTTAAGCATATAGAAGCAAGTCGATGAAATTAAATAAAAATAAATTAATACATATTGTAGGAGTTGGTGGAATTGGGATGAGTGGAATTGCAGAAATTTTATCAGAAATGGGATATCAAGTTCAAGGAAGTGACATAAAAATTAACGCAAACATTGTTCGATTAAATAAAAAGAAAATAAAAACTTTCAATTCACATAAACAGTCAAATTTAAAAAATGTAAGCTTAGTTGTTTATTCATCTGCAATAAGTAAAAACAATATTGAGCTTGAATATTCCAAAAAAATTAAAATTCCTTCAATTTCAAGAGCTGAAATATTATCTCAAATTGTAAAACTAAAAAAAACTATAGCTATATCTGGGTCTCATGGGAAAACTACTACGACATCTCTAATTTCAGCAGTTTTAAATGGGGCAAGAATGAAACCCACTGTAATCAATGGCGGGATAATAAATCAGTTTGGAACAAATACAAAATTAGGATCAGGTGATTGGTTAGTCGTTGAAGCTGATGAATCTGACGGTACTTTTGTGAAACTTCCAGCCTCAATTTCTGTGGTAACTAATATTGATAAAGAACATCTTGATTACTATTCAAATTTTCAAAATCTAAAAAACTATTTCAAAAGGTTTATCACACAAGTTCCTTTTTATGGTTTCGCAGTTATATGTATAGATGATAATGAGCTACGTAAGTTAGCTGCAAATATAAGTACTACAAAAATTATTAGTACTGGTTTTCATAGAGAAAGTGATATCAAATGTATTAAATTAAGACATAAAGCCAATGAAACAATATTTAATGTTTTTGTAAAAGAGAAAAACCAAACTATTAAAAATATTAAATTACCACTTCATGGAGCGTATAATGTAAATAATGCATTAGCTGCTATAGCAGTTGGTCTTCAATTAAATGTAAAACCAGAAATAATTAAGAAGTCTCTAAATTCTTTTAAGGGTGTCCAAAGAAGACTTACAGAATTATGGAGTAATAATAATATAAGAGTTGTTGATGATTATGCCCATCATCCGACCGAAATAAGTAATGTATTAAAAGGATTGGTTAATGCAGACAAAAAAAATAGAATAATAACTATTTTCCAGCCTCATAGATTCTCAAGGGTTTTAGATTTGAAAAGCAAATTCACGACGTGTTTTAAAAATAGTGAATGTGTATTTGTTTCGGATGTTTATGGAGCGGGTGAGAAAAAACCAAAAAATTTCGATTTAAATAAATTTATTAGTAACATTGCAAAAAATTCTAAAGTCAAAGCTGAATATTTTGTTAAAAACGATCAATTATTTGAATTAACAAAGAAGAATAGATCAAAAATAATCTTTTTATTTTTAGGAGCTGGGACAGTTACAGATTGGGCTCAAAATTTTGCTAAAGAGTTAAAAAAAATTTATGAATGAAAATCAAAGGGAATTTTTAGAAAATTGTAAAAAAAACAATGTTATTGGAAAAATTCAAATAAATCATAATTTATCAAAATATACCTGGTTTGGGGTAGCAGGCAACGCTGAGATATTTTATATGCCCCCAAATTTCGAAGAATTAGCAAAAGTTTTAGAAATCAACAGAGATAAATTACCAGTAACGGTGATTGGAGCTGGATCGAATATCATTATAAGAGATGGTGGAATATTTGGTCTTGTAATAAAATTAGGAAAAGAATTTAGTCAAATTAAATTACATTATGATTGTATTGAAGTTGGAGCTGCAACCTACGATAGAGTATTATCGAATTATTGTCAGAAAAATGAAATAGGCGGAATGGAGTTTTATTTTGGAATTCCGGGAACACTTGGTGGTGCAGTTCGTATGAACGCCGGTTGTTATAATTCTGAAACAAAAGATGTTTTTATTAAAGCAAAGTGTGTTGATTATAGGGGGCAAGCCTCAGAAATACGTAATTCGAAGGAATTATTTTCTTATAGGGAAAGTAATATACCTCAAGATATGATTATCTGCGATGTATATATGCAAAAAAAAAATGCAAGCAAAAATGCAATTTCCCTAAAAATGAAAGAAGTTGATGAACAAAGAAAAAAAGCTCAACCTCAGCAAATTAAAACAGCAGGAAGTACATTTAAAAATCCAAAAGATCAGACTGATAAAAAAGCATGGGAAATTATTGAAGAAGCTGGTCTTAAAAATTTTGAGCTTCAAGGAATATGTTTCTCTTCTAAGCATTCAAACTTCATAGTTAATAATCAAACTAAATCAGCAAACCTTATCGAAGACTTCGGAGAATATGTTAGGTCTGATATAAAGAAAAAATTGGGAATAAGCTTAAACTGGGAAATAAAGATATTTGGTGAAAGATGAATAAAGACAAAAAAATTATGCTTTTGTATGGAGGCATTTCTGCAGAAAGAGAAATAAGTATTATCACCTCAAAAGAAATAAGCAAATCTCTTAAAAATATGGGCTACAATATTGTAGAAATTGATGCAAATGAGAATCTGTTAGCTGACCTTGAACTGCATAAACCTGACATAGTATTCAATGGATTACACGGAACATGGGGAGAAGACGGAAGTGTGCAAGAAATACTTGAAAAATATGGAGTGCCTTACACTCATTCTGGAATTGAGTCATCCAAATTAGCAATGGATAAATACAAATCTGCTGAATTATTTATTGAAAATGGGTTCAATCATCCTTTAACGAAATTGATGAAGATAGAGGAAGTGAAAGATCAAAATATATTTGATTTTCCCTATGTCTTAAAACCTAGAAATGAAGGATCTAGTGTTGGAGTTAGCATTATTAGAAACCATGAGGAATTAAATAAATACTTGTCTGAGAATAAATTTCGAAATGAATTATTGCTTCAGCAATTTATAGAGGGTCCTGAGATAAATGTTGCTGTTATAGGAACAAATAAAACTGGTTCTATTGAAATTGATCCAAAAAATGAATTCTATGATTACGAATCAAAGTACTTTGATGCAGGGAAAACAAAACATATAATTCCACCAAGATTAGAGAGCGACCTGATTAAAAAAGTTGAAGGTTTAGGTTTAGATGCTCATAAATTATTGGGTTGTAAGGGAATCAGCCGAACCGAATTTATATTAGATAAAGTGACAAAAAAATTTTATATATTAGAGCTTAATACCCAACCTGGCATGACACCAACTTCATTAGTTCCTGAAATTGCAAATTATAAAGGTATTAATTTTGATAATCTTATTAATTGGATCCTATTAGATGCAACGCAAAATTAAAATAATAAATATTGTTTCCTTCTCTTTAATATTCATTTCTCTTATTGCAATATTTGTATTTTTAAAATTTCCAAGTTTACTAAATAATCCATTTCAAATTAAGAATGTAATAATAGAAGGTTCTGAAAAATCAAATATATCTGAGATTGAAAATAATGTGACTGAATTTAAAGGTAATCTTATTGGCTTAAATTTTAATTCCATCAAGAAAATTGTTGAGTCAAGTGAATGGGTAAAGCGAGCGTCTATAAAAAAAGTTTTACCATCAACTTTAAAAATAAATGTAACTGAGAACGATCCATATGCAATATACTTTCAAGAAGGAAAATCTTTTCTTATAGATCTTGATGGATCAATCATTACTGAAATTAACTTAAACAATTATGAAGATGACCTCTTATTTGTAAGGGGCGAGAACTCGCCAGAATTACTAGAGCAATTAATCAGGGATATAAGTATTGCGTTTCCAAATTTAACTCAAACTCTGGAAGAAGTTGAATTTATTGAAAAAAGAAGGTGGAATCTAAAATTAAACAATAAATTGCTTGTAAAATTACCAGATGAAAAAATTCAACAATCATTAAAAAATTTAAAACAACTTTTTGAGGAGCAAGAAGTAATGGAAAGTAACATTATTGAAATAGATTTAAGAATTCAAGGAAGAGCAGCCCTCAAAGTTTTAGATGGAAAAATAAATTATGGTATTGATGAGATTTAATGGGTCAAAAAATAATTAGTGCGATTGACATAAGAGCCGACAAAGTAATTTGCCTTATTGCTCAAGAATTACAAATATTAGACAAAGGGAAAATTCTTCAACTTATTGGAATAGGTACTTCTAAACTGAAAGTCAATTGTTTAAAGCCCTTTTCATTGGAAACAGATGAAATTAAAAATCATCTTGATGCGGCTATTTCGAAAGCAGAAGTAGATGCCGGTATAAAGATTAGTAACATTTATGTCAGTATATCAGAAAACATGAAATCAGATTATATTGAATTTGAAAATAAAATTTCAGGTAGGATCATAACAGAAAATGATATCAAATCTTTTTTTGAAGATACAAAATTTAAAAGACTATATACTGAAACTGATGAACCACTTCATTCTTTTCCAATAAGTTACAAAGTAGATAATAAAAAAAGCTTATCAGATCCAATTGGTGTGAAAGCTGAAACTCTTCATACAAAATGGCATGTTATATCAACTTCAAAAGACTATCTAAGTAAAATATTAGATTTATTAAATAATCAAGACATAAGCCTCAAACAGATAGTTTCGAGTCACTATGCTAGCAGTCTTGCAGTGTTATCAGATGAAGAAGCAGATACTGGAGCAGTAAGTATCGATATTCAAAAAAACAAGACAATTATTTCTTATACCTTTGACAACCAACTTATTGGCTATGATACGGTTAAAGTTGGAACTTATAATTTTTCAAATGATATATCACAAGTCAAATCAATTTCACTAGAAGAGGCCGAAATAGTAAGAAAGCAAATTGATACAATGAATAGTCAGAGAATTTATGAAAAAAAATTAGAAAAGTATTTTGAAATATATTCATCAAGAGCAGAAGAATTATCAAATTTAATAAAAAATATAATTTATAAATCAAAATTCAGCTCTCTAGTATCTAATAATATTGTGCTTACTGGATATGGAGCAAAGTCGTTAACTATGCAAAAATTCATCAAAAATCAAATGAGTGATAGTAATTTTCGTTTAGGATCGACAAAAAAAATTAACGGATCAAAAACCTATTTAGATAATCCGTCTCTTGCATCAGCATTTGGTCTTTTAAATTATGCCGCAAACCATAACATGGAGGGAGATAAGGATGAGTCTAAATCAGAAAAAAAATCAGTATTTTCAGTAGTTTATAATTTTTTTAGAAACCTTTAAGTAGTAACAAAAAGAAATAATCTTTGTTTTTTCCTGTGATTTTAAACAATTTATAAACAGCAGGATGCAAAAAACCATTAATAAGTCATTCAATATTGAAGGTGTAACTTTACACAGCGGTGAAAAATCAAATTTGTCTGTTAACCCAGCGACTGCCAACACTGGCATCGTATTTAGAAGAGTTGATATTAAAAATTCTAATGAAGAATCACTAATTGAAGCAAAGTTTAATAACGTTAGCGTTTCAGATCTATGTACAAAGATTACTAATAAATACGGAATATCAGTTTCAACAATTGAACATTTGATGTCAGCTTTACATGGCATGGGAATTGATAACGCTATTGTTGAAATAGACTGTGATGAATTACCAATTCTTGATGGTAGCTCCCTAGAATATGTACGTAACATTGAGGAAGTTGGTCTTAAAAGTTTAAATGTAGAAAAAAAATATCTAAGTATATCTAGACCAATTGTATTTAGTATGAATGATTCTTTTGTGAAAGTTTCCCCATCTGATAATTTAGAAATTGATTATACAATTTCTTATGATCACAATCTTATAAAGGAACAAAGATTTAATTATGAGTTTAAAGATTCAAATCAGTTTAAAAATCTTATTTCTAATTGCAGAACTTTTGGCTTTAAAGAGGAGGTAGATTCTCTCAGAAAAAAAGGTCTTATAGCAGGAGGTTCTTTAGATAATGCAATTGTCCTTGATAAAAAAGGAATTGTGAATAATGACAAATTGCGTCAAGAAAATGAATTTGTTAAACATAAAATACTTGATTTCATTGGTGATATTTATCTCTTAGGATATTCAGTGAAAGGAGCGTTTGAAATATATAAAGGTGGTCACAGATTAACTCATGAAACTATGAATTCAATAATGTCTGATCATTCAAACTGGCGCCTTATAAACGAAGATAATTTCAATGATAAAAATTATCAAAAAACCTATTATACGAAGTCTGTAGCCGCATCATTATAATTTAGAAATTCATCTTTAATCTTCTTAAATAATCATTAAAATTATGGTTATGAAATTAATAAAAATCTTTATTTTTCTGACTTTAGCAACTTTTATTCTTAGCGGTTGTTCAGATACAAAGTTGGTTACACCTGAAACAGAGGGTGAAAAACTTCAAATACTCTACTCAAATGCTATGGAATTAGTTAAAAAAAGAGATTTTGTAGATGCAGCAATACTATTTGAAGATATTGAAAGACAATATCCGTATTCTAAATGGTCTAATCAGGCGCAATTAATGACTGCGTTCTGTTATTATAAAACACAATTTCATGATGAAAGCCTTGATGCCCTAGAAAGATTTATTGCACTTTACCCTGGCAGCAAGAAAATTTCATACGCTTACTATCTACGAGCTTTAAATTACTTTGAGCAGATAAAAGATGTAGAAAGAGATCAGAGTATGACGGTAAAATCTAAAAAGGCCTTTTATGAGGTTATAAACAAATATCCTGATTCTGAGTTTGTTGAAGATGCTTACTTAAAAATTGATATTATAAATGATAGGCTGGCAGCAAAAGAAATTGAAATTGCCAGATATTATCAATTTAAACAGCAATGGATATCAGCAATTAACAGGTATAATAAAATTTTAGAGGATTATGATACTTCTGTATATACAGAGGAGGCATTACATAGACTTGTTGAAATCTATTACTCCCTTGGTTTAATTGAAGAAGCAAAAAGATATGCATCAACTCTAGGTTTTAATTTTCCTGATAGTGATTGGTACACAAAAAGTTACGAGTTAGTCAAAGATTTAAGTTAAATAAAAGTAGTGGAAAAATTTCCAAAAAAAAAGTTTCAAGAACTTATAAAGAATATCCAGTACCATAACAATCTTTACTACAATAATGATAGTCCTGAAATAAGTGATGCAGAGTACGACTCTCTGATAAACGATTACAAAAATATCAAAAAACTTTTTCCTGAAGAAACTATGCAATCTGATATTTTGAACAAAATTGGAGGTAGGGCTTCTGATTTATTTTCAAAATTTAATCATCCCACAAGAATGTTATCTCTAGATAATGCAATGTCAGAAGAAGACCTGCAAAATTTTCAAAAAAAAATATCTAATTTCTTAAACAAAAAGGGTATTGATTTTGAATTTTCATCTGAACCTAAAATTGATGGTCTATCAGTTAATTTAATTTATAAAAAAGGAAAACTTGTAACAGCTGCTACCAGAGGCGATGGTCAAATTGGGGAAAATATTACAGAAAATGTAATTACAATCAAGGATATACCAAAAATCTTAAAAACAAAATCTCCTCCAGTCTCCATTGAAATTAGAGGTGAAATATTCATCACTAAAAATGATTTTATGAAGTTGAATACAAAAAACAAATTTGCAAATCCAAGAAATGCCGCGGCAGGGAGTCTAAGACAGTTGGATTCAAAAGTTACCGCAAAGCGTCCACTCAAATTTATCGCACATGGATTTGGATCATTTACTGAAGAAAAGAGCAGTTATTACGATCAATTAATTGAATTCAAATCGTGGGGTATCCCAATCAGCCCATTTCTAAAAAAAGCCAAAAACCTAAAAGATTTAATAAAGATTTATGATGAAGTTAACAAAAAAAGAGGGGAAATACCTTATGATATTGACGGACTAGTATACAAAGTGAATAACTTATCTTTTCAAAATAGATTAGGCATTGTTGGTAAATCCCCTCGATGGGCCATAGCCCATAAATTTGCCTCAGAAACTGCACAAACTGAAATTAAAAAAATAGATATTCAGATTGGAAGAACTGGATCGGTAACACCTGTCGCAAGACTGAAATCAATTAACATTGGCGGTGTACTGGTATCAAACGCTACATTGCATAATTTTGAAGAAATAGAAAAAAAAGATATTCGTGAGGGTGACTCTGTGATTGTTGAAAGAGCAGGCGATGTAATTCCTCATATTCTTGAAGTTGTATCTAAAAATAAAAAAAATAGACCAAATCTTTTTAAACCACCTAAATCTTGCCCAATATGTAAATCACCAATAGTTATTGACCCGGATGAAGTTGTTGTCAGATGTTCAGGTACTTACGTATGTGATGCGCAAAAAATTGGTAGGCTGAAACATTTTGTATCAAGAAGTGCACTAGATATTGAAGGTTTGGGAGATAAACAAATCAATCTATTTTATAATAAGGGACTAATAGAGGACTACGCTGATATTTTTGACCTTGAAGCCAAAAGAGAAGTAATTGTTAATATAGAAGGATGGGGCATACTTTCGTTTAACAATTTAATTAATGCAATAGATCAAAAGAAAAAAATTGAGTTATCAAAATTTATTTATTCCTTGGGAGTTCGTTTCGTGGGGCAAATAAATGCAAAATTAATCGCATCAGCTTTTTCAAATATTAAGAGCTTTATAAGTTTCTTTGAAGAAAAGAGCGATATACTTAGCACCCTTGAAAATACAGATGGACTGGGTCCAAAAGTTATTCAATCATTTATAGAATACTCATCAATTAAATCTAATAAGGAACAAATATTAAAACTAACCCAGAGAGTTGATCTATTTATTAAAAAAATAGATACCGTTAAATCAAAAATAACTGGAAAGAAAATAATTTTTACTGGAACACTGTCATCAATGTCTAGGGCTGAGGCAAAAACAAAAGCTGAGAAACTCGGTGCGAAAGTCGTCTCATCAATAAGTAAATCAACAGATATACTCGTTACAGGTGAAAATTCTGGATCAAAGTTAAAAAAAGCAAAAGAATTAGGTGTCAAGATAATGAATGAGAAAGAATGGTCAAATTTAGCTAATTAATCAGGGGGGAAGTTTGGTCTGTCAGCCATTTTTTCTCCTGTTCATTCATGAATCGCAATAGATTTGATTTTACATCTGAGTGATACTTATCAATCCACTCAATTTCCTTTTTATTCAACATTTTTTTATTTATTAAATCTCTCTCGAACGGAGCCATTGTTAATGTTTTAAAACGCAAATAACCTTTACTTATTTGAGACATAATTAGGCTCTCAATCCTTATACCGTAGTCATTTTTTTTATAGAAACCAGGTTCATTTGAAACAACCATTCCTTCTTCAAAAGATATTTTAGAAAATTGTGAAATAGAAGGGGGATTTTCGTGTACATTCAAGAAACAGCCTACCCCATGTCCAGTTCCGTGTTCAAAATTACAATTTATTTCTTTTAGATATTTTCTTGCAAGATTATCTAATTTTTTACCTTTTTCTCCGTACTTAAATTTACTACGTGCGACCGCAATATGACCTTTTAAGACTCTAGTATACATAT
>CACMAQ010000021.1:0-12612 GCA_902611715.1 uncultured Pelagibacteraceae bacterium | reverse complement strand
TTTTTGAAATTATTGAAGATTTCAAAAAGGATTATGAAACAGATGTAATCATAATGACATACCAGAATAAAATTATGGCTTACGGGGAAGAAGATTTTCTTAAGAAATGCATCAGTAGTAAAGTTTCAGGCATAATATGTGTTGATTGGCCGTGGCCACTTAATCTTGATTTTGCAAAAAAATGTAAAGAAAGTAATATTGTATTCATACAACTGCTTTGCCCTACTACAAATGAAGATCGACTAAAAAGTATATTAAATGATGCTCATGAGGTTGTTTACTATATTTCAATGCTTTCAACTACAGGTCAAAAATTGAAAGTAAGTTCAGATGAAATTAAGAAAAGATTTAATTTAATTAAAAAGATATCTCCTGATAAAAAATGTATAATTGGCTTTGGAATTACAGCAGATACAATAAATGATTTTAAGGATACTGATGCATGCGTTGTAGGATCGGCTTTATGCAGAGAAATAACAAGGTCAATTGATGAAGAACTTAATCCTGCCACAAATGTAGGCAATATGGTAAGTGATTTAAAACAAAAGCTAAGCTCATGAATTGGTTAACAAGAACTATTTCAAAAGTATTTCCTAGAAAGAAAAAAAGTTTAGATATCGCAGAAAATGCTTGGATTAAATGCTCTCAATGCCAAACAATGCTTTATTCGAGTGATCTAGAAAAAACTCTTTTTGTATGTCCTAATTGTGATGAACACTTACAAATTCATCCTCGTATTAGATTTAAAAATCTATTTGATGGTGGTGTATTTGAAGAAATAAAATATCCCTCTGGATTCACTGATCCACTTAATTTTAAAGCATTAAAAACTTACAAAGAGCGATTTAATGATGCTCGTCAAAAAACAGACATGGATGACTGTTTTCTTATTGGTTACGGGCAAATTAATAGTATCAATGTAACTATTGCTGCTCAAAATTTTCATTTCATGGGTGGTTCTGTGGGAGCTTCAGCTGCCGAGGCAATGATTAAAGCGGCAGAACACTCAGTCACAAACCGTACTCCATTAATTGTATTCACTTGTTCGGGAGGAGCAAGAATGGATGAAAATCAGCATTCTCTTCAATCACTTCCAAAAACAACAATAGCTTGTCAAATGGTTAAAGATGCAAAGTTGCCTTATATAGTTGTTAATACAAATCCAACAAGTGGAGGTGTGTCTGCGTCTTTTGGATCGTTGGGATCAATTACATTGGCTGAACCAAACGCATTAATTTGTTTTGCAGGTCCTAGGGTAATTTCAAATACTGTAGGTGAGACTCTGCCTGATGGGTTCCAAAGATCAGAATATCTATTAGAACATGGGTTTATAGATCAAGTGGTTCATAGAAAAGAACTCAAAGATAAATTATCTCAAATAATTTCATTATTACTTAAAAGAGTAGCCTAATTGAAAATATCAAATGAACAAATTGATAAGCTTTTAGACGAGCTTCTTGAACTTCATCCAAAAAGAATAGATTTATCACTTGATAGAGTTTGTAACCTATTAGAAAAATTAGATAACCCTCAAAATAAAATAAATAATATTGTTCATATTGCTGGAACTAATGGAAAATTTTCTACACTAAAATTTATTCAGGACATCTTAAAAAGTAATAATAAATCGACGAATGCCTATATCTCGCCTCACCTAATTAGATTTAATGAGAGGTTTCAGCTTATGGATAAAGAAATATCAAATGAGGAGCTGTATTCCGTCTTAAATAAAGTGAAAGATTTTAATCATAGCGATCCGATTACTTTCTTTGAAATAACTAGTTCCGCTTTTTTTGAAGCAGCCTCAAATAGCCCAGCTGATTATACGCTTCTTGAGGTAGGTTTGGGTGGACGACTGGATAGCAGCAATGTAATTACTCCTGCAATTGCAGTTATTACCTCAATTTCTATGGATCATCAGGATTTTTTAGGAGATAGCATTGAGATGATAGCATTTGAAAAGTCTGGAATAATTAAGAATGAAATCCCAACTATTATTGGTTATCAACCTTACCCAGAAGCTAAAGAAATACTTCTGGAGCAGGCAGAACACAAAAAAGCTCCAATATTTGCTCATGAAATTCACTGGAACTTAACGGAACATAATGACAAGTTAATATATGAAGACAGCCAAAATAAAATTGAATTTGATAACCTATATACACATAATGTATTTCAAAAAAAGAACCTTGGACTTGCATTGGCTGTAGCTTCAAAACTAACCAATATTGATATCAAGTCTTTTGTCTCTAAAAATCTACATAATAAAACTTACTTTCCAGGAAGAATGGAAAAGATATCTGATGGTAAATTAGGATCTACTATAGCTTCAACAAATGAATTGTATTTAGATGGTTCTCATAACGAGGACGCTGCAAGTAATTTAAACGAAACGATTAATCAGCTTACGAATAAAAAGTTGTGTATAATTTTAGGAATGATCAATACAAAAGATCCAATTAGTTATTTAAGCAAGTTTGATAAAATTGATGCTCTAACTGTTATTACGATACCAAATGAAGAGAGTGCAATTGATTCAAATGAATTATATGCTGGGCTTAAAAAGTATTATGAAAATGTAAATAGAGCCGACACAATTCAGGAAGCAGTGGCTAATTTAAATAATAATTACCAAGATGCGCGTATCTTAATATGTGGATCTTTATACTTAGCCGGAAAAGTTTTAGAAATGAATTAAGCGATTGAGTCTTCAATCCACTCTACGATTGCAGTTTTAGATACCGCTCCTACTTTAGTTGCAGCAGCCTCGCCATTCTTAAAAACTAGCATAGTTGGGATTCCTCTAACACCAAACTGTGTGGGTGTGTTAGGGTTTTCATCAATATTGATTTTAGCAACGGTGATTTTATCAGCCATTTCATCTGAAATCTCTTCAAGAGATGGGCCAATTTGTTTACAAGGTCCACACCAAGGTGCCCAAAAATCAAGCACAACAGGCTTATCTGATTTCAATACTTCTTCTTCAAAAGATGCGTCTGTTACATTAATAGTTGCCATAGTGATTCCTTCCCTAAAGTTGTCTGTAATTTATGTATGAGGGGGACCAAAGTCAAGTGTAAATACAAGATAATTTGATCCTAAATGACTGATATTATTTGATTTTTTTTATTTTTGTGGACGAAATTTCATCTGTTTCTGGGATTTCTTTATCAGGTTTTAACCCCCCCCAGTTTAATCATTTTTTTAACTCGCGATACCAAGCTTCCTTTTCCATCTCTTAATCTACTCTTTGCAGTTTCAATTGATCCCATTGATTTACTCAATTCATACCCTGCATTTTCAAAAGCACCATATACCTTTTCAACCTGCGAATAAATTTCAAGAGCTGTGCCTGCTATTAGATCTGCATTCTTATTTCTCTCGTTAATTGACCACATGTTATCAATTATTTTTAGTACAGATATTAAAGTAGATGGGCTTGCTAAAATTATCTTATATTTATTTGCCTCAAGAATGATTTCCTCAGTTTTATCTAGCATTGAGTCAAAGGCGCTCTCGTACGGCATGAACATTATAACTGCATCTAATGTTTTAATTTCATATATCTTTTGATAATTAGCTTCACTGAGTTTTTTTAAGTGACTGCGTATCGATTGAATATGCCTCTTATGAGCATCTTCTTTTATTAATTGATCCTCAGAATTGCAATATTCTTGCCAAGCACTGAGTGAGACTTTTGAGTCAATTATTATGTCCCTGCTATCTGGTAAATGTAAAATAATATCTGGATATTTTCTTTTAAGCTCACCATTTATCTCATCATCAAACTTTTTTTGTACTTCAAAATCCTTTCCTTCCCGTAACCCTGATTGTTGCAAAATATTAATCAATAAAATTTCACCAGCTGCACCTTGTTTTTTTGTTCCACCTGTAAATGCAGAAGTTAATCTATTAACCATCTCATAACGTTCTTCATCTTTACCTTCTTTAAGAGAAATTTTATCACTCAGATCTTTAACTAGATCTTTTACATCGCTTAAACTTTCTCTTTCTTCGATATTATTCGAATTTCTTTTGAATAAATGAACAGTTAATCCGCCAATTACTGCCCCGATTACAAATATTATGATTGTAATAATACTATCCATCTAGTTTACCTCTATGATATTCATCTAGTTCCTGAATGTAGGTATCTATTTCTTCTAAACGATTCATATCAATTTCATCATCACTTTCTCTTAAATCATCAATTTCTGTCATTGCTGCTGGAATAGTATTCCATGTACATTTATCCATTGATAATATTTTTTCAGCTACTTCCCTATCTCTTCTTTGAATTTCTTTTTTTGGTAAATATTCGGGTTTTTCATTATAAATTACCCTTTTTGCGAATTCTTTTGATCTAATATCTGTAATTTTTTCTGCAATTTCGTATTTTTTTTCCCATTCTGCCGCGTGAAAATCTGACATCAAATAATTGTCTTTGGAACTTGGAAAACCATTGTATATCTGCTCTTCAACTGGCTTTTCAGTTTGATCTTGGGTTAATTCTCTGTCTTCTCCTTTATCAAGAAGTAAATTTGTAAATTTCTCAATAAAATTCTTATTGCCCCTAACTTTTTTCATTCTTTCATTTACAATTTCTGGCGTAAGTTCTTTATAGTTTTCCGATCGATATAAATATTCTTCATTTAAAAGTATCGGTTGCTCATTTGCTTTGATCATATGAAAACACTTATTTTTTCCTTTAAATAATTTTTTTAGTTCTGATCGATCTAGATCAAAAATATAATCAGGATCGACGGTTAAATCATAACAATAGACATGGTTTTCATAAGATGGATCTTTTGTTAAAAAGGCAAGACCATGCGTATATTCTTTTCCTCTGAAAAATCGACTTGCACAAAATACTTTATCTTGATTCACATATGTATACACATCTTGCTTTGAAGCTGTTTGAAGAGCACTCTCCCAAACATCATTACATTTTTCTTTAACAAGCTTACACACACCAAGTGTTGCTTCAACATCTGAAAGAGCATCGTGAGCTTTAGAGTGTTCTATGCCGTTTGCTGCAGCAAATTTTTCAAGTCTAAAAGTTATTTTTCCTGTTTCATCATCAAGTGGTCTTACAAAAGCATTCGGATAAACGGCAGCAGCGGAATGAAGCAGTTTCATTGCATCACCTCTTTTATTTCCATTTGTATTAGTGATGTAAGGTGGAAGTGCTGATTGATAAAGAGATTGTCTTAAATGCATGTCATCGAATGATATTGAATTGTATCCAATAAATAACGACTCGCCCCAGGAGAGAAATTTACTTTGCATTTGGGAAATCAAACTAAAATTAGAGTTTTCATGATTTTTTAATTGATCTATGGAAACGCCATTTACTAATAATGCTTTTGCTGATGGAACAGGGTATTCCTTCTTCATCCGACCTCTTAAATCAAATTGGTCCAAGATATTGAAATCTTCGTCAGTACAAATTGCGGCTGCTTGTATTATTGATCCATAGGCAGCATTCAACGTTGATGTTTCGAGATCCCAGAAAATATATTTCATTTAATTTCCTTCTTCTCCAAGCATCTAAAATCAACCTCTGGTTTCTGCCCATTAAAATTTATATGACAAATATTTATTTGGTGTCTTTGGCACCATAATTGAATGCCTCTCTCAGTAAAACCTACATCGATTCTTGAGTAATCCTGAAGTGATTTTGAATCTGTCTGGCCAGTCATAAATTCATCAGAACACTTAACGCAAACAATTGGCTCTTTGATTTGATTCAACAGATAACTGAGTTTTCCTATATCTTGCTCTAGGCTATTATCTTCACTCATTCACACCAGTCTTTCTTATTATTTTTATCATACACGACTCCTAAACTGTGTGAGACCATCAATTTTGAAACATTTTCACCGTCTATAATTATATAAGATAAGATTCTGCCGAAAAAGTCTCTATTGTATTCGGTTTCAAATTCAATTTTTTTCCCTTCTGAAATTAATTGGTTAATATGCTCACGAGCTTCAATCGCAAGTATATACTCTTTTTCACATTTAGGATTTGAGATTTCAGGAGTATCTAGATCAAGCAGTCTAACTTTATCTTTCTTTCCATCATATATTACATAGCATGTATCGCCATCGTAACAAAACAGGTCATTTTGTTTTCTTATTTGTATATCTGCAAATGAATTAGAGATTAATAAAATTAGAACAGAGAAAATTCTTATCATTAATAAATATTAATTGATAATTTCGTGAGGGTATACTCCTAGTAAATTATTTTTTTCAATCCAAACTTTAACTTCTTTCTCATTATCTATAATTGTAATCCTACACCAACTTGAGTCACACTTATTAATTTTTGCATGAACAAAAGGATCCATTTTAGCAAGTATCTTGTTTTTGTTTGGTTTATCATATCCATAACTGAAAGGTTCTTTTGATGTAAGTGCATATCTTTTACCTGAAAAAAGAATATGAGACATCCAACCAGTTACTCCATCTCTTGGGTCACGCACCTGTCGCCATCCTTCAATATCCCTAATAATCTCCATTGGATAACCTTTAAGTTGATAACGATAAATAATTGTGGCCTCAGGGAATGGGCCTTTTCTTAAGTTGGCATCACCTTTTAATGAAACCCAACGAGGAACAGGAAGGTCAGATGAAGAGGTTGATAATGTTGTAAAAAGTAGAAGAAATATTGGTATCAGTATTTTATGCATCAACAAACTCTTTTTCCTCAATAACATTACTTGGATCAACATGTAAAATTATTTCTGCATCTGGAAATTTATTAAGTATGTTTTCTTCTACTTGATCAGCAATATTATGCGATTCTTCTAAGCTTACATGCTCCGACACCTCAATGTGCATTTGCATAAAAAACTTTCCTTTACTCGATCCACTTTGACGAGTACGAACATCATGAAATCCAAGAACTTTGTTATGGCTTTTTACAATGTCAAAAATCTCAGACTTGAGATCATCATCAATCTCACGATCAATTAATACAGCAATTGATTTTTGAAAAATAGCAATTGTTGTATAGATCATATAGATCGCAATTAAAGCGGCAATTAATGGATCTGCTCTTGAGAAATCAGCAAACATTACAAGCATAATTCCAACAAAGGCTGCAATATTAGTTAATAAATCACTGAGGTAATGAAGCTTTTCTGACTCTACGCTTAATGAAGCGGTGTCTTTCATTATTCTCGTTTGAAACCTCACCAACATAAGAGTGGCAAATATTGAGATTGCAATAACAATAAGTGCTATTTCGGAATTAATAATTGTAATTTCAGGATCAATAAAGTTTTGGTAGGCCATATACAGTACAAATATTGAAATTAGTAAAATAACAATTCCTTCTATAAAAGCAGATAATGCTTCAGCTTTACCGTAACCAAAACGGTATTCATTAGTATTTTTCTTTAACGATATTCTAACTAAAGTGAATGTAGTTAGAGTGATAATGAGATCAAAAAAACTATCTGCAAGTAATGACAAAATTATAATTGAGCCAGTAGCAAAATACGCAAATACTTTGATAAAAATTAAAAAAACAACAACTCCGAGAGTAATCAAAGAAGATTTTTTTATTTTTTCTCCATACTCATTTTGAGAAATATTTACGTAAGTCATTAGGGATAAAGTCTTGATTTAATCCATTGATCATTTGATAATGTAAAGACAATCCTATCGTGAAGTCTTGTTTTATAATCGTCTCTGCTTTTCCAGACTTCTACTTTTTCAGGTTGTATAATTACTCCTCCCCAATGATCAGGTCTGGGAATTTCTTTACCTTCATAATCATCTGCAAATTTTTTAAATTCAGCATCAAGTACTTCTCTGCTCTCAACTGTTTCTGACTGTTTAGAAATACTTGCTGAAATTTGAGCGTTGCGATCTCGAGATGTAAAATAATTGTCTGAAATTGAAGCATCAATCTTTTGTACTTCACCTTGAATACGAATAGAAACCCCTTGCGCTCGACTGTACCATGTGAGGTGACCTTTATTATTATGAAAAAGCTCCTTACCTTTTTGAGACTGATAGTTTGTGTAAAAAACAAAGCCTTTGTTTGATACATCTTTTATGAGTATAACACGTGCGTTTGGATTACCTTTCGAGTCGACTGAAGAAACAAGCGCGGCATTAGGATCAAGTTCTACTAATTCCTTTTCTTTTTCGTAAAAATCATTCCACGCGTCTAACCAGTTATTGTAATTAGAAATATCATTGCTCATTAGTTTACTTATAGTCAAATTGTAAAAAAATTGAATTGAAATAAGAGCGAATGAGATGCATTATCAAAAATAATGATTGAAGTGTTAAAAAAAATTTGGTTTTTACAACTCAGATTTATCAAAATTTATCTATCAACAGGTGTGTATCCACCTTTAATCAGAAATAGAAAACGTAATAATTGGAGTAAAAAGAAGTGATTATTCTTGCTTTTCTTGATTTTTGATAACAACTTCGGTGACACGCTGCATTTGACTTTCAATCCTTACAGAATGATCCTTAAAGTCCTGTCGAATTAAATAAACAAGATAAATTAATACACAAACAGCAATGAATGTTAAAAATTCCATGCTTTTATTATAGCTCTAAATGCATATTTAAAAATGATAAAAAAGAATAGGAATTTTGCCTACTTTTCACCTCTAATTTTTAAAATTTGTTCATATGCATCATTAATTCTTTGAAAGTTCTCTTTTGCTTTTTGAATCAGGCTTTTATCAGTAATGCCTTTTGCCCGAACGATATCGGGATGGTTTTTGCGAGCTAAATTTCTGTAAACTTTTTTAATTTCTGTAGACGTTTGAGATTTAGAAACACCAAGCACCTTGTACGGGTCTTCTTTGACAAATTCAGGTCGAGAATTTCTTAATCTATTAAACGTTGCTTGATCAATTCCAAAAATCTGGCTAACTTTTTTTATATATTTTAGTTCTGGAGCCGATAAATCATGATCAGCATATCCAATTTCAAAAAGGCCTAATATGACTTGCTCTAACATTTGTGGAGTTCGGTAAAAAGTGTCTCTTAACTGCTGAGCGTAAGGTTCAAATCCTGCACTGGTTTGTGCAGCTTCTTTCCATATTGCTCCAACCTGTTTCATATTTTCTTGAGGTATTTTAAATATTTTTTTGAATTTTCTTATTTCATCGTCAGTGACTCTGCCATCTGCTTTTGCCAACTTTGCACAGAGAACAACAAGCCCTAAAGCATAAACACCTTGATTACTATTAAAGTTAGCCCCAGGATTTCTAAAGTTTGTTTTCTTTCCAAGAAAATATACGCCTGCAGTAAATGCAAGTGCGCCTAAAGGGCCTGCTATCATATTCCCTAAAGAAGCTGCTATTAAATATTTCCAAATGTTCATAGGTTTAAAAATTGATTAATGATAATCTAAATTTCAATAAAATCTATATGAACAGAAATAATATTAAGTTGGGCGCGCTCTATATGCTGATATCTGTTACAGGTTTCAGCATCATGGATATTGCAGTAAAATGGATGACTGCAGAATATTCTATAGGTATGGTCATTGCGGCACGTATGATTGGAGGCTTGATCCCTCTTTTTCTTGTTGTACCCAAAGAAAGGTGGGGTAATTTTTTTCATACTACTAAACCCGGCTTGATGTTTATTAGAGCATTCACTGGAACAGCTGCACTTTTTTGTGTTTATGCAAGTCTTCATTATTTACCCCTTGCAACCACTGTAAGTCTCACGTTTGCATCACCAATTTTTAGTACGCTGCTGTCAATATTTATACTTGGTGAACTTGTAAGAGTAAGAAGATGGATTGCAATTGTGATTGGTTTTGCTGGTGTCTTGATCATAATCAATCCAACATCCAGTGAGTTTAGTGTCTACATGTTATTGCCAATTTTATTTTGCGTATTCTTTGCGATGGTGTCGATTTCAATCCGTTTATTAAGTGAGACCGAACCATCCTATTTGATTGCTTGGTATTTCACTTTATTTGGTTTAATTGCATCTTTATTTACAATTCCTTTTGGAGGATGGAAAATACCAGTATCTTGGTTTGACCTTGGAATTTTAACAGCCGTTGGAATTTTTGGAGGAATTGGAAACCTTGCTCTGACCTCAGCATTTAAACATGCTGAAGTCTCTCTGGTTACACCTTTGAAATATCTAAGTTTAATTTATGGAATAATATTTGGTTATATGATTTGGAATGAGATACCTGCGTGGAACACTTATGTCGGTGCTGGATTTATTATCTTATCAGCAATATTTATTCTTAGACGTGAGACTGCTCTTAAAAAAGAAATCCAACCAGAAAAATTCTCAATTCAGCGTTAGTTTTTATTTAAAAAAGTGTCTATACCTTTTTTGGTTTCAGGCATTTGTAGATTTTCAACCATTGCTTTACTTGCAAAGTCGTAGGCATCAGAAATTTTCATTGCTGACTGTTTGTATAATGTTTCTTTCGTGAGCGCGAGTACTTCGGGCGTGTGATCACAAACTTGTTGAGAAAATAGTTCGACCCTTTGATCTAATTCGTCATCTTCTAAATATTCGTTGATGAGACCTGCTTCTTGTGCTCTTTGAGCATTAAGAGGTTGACCGCTCACTAATAATTCCATAACATTTTTTGAAGATATTGCACGGGCTACAGATACTGACGGTTGATGACAGCCAAAATTAAAGTTTATACCACCAAGTGCAAATCTTGCTGAATTAGAACTAAAAACACAATCCATTATACTAACTAATCCCAGTCCGCCAGCGGTTGCAATACCTCTTACTTTGGCAGCAAAAATCTTTGGACTTGTTCTAATTTTCATTAACATTTCAGAGCACTCCGCAAATAGAAGTTCTTGTGATTTTTTATCATTATTCTTAATCATCTCTTGAACTTCATTAAAACTATGTCCGCTACAAAAGATTTTTTCATTTGAACTTTCAAATATAACAAGTTTGTGATCTTTGGATTTATTGACGCGATCTATCTCCATTTTAATTGCTGACATCATTTCCATGGTCAGGCAATTTGCTGGTGCATCATTAAGAGTGAGCGTTACAACTTGACCATCATCTTTACTTACTAAAATATCCGTCATGAACTAAACCTTATATTAATTCGCCTGTTTCTCTTACCTTTATTTTCAATCTTTCCAATCTCAAGTGGTCCAATTTCTTTTGTAGATTGGCAATGTGTTCCTCCACAACATTGAAGATCGATAATGTTTTCTCCCTCACCAATTTGAACTGTTTGTACTTTGTTATCTATAACTGGAGGTGAAACGGCAGCCCCTTTAGCTAAGTGAGGATTTGATTTTAGCTCATCTCCAGTAATTTGATTTATGATTATGGGATAGTCTTTACTAATAATATCCCTAATCTTCTCATTTAACTCTTCTTTATTGAGCATTGATGGATCAACATCAAAATCTATTCTTGATTTAGCACTTCCAACCGACGCACCTGTTATAAGAGCATCAACTAAGCTACACAAAATATGGCAACTCGAATGCATTTTCATATGCGCATATCTGAGTTCCCAATTAATCTTAAGTTCAGCAGATTGATTAATTAAACTTTGATCGATGGGACCGTCAACAATATGCAAAATTTCATTCGGCTTTGATCCTTTTTTAGTATCTATCACTTTAAGAACTTGGTCCTTTAATACAATCTCGCCTTGATCTCCGGGTTGTCCACCTGACTCTGCATAAAAAATTGTTCTATCCAATTTTATTATATTTTCTTCAACTCCAATAATACTGGCTTCTGTTTCTTTTAAGTAACTATCTTGATTGAAAAGAAGGTCAGTCATAAATCTATAAATAAAAATCGTATTCTTCTGAAGGTATGAAACTGTTATCCATATGTTCAAATTCACCTTCTTTGGCTGATACGTATAAATCAAGATACTCTTTTCCTAAATACTTAGATAAAATTTTTGACTCTTGAAAACGATTTAATGCAGACTCCATATTTTTTGGCATTTCAGGATCAGCAGTCTTATCAGCACCTTCAGTGTTATCGAAACTTACTTGGTCTGTTGGTGAGAGTTTTTTTGTAAGTCCATAATGAAGTCCAGAAAGGATACAGGCTAAAACAAGATATGGATTTGCATCAGCTGATGCCACCCGGTGTTCAATTCTTTTTGCACTATCTGATCCAGCGGGTATTCTCAATGAAACATCTCTTCGATTCCAAGACCAACTTTTATTTACAGGAACAAAATTTCGGGTTTGTATTCTTCGATAACCATTTCTATTTGGAATAAATATTGGAAATGAGTCATAAAAAGTTTCTTGAAAACCAGCTAAAGCATTTTTTAACTTATCATTTCCGTAACGATTCTTAGTTGCAAAAATATTTTTTCCATCATCATCGTACACTGAAATATGCAGGTGCATTCCATTTCCAGTCTCCTCAAGAAATGGCTTTGCCATAAATGTTGCCTCAAACCCATGCTTTGCAGTTGTTTCTTTTATTATTCTTCTTAACATTGCTGCATCATCCGCTGCTTTAAGCAGATCACCGGTATGCTTTAAATTAATTTCATACTGGCCAGCAGCAAATTCACTTGAAGCCGTTGTAGCAGGGATATCTTGAATTTTACAGTTCTCGTTAATTTCATCAAATA
>CACMAQ010000020.1:0-12769 GCA_902611715.1 uncultured Pelagibacteraceae bacterium | reverse complement strand
TGAGTACGATTTTCAGTCTCCGAAATTTGATGTTGATGAGTGTCGTCAAAGAGATAAGACTTATGCTGCTCCGTTAAATGTGAAATTAAGACTTATTGTTTTTGATATCGACGAAGAAACAGAGTCTAGAACTGTAAAAGATATAAAAGAACAAGAAATTTACTTATGTGATTTGCCATTAATGACTCAAAAAGGAACATTTATTACTAATGGAACAGAAAGAGTAGTTGTCAGTCAGATGCATAGAAGCCCAGGGGTATTTTTTGATCATGATAATGGTAAGACACATTCTAGTGGGAAATTGTTATTTGGAGCAAGAGTAATCCCTTATAGAGGCTCATGGCTTGATATTGAATTTGATCATAAAGATATTATTCACTGTCGAATAGATAGAAAAAAGAAAATTCCAATTACTACATTTCTCATGGCAATGGGTATTAAGCGTGATGAAATATTATCTTTATTTTATAGCACCGAGACTTACTCTTTAAATACAAAAGATAGCAAGTGGAAGGTAAGCTTTAATCCTAAAAATATTAAGACTGGAAAGTTACAGAAAAGTCTTGTCAATGCGGCAGATGGAAAAATTGCTATTAAAAAAGGAACAAAAATAAATCCAGCTATAGCAAAAAAACTCTATAACGATGGTCTCAAAAACTTATTACTAGAAGATGACGATCTTATAGGAAAGTTTATTGCTGATGACATAATTAATGAAAAAACTGGAGAAATTTTTTTCGAAGCGTCTGATGAGATTACCCCTGAAGTAATTGAAAAAATCAAAGAAATTAAGATATCAAAATTACCTGTCCTGGAAATCGATGGTATTAATGTAGGTTCATTTATACGAGACACGCTAAGAGTTGATAAAAACTTAAGTCCCGAGGAAGCAGTAGTTGAAATTTATAAAGTACTGAGACCTGGTGAGCCCCCGAACCTTGAGACAGCTTTTGAAGTATTTAATTCATTATTCTTCAAATCAGAAAAATATGACCTTTCTGATGTTGGTAGAGTCAAAATGAATTACAGACTTAACATAGAATGCTCTGATACTGTTACAGTACTTCGCAGCGAGGACGTTATCGAAGTTATCAAAACGGTTATGGACTTAAGAACAGGTAAAGGTGAAGTTGATGATATTGATCATTTAGGCAACAGAAGAGTTAGGTCGGTAGGTGAATTAGTTGAAAATCAATTCAGAATGGGGCTTATTCGAATGGAAAGATCAATAAAAGAAAGAATGAATTCTTTAGAAGTTGATGCTGCAACTCCACAAGATATTATAAATGCAAAGCCATTGGTTGCATCTCTTAAGGAATTTTTTGGAACTTCACAATTATCACAATTTATGGATCAAACAAACCCTTTAGCTGAAATTACGCATAAAAGAAGATTATCAGCACTTGGACCAGGTGGACTTAGTCGAGAGAGAGCTGGCTTTGAAGTAAGAGACGTACATCCCACGCATTATGGTAGAATCTGTCCAATAGAAACACCTGAGGGCCCAAACATTGGTTTAATAAATAGCTTGGCATCTCATGCAAGAGTAAATCAATATGGTTTCATTGAAAGTCCATATAGAAAAGTATTAAAAGGAAGGGTTAGCGATGAAGTCGAATATCTTCCAGCTATGGAGGAAGCAAATTATACCATTGCTCAAGCCAATAGTGAACTTGATGATAAGGGATACTTTATTACTAAATTAGTTTCTTGCCGACGAAACGGTGATTTTGTTATGACTGTCCCTGAAGATATAGATTATATGGACGTATCACCTAAGCAGGTAGTTTCTTGTGCAGCATCCTTAATACCATTTCTTGAAAACGATGATGCAAATAGAGCTCTTATGGGATCAAATATGATGAGACAAGCAGTACCTTTAATACAAGCCGAGTCTCCATTAGTGGGAACAGGAGTGGAAAAGGTCGTTGCCGTAGATTCTGGAGTTACCATTGTAGCAAATAGAGACGGTGTAGTTGACAAAATTGATGGAAAAAGAATTGTTGTTAGAGTAACAGAGAAAATTAAAACGACTGAGTCTGGTGTTGATATTTATACTTTACAAAAATTTCAAAGATCAAATCAAAGCACATGTATTAACCAAAGACCTCTTGTAAAAGTTGGTGATAAGGTATCAAGAGGTGATATAATTGCTGATGGACCATCAACACACTTTGGTGAGCTTGGTTTAGGCCGAAATGTGGTTGTGGCCTTTATGCCATGGAGAGGATATAATTTTGAAGACTCAATTTTAATCTCAGAAAAAATTGTTCAAGAAGATAAGTTTACTTCTATTCATATTGAGGAATTTGAAGTTATGTCAAGAGATACAAAGTTAGGATCAGAGGAAATAACAAGAGATATTCCAAATGCCGGCGATGAAATGTTACGTAATCTTGATGAGGCGGGGATTGTATATGTTGGAGCTGATGTCAACCCTGGCGACATTCTAGTTGGAAAAGTTACTCCTAAAGGTGAAAGCCCTGTTACTCCAGAGGAGAAATTATTAAGAGCAATATTTGGGGAAAAAGCCACTGATGTTAAAGATACATCTTTAAGACTCCCACCTGGTTCAAGTGGAATTGTTGTAGATGTAAAAGTATTCAATAGGTATGGAATAGAAAAAGATGATAGGGCCTTGTCTATTGAAAGAGATGAAATTGAAAAATTGGCTAATGATAGAGAAGCAGAGTTAGGTATTCTCAACAGAAATATAAAAGAGAGACTTGTTTTACTAATTAATGAAAAAAACGTAACTGAAGTACCAGATGATATTAATAGTCAGAATACATACGACAAAGCTACTTTGTCGGATATTAAGTTAGACTCTCTTTGGAAAATGAAACTTGAAAGTCCAAATGATCAAAATGAAATTGATAATTTAAAAAAACAATATGATATTGCTAGATCCGCAATTCAAGCTCGTTTCGATAATAAAGTTGACAAGGTTCAAAGAGGTGATGAACTTTTACCGGGTGTTATGAAAATGGTTAAAGTATTTGTTGCTGTTAAAAGAAAATTGCAACCGGGCGATAAAATGGCCGGGAGGCATGGTAATAAGGGCGTAATAAGTAAAATTGCCCCAGTTGAAGACATGCCATATCTTGAAGATGGTAGAACGGTTGATATTGTATTAAATCCTCTTGGAGTGCCAAGCAGAATGAACGTAGGTCAAATTTTAGAAACTCATTTAGGCTGGGCGTGCGCTGGAATTGGAGAGATAATTAATAAATCACTTGCACAATATAAGTCGTCAAATGATCACTCGGTGATCGGAAAATCTCTCGAAAAGGTTTATGGTAAAGATCAATATAAAAATGAAATTTCTTCATTAAGTAAAGACGAGCAAAAAGAACTTGCAATAAATATTGCCAATGGAGTTCCAATTAAAACACCAGTATTTGATGGAGCGTCTGAAGCTGAAATATCAGATATGTTGGGTGAAGCTGGTTTTGATAAAAGTGGTCAAACACAACTATGGGATGGATTAACTGGTGAAAAATTTGAGAGGAAAGTGACAGTTGGTTACATATATATGCTAAAACTGCACCATCTAGTTGATGATAAAATTCATGCAAGATCTATTGGTCCTTACAGTCTGGTAACGCAGCAACCATTGGGAGGTAAAGCTCAATTTGGTGGACAGAGATTTGGCGAAATGGAAGTTTGGGCTCTTGAAGCTTATGGAGCAGCTTATACCCTCCAAGAAATTTTAACTGTTAAATCTGATGATGTTGCTGGTAGAACTAAAGTTTATGAAACTATTATCAGAGGTGAAGACGTATTCCAGTCTGGAACACCTGAGTCATTTAACGTATTGATTAAAGAAATTAGGTCACTAGGTCTTAATATAGAGCTTTCAAATTTGAATTAGGGAAAACTATGAGTCAATCATTAATGAATATATTTAATCCTGCTGCATCAAGAGATGATTTCAACCAGGTAAAAATTTCAATTGCTAGTCCTGAAAGAATACTATCATGGTCATATGGTGAAATAAAAAAGCCTGAAACGATAAACTATAGAACTTTTAAACCTGAAAGGGATGGTCTTTTCTGTGCCAGAATTTTTGGACCAATTAAAGATTATGAATGTCTCTGTGGAAAATATAAGAGAATGAAATTCAAGGGTATCATTTGTGAGAAATGCGGTGTTGAGGTTACAAAAAAAGATGTAAGAAGAGAGAGAATGGGGCACATTCAATTAGCTGCCCCCGTTGCGCATATTTGGTTCTTGAAATCGTTACCAAGCCGTATAGCGCTCATGATGGATATGAAGCTAAAAGATCTTGAAAAGGTTCTTTATTTTGAAAAATTCATGGTAACTGAACCAGGATTGACACCCTTAATACAAAATCAATTACTTGATGAAGAAGAATTGGATAAAGCTAGAGAAGAATATGGAGAAGACTCGTTCTCAGCTGGTATTGGAGCTGAGGCAGTTAGAAAAGTTCTTGAAAGAGTTGAACTTGAACCAGAGCTTGAAGCTTTACGGGTAAAACTCTCTGAAACAAAAGCCGTTGCGTTGTCAGAAAAGCTAGTAAAAAGAATTAAAATTTTTGAAGCTTTTATTTCATCAGGAAATAGACCTGAGTGGATGATATTAACCTCTGTACCTGTAATTCCGCCAGAATTAAGACCACTCGTTCCACTTGACGGTGGAAGATTTGCATCAAGTGATTTAAATGATCTTTATAGAAGAGTTATCAATAGAAATAATAGACTATCTAGATTAATTGAACTACGAGCTCCAGATATAATTATAAGAAATGAAAAAAGAATGCTTCAAGAGTCTGTTGATGCACTTTTTGATAATGGAAGAAGGGGAAGAGTTATCACTGGAACAAATAAAAGACCGCTGAAATCATTGGCAGAAATGCTTAAAGGGAAACAGGGACGTTTTAGACAGAATTTATTAGGTAAAAGAGTCGATTATTCTGGAAGATCAGTGATAGTTGTCGGTCCTGAATTAAGACTACATCAATGTGGTTTGCCAAAAAAAATGGCGATCGAGTTATTTAAACCATTCATATACGCAAGATTAGAGTCTTTAGGTTTAGCTACTACGCTAAAACAAGCTAAGAAGATGGTTGAAAAAGAACGACCAGAAGTATGGGACGTTTTAGACCGTGTTATCAGGGAGCACCCAGTAATATTAAATAGAGCACCGACACTTCATAGACTTGGTGTACAGGCCTTTGAGCCAGTTTTGATTGAAGGTAAGGCTATTCAACTTCACCCTTTAGTTTGTACTGCATTCAATGCTGACTTTGATGGTGATCAGATGGCTGTACATGTGCCTTTAAGCCTAGAAGCTCAGCTTGAGGCAAGAGTTCTTATGATGTCAACAAACAATATACTAAACCCTGCAAATGGTAAGCCAGTAATTGTTCCCAGTCAGGATATTGTATTGGGTATTTATTATTTATCGCAAGAGAAAGAGAATGAGCCAGGCCAAGGAGCCACATTTAAAGATATTTACGAAGTACAGCAAGCGCTCGAAAACAATGCAACAACTGTTCATGCAAAAGTTCATGCAAGAATCGATTTTATCGATCCGGAGGGTAATAAACAATTAAAAAGAATTGAGACAACACCTGGAAGAATGCTACTCTGGAATTTAGTTCCACAACACAAAGACCTTGACCCTAAACTAGTTAACCGACTTTTAGGTAAAAAAGAAATATCAGGTCTCATTGATACGGTTTATAGATATTGTGGACAAAAAGATACGGTGATATTTGCTGACCAATTAATGGCATTAGGCTTTCATTATGCATATAAGGCAGGTATTTCGTTTGGAAAAGATGATATGATTATTCCGGAAACAAAAGAAAAACTTGTTTCCGAAACAGCAGGTCAGATAGAAAAATATGAAAAACAGTATAATGACGGTCTAATAACGAATAGGGAGAAATATAATAAAGTAATTGATGCATGGGCTAAATGTACAGATCGTGTTGCTCAGGAAATGATGAATGAAATATCTTCCAAGAAATTTGACAATGAAACTAAAAGAGAGATGCCAATAAATTCGATTTATATGATGGCAAATTCAGGTGCCCGTGGCTCTGCAGCGCAAATGAAGCAATTATCTGGTATGAGAGGTCTTATGGCTAAGCCATCTGGTGATATAATTGAAACACCTATTATATCTAATTTCAAGGAAGGCTTAAATGTACTTGAGTACTTTAATTCAACTCATGGCGCAAGAAAAGGCCTTGCTGATACGGCATTAAAAACAGCAAACTCTGGGTATTTAACTAGACGACTATGCGATGTTGCTCAGGATTGTACTATATCTGAACCTGACTGTGGCACAGATAATGGAGTATGGATTTCTGATGTTGTTGAGGGGGGTGAAGTAATAATTTCAATAGCAGACAGAGTATTAGGAAGGTTCTTACAGAATGATGTAAACCATCCGATTACTGGGGAAAACATTGCAAAAAAAGATGATTATGTAGATGAGATTGTTGCAGAAAAAATTGAAACGGCAGGTATCCAAAGCGTTTATATTCGATCTCCACTTACTTGTGACAGTAAAAGAGGTATATGTGTAAAGTGTTATGGCCGCGATTTAGCAAGAGGTTTCCTTGTTAACGAGGGAGAAGCTGTTGGAATGATAGCTGCACAATCAATTGGTGAGCCTGGCACTCAACTAACCATGAGAACCTTCCACATCGGTGGTGCTGCTCAAATTAATGATCAATCATTTGTTGAGATTAACACTGATGGAATATTTAAAATTTTAAATAAAAACACTGTGGAAGATAGTAATAATGATTTGATTGTTATGGGTAGAAATTGTCAATTAGCTATACAAGATAAAAACGGAAGAGAGCTTGCAAATTACAAAGTTCCTTATGGTACAAAAATACTAGTTGAGGAAGATTCTAAAGTAAATAGCGGTACAAAGATATGTGAATGGGATCCATTTACAAACCCAGTCATATCTGAAAAATCAGGAACTGCTAATTACGTCGATATGGAAGAAGGCATTTCACTTATTGAGGAAACAGAGGAAAAAACTGGATTAACGTATACCAAAGTTAAGGACTGGAAATCAGATCCTAAAGGAAGTGAATTAAAGCCAAGAATAACACTCAGAGATGAAAAAGGAGATGTTATACTCCTTGCAAACGGAAACGAAGCTAGATACTTCTTGCCACCTGACTCAATTCTTTCTGTTGCAGATGGATCAGAAGTTCACGCGGGTGACGTTCTTGCCAGAACTCCAAAGGCCGCTTCAAAAACGAAAGATATTACTGGAGGTTTACCTAGAGTTGCAGAATTATTTGAAGCAAGAAAACCAAAAGATCATGCAATTATTTCTGAGACTTCAGGAGTCATTTCTTTTGGAAAAGATATTAGAGGAAAACAAAAAGTTATTATTACTCCTGAAAAAGATGGCGGTCCTGTAGAAGTATTAATTCCCAAAGGGAAGCATATTGCGTACCAAGAAGGTGAAACCATTGAAAAGGGAGATTATTTGCTAGATGGTAATCCAGATCCTCATGATATTTTAGAAATTTTAGGAATTGAAGCATTAGCTGATTATTTAATTAATGAAGTACAGGAGGTATACA
Source organism: uncultured Pelagibacteraceae bacterium (assembly GCA_902611715.1). GTDB lineage: Bacteria > Pseudomonadota > Alphaproteobacteria > Pelagibacterales > AG-422-B15 > CACNXQ01. The sequence goes on along the minus strand of CACMAQ010000020.1, from coordinate 5,181 downwards.
GATTGCAAGGTGTTTTAATTAACGATAAACATATTGAAGTACTATGCAGGCAGATGTTACAGAAAGTCCAAATTACTGAAATAGGTGATAGTTCATTTATCAAAGGCGAAGAAATAGATAGATTTGAATTCCTGACTGCAAATGAACAGCTTGTGGGTGAAGGAAAGAAACCTGCAATAGCAAAACCTGTATTGCTAGGTATTACAAAAGCATCTCTTCAAACAAGGTCTTTCATTTCAGCCGCATCTTTCCAAGAAACAACAAGAATTCTTACTGACGCTTCAATAAAAGGAAAAATGGATCGGCTTGAGGGCCTTAAAGAGAACGTAATTGTTGGAAGGTTGATTCCGGCGGGAACAGGACGAACCTTCAATCAAATTGAAAACAAGGCAAAATTGCTCGATAAAGAGGCAAAAATTGAAATTGAGGCAATTCAGGCAAAGAAAGAGCAAGAATCAGCTGAAATACAAGAGAATTCCTAATAAATTTTGTTGACCTGTATAAACTATTAAGTATTATTCGGCATTCTTAAATAGTAGGCGGTAGAGAAATCTAAACGCTACTTTTTATTAATTAGTTAAAATAGTTAACCTTTAAGTTGTAAAGACTGGAGATATTTTATGCCGACTATAAGTCAGCTAATTAGAAAACCTAGAACCAAAGTTCAAAAAAGAAATAAGGTTCCAGCATTAAAAGCAAACCCCCAAAAACGAGGCGTTTGTACTAGAGTTTATACAACCACCCCTAAAAAACCTAACTCAGCATTACGAAAAGTTGCGAGAGTTAGACTTACAAATGGATTTGAAGTTACAAGTTATATTGGTGGTGAGGGTCATAATTTGCAGGAACACTCAGTTATATTAATTCGAGGCGGTCGTGTTAAAGACTTACCAGGAGTTCGTTATCACACTGTAAGAGGAGTTTTAGATACTCAAGGTGTTGGTGAGAGAAAACAACGTCGTTCATTATATGGAACGAAGAAACCTAAGTAAATGTCTAGAAGAAGAAAAGCTCAGATTAGAGAAGTACTACCAGATCCAGTTCACGGAAGTAAAGTTCTTACAAAATTCACAAATGCTATTATGCTTGATGGCAAGAAAACTGTTGCAGAGGCAATAATAAATAAATCATTCACGAATATTGAAAGCAAAACTGGTGAACCTCCAATGAATGTTTTCAACAAAGCAATAGAAAATGTAAGACCACTTGTTGAGGTAAGATCACGTCGAGTTGGAGGAGCAACTTACCAAGTCCCAGTTGAGGTTAAAAGTAATAGGTCGCAAGCACTAGCAATTAGATGGATTGTTAATGCAATAAGAAACCGTAAAGAAAAAAGTTTAGTTGATAAATTAAGTTCTGAATTAATGGACGCAGCTGGTAACAAAGGATCGGCAATAAAAAAAAGAGAAGATACTCACAAAATGGCAGAAGCAAATAAAGCTTTTGCACACTTCAGGTGGTAATATGACAAGAGAATACGCACTGCAGAAATATAGAAACATAGGAATTATGGCTCACATTGATGCAGGTAAAACCACCACTACGGAAAGAATTCTTTATTACACCGGTAAAAGTCACAAAATCGGAGAAGTTCATGATGGTGCAGCTACTATGGACTGGATGGAACAAGAACAAGAAAGAGGAATTACAATTACTTCAGCAGCAACTACATGTTTTTGGAATGATCATAGAATTAATATAATTGATACTCCAGGCCACGTTGACTTTACTATTGAAGTTGAGAGATCACTTAGAGTTCTTGACGGTGCTGTTGCAGTATTTGATGGTGTTGCTGGTGTTGAACCTCAGACAGAAACTGTATGGAGACAAGCGAACAGGTACAAGGTACCTAGAATGTGCTTTGTTAACAAAATGGATCGCACTGGGGCTGATTTCTATAAGTGTCTTGATATGATTAAAGACAGACTTCAAGCAAATGCTTTAGTTCTACAAATTCCCTATGGAAGTGAATCAGATCTTAAGGGTGTGATTGACTTGGTAAAAAACAAAGCAATTATTTGGGCAAATGAAGACCTTGGAGCTAAATATGAGTACACAGAAATTCCTGAAGAATTAAAAGAGACTGCTGAAAAATATCGATCTGAAATGGTTGAAATGGCAGTTGAGCAGGACGAAGAGGTTTTAGAAAAATATTTAGATGGGGAAGAGCCTGACGAAGAAACTCTCAACCGTTGTATTAGAAAAGGTACAATCAATTTTGAGTTTGTTCCAATTCTAACAGGAAGTGCTTTTAAAAATAAAGGTGTACAACCACTTTTAGATGCAATTGTAAATTTTATGCCGGATCCAAGTGAGGTGCAACAAGCAACAGGTAACATGCCGGGCAAAGAAGAGGAAGAGGCTAGAAAAGCCTCAGACGATGAACCCTTTTCTGCATTAGCATTTAAAGTTGCCAATGATCCTTTCGTGGGTTCTCTTACTTTTACAAGAATCTACTCAGGAAAGTTAGAAGCTGGCTCCACAATTATGAATTCTGTTAAAGGTGATAAGGAAAGAATTGGAAGAATGCTACTTATGCATGCAAATAATAGAGAAGATATTAAAACTGCATATGCTGGTGATATTGTAGCGATAGCGGGTCTCAAAGATACTATAACTGGTGAAACTTTATGTGACTCTCAAAAACCAATCATATTAGAGTCAATGGATTTTCCTGATCCAGTAATTGAAATTGCTGTTGAGCCAAAAACAAAAGCTGACCAAGAAAAAATGGGTGAGGCACTTGCTCGACTTGCTAAAGAAGACCCTTCTTTCAGAGTAACTTCTGACGATGAATCAGGTCAAACTGTTATTAAAGGAATGGGTGAACTTCATTTGGATATTATTGTTGACCGAATGAAACGAGAGTTCAAGGTTGAAGCCAATGTAGGAGCTCCACAGGTCGCTTACAGAGAAACAATATCTAAAGAAGTAGAAGTCACATATACACATAAAAAACAAAGTGGTGGTGCTGGTCAATTCGCTGAAGTTAAAATTATTGTTGAGGGGTGTGAGCCAGGGACTGGAAGATTATTTGAAGACAAAATTAAAGGTGGCAATATTCCTAAAGAGTATATACCGGGAGTTGAAAAAGGAATTGAGGGTGTCGCTGACACTGGCGTAATAGCTGGCTTTCCTATAATTGACTACAAAGTAACATTAATTGATGGAAAATATCATGATGTAGATTCAAGCAGCTTAGCTTTTGAGATAGCTGGAAGGATGGCATTCAAAGATGCTTGTCAAAAAGCAGGACCAAAACTTCTTGAGCCTGTTATGAGAGTTGAGGTTGTTACACCTGAAGAGTTTATGGGGGATGTTATTGGTGATTTAAGTAGTCGAAGAGGTCAAGTTAGTGGAAGTGAAGCTAGAGGCAATACAACAGCTATTAGTTCAATGGTTCCTCTTGCTAACATGTTTGGCTATGTTAACACATTACGATCTATGACTCAGGGAAGAGCACAATATTCAATGTTTTTTGATCACTATGAGCAAGTACCTCAAAACGTTCAAGATGAGGTAAAAGCAAAGTTTGCGTAAGGAATTATAATGGAAAATCAAAATATCAAAATAAGATTGAAGGCTTTTGACCACGGTGTGCTTGATAAATCATCGGTTGAAATCGTTGATACAGCTAAAAGAACTGGTGCAATGGTGAAAGGTCCAATACCATTGCCTACCAATAATGAAAAATTTACAGTTCTTAGATCTCCTCATGTTAATAAAAAAAGTAGAGAGCAATTTGAGATCAGAACTCATAAGAGATTAATAGAGATTGTCGACCCAACGCCACAAACAGTCGATGCACTAATGAAATTAGATTTAGCTTCGGGAGTTGATGTAGAGATCAAATTATAAGATATGAGATCAGGTATTATAGCAAAAAAGATTGGAATGAGTAATTTGTACACACAAGGAGGAACAAATATTCCTGTTACTGTTCTTCATGTTGAAAATTGCAAAATTATTGACCGAGTTATATTAGAAAATGAAAACTCTGACAAGGTATTGGTTGGAGCTTGCAAACTAAAAAAAACTACAAAGTCTCAAAAAGGTTTCTTTGATAAGAAAAAAACAGACGCTTATAAATATCTTAGAGAATTTCAAATAAGTAAAGATCAAGAAATTAAAAGTGGAGATGAATTGAAAGCAAGTCATTTTAAAGAAGGTCAATTTATTGATGTATCTGGATATACGAAAGGCAAGGGATTTGCTGGAGTAATGAAACGTCATAATTTCTCAGGTTTAAGAGCATCTCATGGTGTTTCAGTTTCACATCGAAGTCATGGATCTACTGGCCAGTGCCAAGACCCTGGTAAAGTTTTCAAAGGAAAAAAGATGGCAGGACAATACGGGGATGTTCACAAAACTCTTCAAAGCTTGCAGGTTGTTAAAGTTGACGAACAAAAAAATCTAATCTGTGTAAAAGGAGCTACACCTGGCTCAAGAGGAACTTGGTTAGTTGTTGAGGACTCTATAAAAATAGACGGGATCAAAGAGATAGAATCCACTCCAGCAAAATCAGAAAAAGAAGTTAAGAAGGAAAAATAATTAAATGCAAATTGAAGTTCATAAAATAGATGGAAAAAAGAGTGGGATGGTCAATTTGAAAGATCAATTATTCAATAGTAAGTCAGATTTAAGCGTTGTTGGCTCTCTAGTTAGATGGAGTCAATCTAACCAAAAACCTCTCAGAGCTAGGACTAAAAATAGATCCGAAGTAAAAGGAACAACACAAAAGCTAGGAAGACAAAAGGGGAGTGGAGGAGCTAGGCACGGTTCCAAAAAGGCAAATATATTTAGAAGTGGTGGAATGGCTCATAACTTAAGAGGAGTTCGATCATCAAAAAAGATGCCAAAACGCACTAGACAAGAGGCTTTGAAACATATTCTTTCAGATAAACTCAAGAAAAACAATTTGATAATTATTGATGAGCTCAAAATTTCAGAACCAAAGACAAAAACATTAATTAAATGCCTCTCAGATTTAAGTGCTCACTCCGCGCTCATATTAGAGGGCGATAAGCCTGATAATAATTTTGCATTAGCTTCAAGAAATTTAAAAAATATAAAGTACTCAAGTATAAATAATTTTAATGCACTCGACTTACTTGGATTTGAAAAATTGATCATGAGTAAGAATGCCTTAGAAATACTCGAAAGCAGGATTAATTAAGATGA
>CACMAQ010000019.1:0-13585 GCA_902611715.1 uncultured Pelagibacteraceae bacterium | reverse complement strand
CAAGTTGATCTAAATTTACCTGAAAGACTTGATGCAACTTATGTAGGCGAAGACGGTTTAAAGCACAATCCGGTTATGTTACACAGAGCATTATTTGGATCTTTAGAGCGTTTTATTGGAATTTTAATAGAGCATTACGCCGGTAATTTGCCAATTTGGTTGTCACCAGTTCAGGCTGTAGTAGCGCCGATTACTTCTGACATAAACGAATATGCAGAGAGTATTTTTTCATCTCTTAAGAACAATGGTATTAGAGTTGAAAAGGACTTAAGAAATGAGAAGATAAGCTATAAAATTAGAGAAAACTCTCTAAAAAAAATACCTTATCAATTAATCCTAGGTAAGAATGAAATGGAAGACAATACTGTAACATTGAGGGAGTTTGGTAATGACAAGCAAGAAAAAATTAAATTTGAAAAATTAAATGATTTTTTTCAAAAAAAATGTATGATGCCGTCTCATTAATAGACAATGGAGATTAAAATAGCACTTCAAAGAAAAAATAATAGAGCCCAGCTATCTACTAAAGGTCCAAAGTTTCGTATAAATGAATTTATAACTTCTTCCACTGTAAGATTAATTGATGAAAAAGGTAACAACTTAGGGGTTGTTAATACTGATGAGGCGATGCAAAAAGCTTCAGATGTAGGCCTTGATTTAGTTGAAGTATCACCACAAGTTGACCCCCCTGTGTGCAAAATTCTTGATTTTGGTAAATTTAAATATGAGGCTCAAAAAAAAGCTAGTACCTCCAAGAAAAAACAAAAAGAAATTACAATTAAAGAAATTAAGATGAGACCGGGAATTGATGTTCACGATTACGACTTCAAGGTAAAGGCTGCTCAAAAATTTATCGCTGCAGGCGATAAAGTAAAATTTACTATCCGATTTAAAGGTAGAGAGTTCGAACATCATGATATTGCTGAAAATTTGATGGAAAGAATTCGAGAAACAATGGGTACGACAAGTAAAATCGAGCAAGAGCCAAAACTTGAAGGTCGCCAATTTACCATGATTTTCACTGCAAATTAGCAGCAGTAGTTAATTCTTATCATTAATAAAAAACTTTTGATTTTTTCTTACCTAGGGTCTATAAACCGTTCATCCAATATGAGTAAATTAAAAACAAAAAAAGGCGCTAATAAAAGATTTAGGCTTACAGCTTCAGGTAAAGTTAAATCATATCAAAGTGGAAAAAGACACGGTATGATTAAAAGAACGAATAATCAGATAAGAAATCAAAGAGGTTCTACAATTTTATCTGACCAAGATGCCCGAATAGTTAAAAAGTTTTTACCCTACGCTTAATAAATAGGAAAATATAATGGCAAGAGTTAAAAGAGGAGTTACTGCACACGCAAGACATAAAAAAGTAATTAAGCAAGCCAAAGGATATAGAGGCAGAAGAAAGAATACTTTTAAAGTCGCAAAGCAAGCTGTAGAAAAATCAATGCAGTATGCCTATCGTGATCGAAGAGTAAAAAAAAGAGAGTTTAGATCACTTTGGACCCAAAGGATAAATGCTGGAGCTAGATTACATGGAATTTCTTATTCAGTTTTCATGAATGGCCTAAAAAAATTAAACATAGAATTAGATCGTAAAATTTTAGCTGATCTTGCTATGAATGAACCTACTTCTTTTGAGCATTTAGCAAAACAGGTTCAGTCCTCACCCAAATAATTCAGTTGGCATCATTTTCTCAAGCATATTATTATTACAGAAAAAACTAAATCTGATATTGTTGTTCTACGATGAAAGATTTTAGAGAGCTAGAAACTGAAATTAAAAAAGCTTCAGATAAATTTACAAATATCGAAAGCATAAATGAATTTAGGATAAAATTTCTTGGTAAGAAAGGTATTATTTCTCTCGAAATGAAAGAGCTAGCCATTCTTTCTGGAGATGAAAGAAAGCAGCATGCTGAAAAATTAAATAAAATTAAAGACACTGTTCTTGAAATAATAGCTTCAAAGACTGAAGAGTTAAATAGCGAGGAATTAGAAAAAAAACTTAACTCTGAAACTTTAGATATCACTCTATCTACTTCAAAGTCATACGGAACTATTCACCCAATCAGTCAGGTTATAGAGGAAGTTATAACTATATTTGGCGACTTAGATTTTTTTGTTGCTGAAGGACCTGAAGTTGAAACTGATTACAATAATTTTACTGCTTTAAATACTTCTGAACACCACCCTGCACGACAAATGCATGATACTTTTTATGTTGAAACTGAAACTGATGGAATGCCAAATGTTCTGCGAACTCATACCTCGCCAGTTCAAATAAGAAGTATGTTAAAGCAAAAACCACCAATTCGATTAATTGCTCCCGGAAAAACGTTTAGATGTGATAATGATCAAACGCACTCTCCTATGTTCCATCAAGTTGAGGGTTTAGTAATAGATCAAGAAAGCAACATGAGCCACCTCAAAGGATGTTTAGAAATATTCCTCAAGACTTTTTTTGAGACTGATAAATTAAATATGAGATTTCGACCTAGTCATTTCCCCTTTACTGAACCATCTGCAGAGGTTGATATTGGATACACTAAGAAAGGAAATCAATTAATTATTGGAGAGGGTGAGGATTGGTTGGAAATTTTAGGGTGTGGAATGGTTCATCCAAACGTGCTTGAAAATGTAAATATCAATTCAAATGAATATCAAGGTTATGCATTTGGTATGGGTATAGAGAGGCTTGCAATGCTCAAATATGGAATTAGTGATTTAAGAACTTTCTTTGATAGTGATCTTAGATGGAATAAGCATTATGGCTTTTCACCTTTGAACATACCTTCGATCATAGGAGACTTAAGCTAGATGAGATTTAGTTATTCGTGGTTAACTGAGCATCTTAAGACAAATGCTCATTTTGAAGAAATTGAAAAGAAACTCACTTCAATCGGTCTTGAAGTTGAAGATATTCAAGACACGGGAAAAGCATATCAGGATTTTATTATTGGACAGGTGCTTGAAGAAAAAAAACACCCAAATGCGGATAAATTAAAACTATGCAAAGTTGACATTGGCAAGGAAAAAGTTGATGTAGTTTGTGGTGCGCCAAATGTAGAGAAAGGCATGAAGGTGGTTTATGCGCCAGTTGGTTCAACTATTCCGGTTAATCAAATGAAAATTAAAGCTGCCAAGATTAGAGGAGTAGAATCCTATGGAATGATGTGTTCAGAATATGAACTTGGTATTTCAAATGAGCATGATGGAATAATTCGACTTGAGGAAAAAGAAACTATTGGAAGATCTTTTTCAGAGATTTATGGCCTTAATGATATTGTAATAGAAATTGGTATCACTCCAAATCGACAAGATTGTCTTGGTGTAAAAGGAATAGCTCGAGATCTTGCTTCAGCTGGCATGGGGGAATTGTTAGAGAGAAAAATATCTAGAGAAAAAGGCTCCTTTAAATCACCAATTAAAATTGAAATACAAGATAATAAAATATGCTCAGCCTTTGCTGGAAGATATTTTAGAAATGTAAAGAATACTGAAAGCCCGGAATGGCTTAAAAATAAACTTAAGTCAATAGGTTTAAGGCCAATATCTGCGCTGGTAGATATAACTAATTTTGTAATGTATGACGAGAACCGGCCACTTCACGTTTACGATGCAGACAAAATAGATGGCAAAATTATAGTACGCTCAGCAAATGATGGAGAAAGTTTCCTAGCGCTAGATGAAAAAGATTATCACCTAAAAAATGGTATGTGCGTAATAGCTGATGAGAAAAAAGTACTAGGCTTAGGGGGGATCATGGGAGGCAAAAGTACAGGTTGTAGCACTGAGACAAAGAACGTTTTACTTGAGTCAGCCTTATTTGATGAGATTAATACAGCCAAGACAGGGAGAAACTTGTCAATTCTAAGTGATGCAAGATTTCGTTTTGAAAGAGGCATTGATCCAAATTCAACTTTAAAAGGGATAGACCTTGCAACACAATTAATTCTTGAAATATGTGGCGGTGAGTGCAGTGAGGTTGAGTTGGCTGGGAATATAAAAGAAAATAAAAATGAAGTGTCAACTTCTAGTAGTTATATTTCAAGAAGACTTGGTTTTGAAGTGTCTGACAAAGAATTGATATCAATACTTAATTCTTTAGGAATTGAAACGAGCCAAACAGGTGATGTTATTAAATGTTCAATACCTTCTTGGAGACAAGATATTCACGGAGAAGCTGACATAAGTGAAGAAGTTATTCGTATTAAGGGATATGAAAATATTCCGACAAGTAATATTAGACTAAAAAGTAAAATTAATAAAAATATCTTAAATTACGCACAAAAGAAGTTGATGAAAGCTAGACACTTCATTGCTTCAATTGAATATGATGAATTAGTAACATTTTCATTCACAGACTCAAAAAATTGTGAAGTTTTTGGCGATATAAATAAATTAAAAATTGTAAATCCCATCTCAGAGGAGCTGGATATATTAAGACCTAATCTTCTACCTAATCTTCTTCAAGCAATTAAAAAAAATAAGAATAGAAACTTTGACTCATTCTCGATCTTTGAGATAGGTAGTCAGTACAGATCAACATCTCCCGAGGATCAATTGAACGTTGCATGTGGAATTAAATCTGGAATTAAGACCGAAAAGTCTTGGAAGAATATACAGACGGAATTTGATATATATGACGTAAAACAGGATTTAACTTCCTTAATTGACTATTTAATGCCAGGTAACAAAAAAATATCTGTCTCTAATGACTGCCCTTCCTGGTATCATCCTGGAAGATCTGGTTCGATTAAAATTAATAATTCGGTAATTGCTGGATATTTTGGAGAGTTGCATCCAAGAGTTGCAAGTCAATTTAAGATTAAAAATAAAATAAATATATTTGAGTTATACCTTGATGAACTGCCAAATACAGAAAAGAAAACTACCAACAAGCCTGTACTTAACTTAAGTGATTTTCAGATTGTCACAAGAGACTTTGCTTTTGTTATTGATAAAAAAGTAAAAAGTGAAGAAGTTGTTACTTCAGCCTTTAAGGTAGATAAGGAATTAATTAGAAATGTTGAAATCTTTGATTTATTTGAAGATGATAGTCTGGGAAAAGATAAAAAGTCTATTGCTATTAAGGTTACATTACAATCTAACGAAAAAACTCTTGCCGAAGATGACATTTCTGAAATAAGTTCAAAAATAATTGAGTCTGTGAAAAAGTCTACTTCCGGAACTGTTAGATCCTAAATTAAAAATATTATGACTGGCACTAAAAATATAAGAAATTTTTCTATTATCGCTCATATTGATCATGGAAAATCCACTTTAGCTGACAGATTGATTCAATTTTGTGGAGGGCTTTCTGAAAGAGAAATGAAAGCACAGGTGCTTGACTCTATGGATATTGAAAGAGAACGTGGAATAACAATCAAGGCTCAAACTGTACAATTAAAATACAAAGCAAAAAATGGTGAAACGTACACACTTAATATTATTGATACGCCTGGCCATGTTGACTTCAGTTACGAAGTTAACAGATCATTATCTGCTTGCGAGGGATCGCTATTGGTTGTTGATGCAAGTCAGGGCGTTGAAGCTCAAACATTAGCCAATTTATATCAAGCAGTGGAAAATGATCACGTAATTATACCCGTTTTAAATAAAATAGACTTGCCAGCAGCTGACCCCGAGAGAGTAAAAAGACAAATAGAAGATATTTTAGGTATTGATACCAGTAACGTAATTGAAATTTCTGCTAAATCAGGTCTTGGCATTGAGGATGTTTTAGAAAATATTGTAAACGAATTACCATCTCCGGTAGGTGATGAAAGTAAACAATTAAAAGCAATGTTAGTAGATAGTTGGTATGATGCTTACTTAGGTGTTGTAATATTGGTTCGAGTGATAGATGGAATTCTAAAAAAAGGTATGGAGGTTCGTTTTCATCAAACTAATACAAAACATTTAATAGAAAGAATTGGCTGTTTCACACCGAAAATGATTGATAACGAGTACATCAAGACCGGTGAATTAGGTTTTATAACTGCTGCAATTAAAGAAGTAGCCCAAACTAAGGTTGGGGATACAATATTACTTGCGAATGACAAACAAACAGAGCCTTTACCTGGATTCAAGCCAAGTCAGCCTGTGGTATTTTGTGGTTTATTTCCAACAAATGCAGCTGATTTTAAATTCTTAAAAGACGCATTAGGAAAGTTAAAGCTAAATGACTCTAGTTTTCATTTCGAACAAGAAACATCTGCAGCTCTTGGAATGGGTTTTAGATGTGGTTTTCTTGGATTATTACACTTAGAAATTATCGTTGAAAGACTTGATAGAGAATTCAATTTAGATTTAATAACTACAGCTCCAAGCGTTATTTATAGTTTAGTTTTAAATGACGGAAGTTCACTTGAATTACATAATCCAGCAGATATGCCTGAAGTTATGAAAATTAAAAGTATCTCTGAGCCTTGGATTAAAGCAACAATTATTTGTCCTGATGAATATTTAGGTAGCATCATATCTCTTTGTGAAGATAAGAGAGGAATGCAAACAGAATTATCTTATTCTGGATCAAGAGTAATTCTGAATTATAAGTTGCCTTTAAATGAAATTGTTTTTGATTTTTACGATCGCTTGAAGTCAATTTCTAGCGGATATGCAAGTTTTGACTATGAGATTGATGAATATATTGAGAGTGATTTGGTAAGACTAAGCATATTGGTAAATGATGAGTCAGTAGATGCATTATCAATTATTGTTCATCGAAGCTTTTCAGAAAAAAAAGGTCGAGCAGTTTGTGAAAAATTAAAGGAATTAATTCCTCGTCATCAATTCCATATTCCAATCCAGGCAGCAATTGGTGGAAAAATTATTGCTCGCGAAACTGTCAGAGGATACCGTAAAAATGTTATTGAGAGAATACATGGTGGTGGCGCCACTGACAGAAAAAGAAAGCTACTTGATAAGCAGAAAAAAGGAAAACAGAGACTTAGAACTTACGGTAAGGTCGATATTCCTCAAGAGGCCTTTATTGCTGCTTTAAAAGTTGAATAAGGAAAGGTGGCCGAGTGGTTGAAGGCGCACGCTTGGAAAGCGTGTATGCGGGTGACCGTATCGTGGGTTCGAATCCCATCCTTTCCGCCATTTTCAAAAAAAATATTTAATGGAAGCTAAAAATTATTTATTCTTAGCCCATTCTTAGCCCATTCTTAGCCCATTCTTAACCCATTCTTAGCCCACTAAATCAAAATCTTTTTTGAATATATTAATACATTCATTTATGATTGTGCATGAAATCAATTATATCAATTTTAATTTGTACATTCAGTTTTAGCCACTTCGCAATTGCAAACATAGAGCTAACTACTATTGGTAGTTATGGTTCTTGGAAGGTTCAAGAAGGAGGCAACATGTGTTTTTCACTAAATGATTCAAGTCCAGATGTAACCTTCTTGGTCTCAAATTTTTATGATGAAAATACTTTGAATGAATCAAGCATTGTTTTTAGTAGTCAACTCAAAAAAGATAGCAAAGTAAAGGTTATAACTGAGATCGGAAATACTTTTACATTCTTTACAATTGAAAACAGGGCGTGGTTAGATGAAGGACAGGATGAAGATAAATTCTTTAGAGATATGATAAATTCAAATACGATTGCGATTGATTATATAACCGATGATCGATTAGCCACATATAGCACGCTTGATGTAGCTGGTATTAGAAATGCAATTAATGATTGTAATCCAGGATACGTTGCAACATTACCCAGTGTAAACAATAAAAGTCTATTAGAAGAGCAGAAACTACAAAAAGAGCAACGAATTAAACTCATGAAAGAAGACTGCGAAGATCTTGGCTTTACTAAAAATACAGAAGCAATGGGTAATTGTGTTCTCAAATTGATGGAATTAGAAGGTAAGAGCTATGAGGCATCATCATCAAATCAGGATTTAATTAATATTGAGAGGCAGAAGTTGCAAACTGAAAGGGAAAGATTAGAAGTTGAGAAGAATCGTGCATGGATTGAAAGGCAGAAGCAATTAAGGCAAATAGGAAAAGAGTCAGCAGTTGGCTTTTGTCTTATGCAGCCTGCATGGTGTTGAAATCTTATCCCTTTTCTAACCCACTCACTCGAAATAATTCCAAACTTCACGTAATAGAATTCCCCATTTGCTTAGAAAAATTATCCTCTAATCTTGGACTCATGAATTGGAAAGCGTGTATGCGGGTGACCGTATCATGGGTTCGAATCCCATCCTTTCCGCCATTTTAAAGTTATTTTCATTGAAAAATTTTTCTATAATCTGATGGCTATGAATTTAGAAAAATTTGAGAAATATTCACTTACTTTTGGTCCTACCCCAATAGAATATTTGCCTCGTTTAACCAAAGAAATAGGAGCTGATGTCGAAATATACGCCAAAAGAGATGACTGTAATTCAGGTCTGGCTATGGGTGGGAATAAACTAAGAAAACTAGAATACATCGTTCCAGACGCTATTGCATCCGGAGCTGATACATTAGTTTCTATTGGTGGTGTTCAATCTAACCATACTAGAATGGTAGCTGCAACTGCAGCTAAAATTGGCATGAAGTGTGTTGTTGTTCAAGAAAGTTGGGTTCCTCATGAGGATGCAGTTTATGATCGTGTTGGTAATATTTTAATGACGCGTTTGATGGGAGCAGATAGCAGGCTAGTACCTGACGGTTTTGATATTGGGATTAGGAAAAGTTGGGAAGACGCAATTCAATCCGTGAAAGATATCGGTGGTAAGCCTTATGCAATTCCAGCTGGGGCATCTGTTCATAAATATGGTGGACTGGGATACGTAGGATTTGCTGAAGAAGTTCGAATGCAAGAAAAAGAGATGTCATTAAAATTTGATTACATAATTGTGTGTGTAGTTACTGGCTCAACGCAGGCGGGGATGATCGTTGGGTTCGCAGAAGATGACCGTGCACACAGAGTCATAGGTATTGATGGTTCGGGTACACCAGATAAATTAGTCAAGCAAGTAAGAGAAATTGTAGATAATACAGCTGATTTAGTTGAACTCGGAAGAACAATTAGAGATGATGAAATAATAATAATTCCTGACTATGCATATCCAGCTTACGGAGTTCCGAGTGAAGAAACTAATGAAGCTATTCGTATGGCAGCAAAAACTGAAGCCATGATTACCGATCCTGTTTATGAGGGTAAATCTATGCAAGGAATGATTGATTTAGCCAGGAAAGGTTACTTTAAAAAAGGATCTAAAATACTCTACGCTCATCTTGGCGGAGCTCCAGCTATTAATGGCTACTCATATACCTACCGTAATGGATAAATACATCTAAAGTCCACCGGTAATTAGACTTATCATTCCAAGTAAAAGCCATAAGACAAGAATTGTTCTTTATTTAATTGCCCAGTGCAATTCCCTCACGTCTAGGATCTGAGCCTCCATAAATTTCAGTATCAATGAATATTCCATTTAGGCCTGAATAGTATTTTCTTATTTTGGTATTGTATCCCATAGCCTTTAGAGAGTTCTCAAGATTTGAAGAGTGCAGAGATTCTTCTATTTCAAATTTCCCCCACCTATTGATAGCATGAGGATGAGAGACTGCTTCTTGAATATTCATATCCCATTCAAGTAATGCGATAATTGAATTGACTACAAAGCTGATAATATTGCTACCACCTGGAGAGCCAATAATAATGAAAGGCCTGCTATCTTTTAGTACAATTGTTGGCGCCATGGATGATCTTGGTCTTTTCCCAGGCTCTAATCTATTTGCAATCAGCTTGCCATCAATTCTTTCATTAAATGAAAAATCAGTAAGTTGATTATTAAGTAAAAAACCACTTTCCGTCATCA
The DNA here is from genome assembly GCA_902611715.1 of uncultured Pelagibacteraceae bacterium. Lineage (GTDB taxonomy): Bacteria > Pseudomonadota > Alphaproteobacteria > Pelagibacterales > AG-422-B15 > CACNXQ01. Next base: position 3,752 of record CACMAQ010000019.1, on the reverse strand, counting down.
ATCTTGATCCGAATGCATTCTCAATTGACGATGTCATCGAGAGAGCGTTTCCATACTGATCATAAATTGAAATATGTGTTGTAGATTGCAGCTCTAATGAGTTATCTATTCCGTAATTGTAAACAAAATTGTTAGATGGTTTACCTGAGGTTACATTTTCAGTTTTCTTTCCAACTTTAATTTTATTTGACCTTTCAATCAGATAATTGTCATTTAAAAGACCAGACAAAGGTACACTGACATAATCACTATCTGCCAAGTATCGATCGCGATCAGCAAATGCAAGACGAGTCGCATCTCCAATTATTTGCCATGTTATAGGATTTGAATGGCCCAGAGACTGAAGATCATAAGGCTCTAAAATTTTCAATATTTGCGCGACTGCTACTCCTCCAGACGATGGTGGGCCCATGCCACATATTTTGTATACCTTATAGTTTATACAAACTGGATCTCTCTCTATTACATTATAGTTGCTCAAATCTTCAGCTTCTAGAAAGCCAGGATTTTTGGTGTGATTTTTTACTGTGCTGACAATATCCTGCGCAATTGATCCTTTATAAAAATCTTCAATATTATTTTTAGCAATGTTTTGCATTGTGCTCGCATAAGCATAATTCTTCAATACTTGCTTGTGCTTTAAACTATTCCCGTTTGGTACAAAATATTCTTTTGTTTTATCTATTTTGCTAAGTCTATCTTTATCTCTTTCAATTGATGAGGATAATTTTTTTGAAACTTTAAAACCATTTTTACTTAGGAAAATTGCTTCATCAAAAAGGTTTTCCCAGTTTTGATTACCCCATTTCTTTTGAGCATCAAACATTAATGCAAGAGTTCCAGGTGTACCAACTGATAGACCACCTATGACAGCATCAAAAAACTTCATTTTAGTTCCATCACTTTTTAGAAATTGATTGGAAGTTGAGTTTTGGGGTGCAGTCTCACGACCATCTAAAGTAACTATTTTACCCGTTACACCGTCATACCATAATAAGAAACTACCCCCACCAATTCCTGATGACTCAGGCTCGACTAAGCCTAACACAGATTGAGCTGCAACCATTGCATCAGCTGCTGTACCACCAGATTGTAATATTTTTGCCCCAGCAGCTGAAGCATAGGCGTTTGCCGTAACAATCATCCAGTTTTTACTTGAAACAGATTTTCCATTTTCTTTGAGATTGAGTGACTCTTGAATTTCTAATCTATCAAGCTCTACTGAGATTCCTTCAAATATTTCTGGAGAATTATCCTTAATATTACTGTCAGAATATGAATTTTTTAGTGAGAAAAAAGATATTAAAAATACAAGTAAAATTTTTTGCATAAAAATCAGATCATCATAACAGTGCAATAAATGTTTAGGTGTTACAACCCTCCAGTGATGAGACCAACCATTCCAAGCACAAGCCATAAGATTAACATTGTTCTTTCATTAAATGCTCTTGTACTCTCAATTTTCTTCGCCTGCTTGTAAATCACCATAGATAAAAGCATTACTAGGACCACAAGGTATGTAATTGTAAATATCATGTGATTTATAGTATCAATTCGACGTTGGAAGTATATAAATTAAAGCATGCAGTTATTTAGACATTCTTATTCAACATTAGTGATTATTGGAGGCTGCATACTCTTGCTTGTCTCATTTGGTATAAGGCATTCTTCTGGACTTTATTTGATCCCGATTTCTGAACATATACAAACTGGCAGAGAAGTATTTGGGTTTGCTATTGCAATACAATTTCTGATGATAGGCATCGGCTCACCAATTTTTGGCGCCATAGCAGATAAATATAGTTCATCAGTAGCTGGCCTATTGGGAGTAATTTTCTTTTTAATTGGACTTTACTTAATGTCACTTGTTGAAGGTTCAATACTTCTAATCGTTTCACAAATAATTTTTGGATTTGGATGCGCTGGATGTGGTACTGCTGTAATATTAGGGGCTGTTGGTAAAGCTGTAACAGGCAAATATCAAACATTGTCTCTTGGCGTCGTAATGGCTGCGGGTTCGCTAGGTCAATTTTTGATCGTTCCTCTTACAGGATTCTTAATTGAAATGAGTGATTGGCAAAGATCAATTTTATACCTTGGTTTTATTTCACTCATTATGATATTATTCTCACTGGTATTAACAAAACATTCATCCATAAGTAGAAAAGATGATGATGTTAATAGATCTTTAGCATCTGTTTTAAATGAAGCCTTTGCAAATAAAAGTTATGTCTTACTGACAATTGGATTCTTTGTTTGCGGTTTTCATATTTCTTTTATTGCAACTCATCTACCAGCATACCTTGACGATTTATCTTTACCAATGTGGATTGGATCATGGTCCTTAGCATTAATCGGATTATTTAATGTAATAGGTACACTTGTTTTCGGTCACTTGGGAGATTTAAGGTCTAAAAAAAACCTTCTGGTAATCTTATATACTTTGCGTGCCTTACTGTTTTTGATATTTATCTTTTTGCCAAAAACTGAAATCACAGTATTAATTTTTGCTTCACTTCTAGGAATTCTGTGGCTATCTACAGTGCCTCTTACTAGTGGAATTATTTCGGTTATTTTTGGATCAAAGTATATGTCTATGTTGTATGGTTTTACTTTCTTATCTCATCAGGTCGGCTCTTTTGTTGGGTCATGGTTTGGAGGTAGGTTTTATGATTATTATGGTTCTTATGATATTATGTGGTGGGCTTGCGTTATTCTAGGGTTTGCTTCAGCAGTCGTTCATTATCCAATTAATGAAAAAAAAATACATGCTGTGTGACATAGGTTTTTAAATTTAAAATATAAATTATGAAAATTGATAAATATCTAAAGGAAAAATTCATTTTTAAAAAAGAAAAAAGCTTTTTTAAATTTATTTATATGTATTCACAAAAAATACTCAAAGATAAACCCAAAAAATCTTATTCAGGTGGCGGAATAGATTTACTGGTAAATTATTTTTTTAGAAATAAAGATAAAGGTATTTATATAGATATTGGTTGTTATCATCCTTATGAGGGATCTAATACTTTGTTACTATATAAGCGAGGTTGGTCTGGAATTAATATTGATCTAGATCAAACTTCAATTGAATTATTTGAATTTCATAGAAAAAGAGATTTCAATAAGCAAACAGCTGTCTCCAATAAAAAGGGAAAAATAAAAGTTTACTCACCACATGGACGGTCAGCTGTACAGACTGTTAATAAAAAATCAGCTAAAAGAATGAATAAAAAAGACACCCACACATTTATAATGCAATGTGAAACCCTAAACGACATAATTGAGTCATCTCCATACAAAGGAAAAAAAATTGATTTTCTCTCAATAGATATTGAAGGTAATGAATTAAATGCATTAAACTCATTTAATTTTAAAAAGTATTCACCAAGTATAGTTGTTATAGAATTTAATGATCTTGAATTAAAAGAAATTGAATTTCATTTTCAAAATATTCACAAAATACTTAAATCTGACATTTATAAACTTATGCTAAGAAATGGTTATAGATTAGTTAATTGGTTACATTGTGATTTAGTTTTTGTAGCCAAAGAATTTTATGACAAAAGAGAGCTGTTGAAATAAAAATTTTTTTTTAATGAAAAATCAATACTTTATTGGTTTATTAAATCTAAAATTGTTTGAAATATAAAATAATATAACTAATTATTTCTGTGTGCCTCAGAGTTCAAAAAAAAGATCATTAGTAAAGGCTCTTACCTGGAGGGTAACTGCCACAGCAGATACATTCT
>CACMAQ010000018.1:0-13788 GCA_902611715.1 uncultured Pelagibacteraceae bacterium | reverse complement strand
GGATCATTGGTATTTTTTTAACAATCCAAAACTATGAAACATTTTTAACAACATTTTCATATTTCTTTAATGTAAATGGATTGATTTTATTTGGGATAACGATTGTTTTTGTAAAGGCCTTGCACGAACTTGGTCATGCTTATGTTGCAACATATTATAAATGCAAAGTTTCTTCAATTGGTCTTGCAATGCTGGTTTTTTTCCCCTTCTTGTACACAGATACAACCGATGCTTATAAATTAACTGATCATAGAAAACGCTTACTGATTAATTTTGCAGGCATGCTGACTGAATTGCATCTTGCCCTGCTTGCTACATTTGTTTGGGCTGTAAGCCCTGAAGGTGTTATAAAAAGTGCCTCATTTTTTATTGCAACTTCAAGCTGGATATCATCACTTCTTATTAATATTAGTCCGTTTATGAGATTTGACGGATACTATGTGCTCTCAGATTTTCTTAAAGCGGAAAATCTTCAACCGCGCTCTTTCGCTTTAGGTCGATGGCAGATTAGAGAATGGATCTTTGGATTTAAATTCCAACCACCGGAACAACTCATGAGTCAAAGACGATGGACTTTTATCATTTACGCGTGGATGACATGGGTTTATCGCTTCTTCATATTTATTGGAATTGCCTTATTGGTTTATTATTTAACATTCAAAATTCTTGGCATCATTCTGTTCATTATTGAGATTGTTTGGTTCATTTTACTTCCTATTTGGAGAGAAATTAAACAATGGTGGGGACTTAGAAGGTACATGCGTTTTAATTGGACTTCATTGAGATCAATTTTTATTTTCTCAGTATTTTTGGCTGCAATGTTAGTACCATGGCGAAGTTCACTCAGTCTTCCAGCAGTTATTGATCGAGGTGAAGTAGTTGATATCTATCCAACAGAAGATTCTGAGATAAAAGAGATTTTTGTTATCTCAGATCAACAAGTCGAAAAGGGTGATTTATTAATTACTATGATGAGTCCGTCCTTATCCAATAAAGTTGATAAGGCAATTGAGCGTGTAAAAATGATACAGCAAAAACTGGATCGTCGAATTGGATCAGAGGCTGATATGAGTAACCTCATGGTATTAGAAAATCAATTAAAAGTAGAATTTGAAATTCTTAAAAGTCTCAAAGAGGAAAATGAAAATCTATCAATTTTTGCACCAATGAGTGGGGTGATAAAAGATCTTAAGTATTTAAATAATGGACAGTGGGTGAATATAAAAGAAAAATTATTTTCTATTGTTCAATTCAATGACACTAAAGTTGTTGCATTTATAAGTGAGAATGACTTAGACAAACTTGAAGGTAATACAAGCGGCTATTTTGTTCCAAAAAATAATGAATTTGATGAAGCAGAAGTTGTCTTAGTTTCACAAAATAATACATCGACAGAAGAACTTCCTTACTTATCATTAGTATCTACTTTTGGGGGATCAATTGCATCACGTGAAGTGAAAGGAGATGGAAAAGTTATTTATCGACCAGAAGAAGCCTTATACCAGCTTAATTTTTCTACAAATACAGAGGTTGAGACTGTTCAATGGCAAACAGCAGGTAAAGTAAAAATTCAGACTGAAAACTATAATATTTTTCAAAATCTATTTAATTTGGTTTCATCAACATTAATCAGAGAAAGTGGATTTTAGTGGTGCCCCTAGCTGGTTACGCTCCAGCGGCTGATCATTACCAATGACCTGCTTTACTATTAAGCGATAGGGGCAAAGCATTGATATCAAACAGTAATATCGTTTATACAATGTTGAATTATTTTCTGTGCAGCAATAATGCAGCAGTTACACAGACTGTAATTTCTAGCTTTTATGCATAATAACACATTTTTTTCATGATCGGATATGATTTAAGCCATTGATATATATGCATACATGAATGAACACCTTACAAAACATATTTAATACTACTACCTCAATACTCATTCAGGAAAGTGGATTTTAGTTTATTTCAAGGCCACCCTCAGTTTTGAGAAACTCAGCAATATTTTCTATACCCTTATTATTCTTCATTTCACAAAAAATATAAGGCATGCCTGATCGGGCAGTTTCAACATCTAATTTCATTTGATCCAAATCAACATTTACGTGATTTGCTAAATCAGTTTTATTGATGATTAGTAAATCAGATTTTCTTATTGCTGGCCCACCTTTGCGAGGGATATCACCTCCCATTCCAACATCAATCACATAGATTGATAAATCTACTAACTCTGGACTAAACGTTGCAGCCAAATTATCTCCACCTGACTCAATCAATAGCAATTGTAAATCAGGAAATTTTTGTTTCATTTCTTCTACAGCTAAGAGGTTAATCGAAGCATCCTCTCGAATTGCGGTATGAGGGCATCCACCAGTTTCAACACCTTTAATTCTCTCAATTGGTAAAACTTGAGCTCTCATTAAATACTCGGCATCTTCTATTGTATAAATATCATTCGATATAACTGCCATTGAAATATTTTTAGATAAATTTTTGCACAAAGCCTCAGTAAGACTTGTTTTACCTGCACCGACGGGGCCGCCAATACCAATTTTTAAAGGTCCTCGAAAATTATTCACGTGACGTAAATTCTAGATTTAAGATTTTCGTGTTTCATACTATAAATATCCGCACAAAACATTGAACTGCGTAAATCGTCTAAGCTTAATTCTTTCATCGTATTATGAAAACTTTTCATCATACCAAGAAATGAAAACATACAATCTTGACCATCTTTTTGACTTAAAGGTATATGTTTAACGCACATATTAATTAAGTTTGAGATGAATGATTGAATATAAAAATCAACTAAATCATCAAAAGCAATATGAAATTTAATCCCTGCTTGAGCAATACAGACTGGAAAAGCAGTCTCATTATTTATTGTATAGTTCCAACTCTCAGACATAATTTTTCTGAAGGCATCGCCCATTTTGAGTGTTTCAAGTTGACGTTCCTTAGATGCGCAGCTTGCAAGCACTAAATCATTTATATCAATACCATCATAGGTAGCCTTTATAAAGATATACTCATTTCTGCAGGTTCCCTCAAAGAGAATACTCTTAATAAATTCTAATACGTCATTTTTATTTTTGATAAGCTTGTCATCAATTATAGCCTCGAGACCATGCGAATAAGCGTATGAACCAATAGGAAATGAAGATGAAAACCAAAGATGCAAAATTTGATGAGATTTTAAATCTAATGGGTTTTTATCTTTAATGTTGGTGACCATGCGTTCTTCCCATACCATAAGCCCCTCCTTCAGGATTAAATTGTTCAACCACAGATTTTGTCTTCCCCCCAAGTCTTCTCACCATATCCTCAATGATATGGTCATTTTGTATTAAGATTCTTGTAGCTTCAATCTGACAGGGGATATGTCTATTTCCGATATGCCATATTAACTTATTTAAATTTTCTGACTTGATCTCAATTAAATTTTCTTTTTTTGATTTTATAGTAATTAATTTTCCACTCTGAAGTTTGAAAGCTTGATTACTCAAGACTGATTTCATTTCATCAAGATCAACTAGAAATTCATGGCCTTTGTCAGAAACTAATTTTTTGCGTCGCATGAATCTCTCCTCATAAGATAGGGAAATTGTATCCACCTCTTCAGAGAAATCATAGTAACTTAAAATTGAATTACAAATTTCCATAGTCAGTACATAAAATATTTTTGTGCCATTGGTAATTCTTCTGCCGGTTCACATGTTATAATTTCTCCATTTGCTCTAACCTCATATGTTTCAGGATTTACATCTATAGTTGGGCAAACATCGTTTAATACCATATCTTTTTTTGAAATTGACCTTGTATTGCTTACTGGTAACAAAGTTTTTTGTATATTCAGATGATTTAGGCTATCTGCTTCCAGTGAACTCTTACTGACAAAAGTTACCGATGAATTTTCAAGCGATCTTCCATAACTTCCAAACATTGGACGTGTATACACAGGTTGAGGAGTTGGAATCGATGCGTTTGGATCGCCCATTTGAGCGCAGGCAATACTTCCACCCATTATTATAATCTCAGGCTTAACACCAAAAAAAGCTGGGTCCCAGATAACGATATCGGCTCTTTTATTTTTTTCGAGACTGCCAACATAAGAAGAGATTCCATGAGCAATTGATGGGTTTATTGTATATTTTGCAAGGTAACGTTTAACTCTTAAATTATCATTATCACCTTGCTCTTCAGATAGTCTTCCTCGTTGCACTTTCATTTTATGAGCCGTTTGCCATGTTCTAATAATAACCTCACCAACGCGTCCCATAGCTTGACTATCAGATGCGATGATTGAGAAAGCACCCATATCGTGCAGTATGTCCTCAGCAGCCATTGTCTCTCTGCGTATTCGACTTTCCGCAAAAGCGACGTCTTCAGGTATTGATTTATCAAGGTGATGGCAAACCATCAGCATATCTAAGTGCTCTTCAACAGTGTTAACAGTAAATGGTCGTGTTGGATTAGTTGAGGATGGCAAAACATACGGTTCACCACAAATTTTTATTATATCAGGCGCGTGTCCACCACCAGCACCCTCAGTATGAAATGTATGAATGGTTCTTTTATTAATTGCATTGATTGTATTTTCCACAAAGCCACTTTCATTGAGTGTATCAGTATGTATCATGACCTGAACGTCGAATTTATCAGCAACATTTAAACAATTATCAATTGCACCAGGAGTAGAGCCCCAGTCCTCGTGAAGTTTGAGAGCAGCTGCTCCACCAAGAACTTGTTCCTCTAAACCAGAAGGCATCGAAGAATTTCCTTTGCCTGCATAAGCTAAATTCATCGAGAAAGCATCAGATGATTGAAGCATCCTGCCTATGTGCCATGGCCCAGGTGTGCAAGTAGTTGCTAATGTTCCATGTGCTGGTCCAGTACCTCCACCCAACATCGTCGTAATGCCAGAATGTAAGGCGTCATCAATTTGCTGAGGACATATGAAATGTATATGACTATCAAAGCCGCCCGCCGTTACAATTTTACCTTCACCTGCAATAACCTCAGTACCTGGACCAATTATAATATCCACACCAGGTTGTGTATCAGGGTTACCAGCTTTTCCAATATGATCAATATTTCCGTTCTTTAGTCCAATATCTGCTTTAAATATCCCTGTGACATCTAGTATTAGAGCATTAGTAATAACTGTGTCTACTGCTCCATCACTTCTTGAAACCTGAGACTGTCCCATTCCATCGCGAATAACTTTTCCACCACCAAACTTGACTTCCTCACCATAGACTGTGAGGTCTTTTTCAACCTCAATGAAAAGCTCAGTATCAGCTAACCTTACTTTATCGCCTGTTGTGGGGCCGTACATAGCTGCATAAGATTGTCTTGGAATTTTTTTCATTTAATTTTTCCCATGACTTTTTTATTAAATCCAAATAACTTTTTTAGTCCCTGTATTTCAATGAGTTCAACATCTCTTGTTTGCCCTGGTTCAAATCTAACTGCGGTTCCAGATGGAATGTTTAGTCTCATGCCTAAGGCTTTCTTTCTATCGAATTCAAGACTTTCATTTGCTTCGCCAAAGTGATAATGGCTACCGACTTGAATTGGCCGGTCACCAGTATTGGAGACTTTCATTGTCAAACTCACTAAATCTTTATTTAAAATTATGTCACTATCACTTGTAATTATTTCTCCTGGAATCATATAATTCTTACCTTATGGGTTTATGCACCGTGACTAACTTTGTTCCATCCGGAAAAGTTGCTTCTGTCTGCACTTCGGCAATCATTTCAGCAACTCCGTCCATACAGTCATCTTTTTTTAGAACATGTGCTGCACTTTCCATTAGTTCAGCTACAGATTTGCCGTCCCTTGCACCTTCAACAACATAATCAGAAATAATTGATACGGCTTCAGGGTAATTTAATTTAACACCACGGTCTAATCTCTTTCGAGCGACTATTGCAGCCATGCTGACCATCATTTTATCAATCTCTCTTGGGGAAAGCTTCATGCAGCACCCCACATGTAAGGAACTTTATCATTCATCATGATTGACACGATTTTTTTTGTAAATTTTTTTAAATAATAGTTATTAGATGAAATACTCCTTATTACTATCTTACCATCCCACTCTGAAATACCAGTAGTTATACTTTTTTCATCATGAATATTATCCTTTAATACAGCATAAAATTTATTCATCTCTGAACCGAGTATTATTATTGTATTAACTGCAATATTATCATTAAGCATAAATTTATTTTCCCGCATTCTTTTTATATTATCTTCAAAGCCATTGATTTCAAGGTGAGCAATTTTATTATCATTAAATATTTTCCATCGATCAGAGTAATAACCTTTTTCAATCGTTTCATTCATTGCTGATCTTCCATAAACAACTGTTTCACAAAAAAATAAATTTGAATCATTTAAAAGATTGACATCAATTTGACGTCTTATGTTGCAATTATTAAAGAGGATTGTTTCATTTGGCATCCAAAAAAGAGTACTATTATCAACGTTAATTGTGTATTTAAGTTTAGCCGCATCTCCATATCCACTATATACCTTCTCAGCAGCCTGACTTGTAGTGAGCATATGTGTATTGTGTAAGTATATTTTAGTATTAAAGTTATCCCCACTCGTAACGCCACCAGATGTATTAACTAAAACTAGTTGAGACAAACTAGAGTAAGATTGAGGTAGTAAAGCTTTAAGGCATCCTTGCTGATATAATTTTTCAATATCATTATTTATAAACTCTACATCAATTGTGCCTAAAGATTTTTGAGGATTTACATTCATAAAATTATCATAGTGTTTTAATTTCAAGTTGACAAATAATTGTCATTTATTTTTATCACTAAAATTACAGATACTATTTAGTAATATAAAAATTACTTTTAATTTTTTTTTTGAAGATGTCATATTGGCAAGTTTAAAGATTCGTATCGCTAATTTTTTTAAGAAATTATGAAACAGTTAAAAAAATGAAAGGATGAATAATGATCAAGAAAATTATAGTTGTTATGTCATTTTTCTTTTTTAGTATCACTGCGTATGCAGATACTATCAAAGTTGGCATATTACACTCCCTATCGGGTACGATGGCAATCTCAGAGACAACATTAAAAGATACGATGTTAATGTTGATTGATGAACAAAATGAAAAGGGTGGTATTCTCGGAAAAAAACTGGAGGCAGTAGTTGTTGATCCTGCTTCAGATTGGCCACTTTTTGCCGAAAAAGCTCGAGAACTTATAACTGTCAATGGTGTTGATGTCATGTTTGGATGCTGGACTTCTGTATCTAGAAAATCTGTATTACCCGTAATTGAAGAACTTAATGGATTACTTTTTTATCCAGTTCAATATGAAGGCGAAGAAAGCTCAAAAAATGTATTTTATACTGGAGCTGCTCCAAATCAACAAGCTATTCCAGCTACTGACTACTATCTAGATGAACTAGGTATTGAAAAGTTCGCATTACTTGGAACTGACTACGTTTATCCTAGAACAACAAACAAAATTCTAAATCAATATTTAATTGATAAAGGAATTCCTGAATCTGATATTTTTGTAAATTATACACCTTTTGGTCATTCGGATTGGTCGAAAATTGTTGCTGATGTTGTAGCACTTGGGGCTGATGGAAAGAAGGTAGGTGTTATTTCAACGATTAACGGTGATGCAAACATTGGATTTTATAAAGAACTTGCAGCTGCAGGAGTGAACGCTGAAGACATACCAGTTGTTGCGTTCTCAGTTGGTGAAGAGGAATTATCCGGACTTGATACAACAAATTTGGTTGGTCACCTAGCCGCGTGGAATTATTTTCAATCAGCTGAGTCCGACTTAAATACAGCATTTATCAAAAACTGGAAAAGCACCATGGGATCAGAAAGAGTAACCAATGACCCAATGGAAGCACACGTAATTGGATTTAACATGTATGTTAAAGCAGTGGAAAAAGCTGGAACTACTGATGTAGATGCAGTTAGAGAAGCTATGTACGGCATTACAGTTCCAAATCTCACAGGTGGAACTGCTGAAATGCTTCCAAATCATCATCTCTCTAAACCTGTTTTAATAGGTGAGATCCTTGAAGATGGTCAGTTTGATATAATTAGCCAAACGTCAGAGGTTCCAGGAGATGCGTGGACAGATCACCTACCAGAGTCGGCTGTTTTAACATCAGATTGGCAAAGCTTAGGTTGTGGGATGTATAATACTTCGACCAACAGTTGTGTTCAGTTAAAGTCTAACTACTAATTTTAACCCAAATAAAACGCTGTAAAGAGTAGTTTATATTCTTTATGGCGTTTTTAAATTATGAAAATAAAATTTTATATTATTCTTCTGTATGCTTTTTTTATAAATCTACCAGCAGTCGCTCACCATGATGAATTCAATATATTCTTAATAGAAAATTCAGAAAATATAATTAAAAGTTCAGCAAAAACTGTTGACTCTATATTAAGAGACATACAAAGCTTTGATGATGAAATTGTTTCAAGATTTTTAGAACTGTGGAAATCAAAAAGTCTCTACTATATAAAAGATACTAAGCAAGTAGTTATAGTTGATGAAAATAATGAGTCATTTGATGCCTTAGAAATGGATGGTCTTACTAGGATCGGCAATTACACCAAAAAAGAAATTAAAAAAATTAAACCCAATAGTGGAGTAAGAGCAAAAATAGACTCTCTTTTAGTAAAATACCAAATTTCTAATTCAGATATTAATATACGAAGAAAAAGCCTGGATAGCTTAAAAAGAAACATCCAGCCTGAACATTTGGCAGTGTTACAAGATGCTTACATTAATGAGTCAGATGCAGAACTAAAAACTGCTATTGATCGATTGCTAAAATTTGCAATTATTAAGCACTCTGACTCGAATGATAAAAAATTAGAAATAATTGAGTCTTTTAAAGGCGATACTGCGATCGAGATAAGGGCCTCTCTAAATCAACTCCTCAATTCTTCTGAAGTGAAAGTTGGCATCACTCTTCCTAGTAATAAAAATATTGCTAGGGTAATTGTGCCTGGTTTTACAATCAAAAATAGTAATGGAACATCGGGTACAACTAATTTTTTTAATGAGGATGTTGAGATATCAATTAATGATGCATATGACAAATTATATGCTGATAATCTAGTTTATAAAAAAAGGATTACCCCAGAAGAATTAAAGAAAATATTAGAAAATAATATCATCGGAGATAAAATTGGAGGATATTTTATAAGTTCACTAGACAATGAACAATCTCGAATTGCAGCGTATAATGAATTGGTTGAGAATAATTTAGCACCTCTTTTTGTTTCTGAGAGTAAAATTATAGAAGAAGTAAACAAATTTATATTTTATTCAGTTTATAACGAAACTTCCGCTGAAGTAACAAATGCTGCACTAGATACTTTAGCTAGTATAAATTTTAGAGTTCAGATCTATAAATATATTGACTTATTTATTGACGGTTTAAGTCTTGCATCGATCTATTTTCTTGGAGCAATTGGTCTAGCGATTACTTTTGGTGTAATGAGAGTAATTAATATGGCTCATGGTGAATTTATCATGATGGGAGCTTATACAGGGTATGTAGTTCAACAATTTATAAGTAACCACACACTATCACTTTTAGTTGCACTTCCCCTCGCATTTATAATTACTTTTACTGCTGGAGTGATTATGGAAAGACTCGTGATACGTCATTTGTATCGTAAACCACTTGATACATTACTGGCCACTTTCGGGATCAGTATTGCATTACAACAAATTGCAAAGAATATTTTTGGAACACAAGCAAGACCACTTACATCTCCATCGTGGCTTGATGGATCGCTTAGCCTCAGCGACGATCTATCGATCAGTTATATAAGAATTGCGATATTTATTTTGAGTTTAATATTTCTGGGTCTATTGCTCTTTGTCATGAATCGTACCAGACTTGGATTGGAGACGCGTGCAGTGACCCAAAATCCAGTAATGGCCTCCAATATGGGAATTAATCCTGAAAGAATAAATATGTTAACTTTTGGCTTTGGTTCAGGAATTGCCGGAATTGCTGGAATTGCTATTGGGCTTTTTTCTAAAGTTACATCTGAGCTAGGGTCTGAATATATAGTTCAGAGCTTTATGACTGTGGTTGTTGGCGGAGTGGGCAACATATGGGGCACATTAGCAGGAGCCTCACTAATCGGGTTCCTTCAAAAATTTATTGAATGGTTTAATCCATCTAACACTCTCGCAGCGCAAACTTATATGATCATCTTTATTATTTTATTTATACAATTTAGACCAAAAGGGATTGTTGCCCTTAAAGGAAGAGCAGCTGATGACTAATTCAATAAATGATTTACTAGCTCGACATACATTAATTTTTACAATTGTTATTGTTATATTTTCACTATTCATAACTTTTTTTAGTGAACCTTACGGAAACGGATTAATTTCTACTAGTTTTGTCAAAACTTTAGGCAAAACTGTTTGTCTTTGCATAATTGCTCTAGCGATGGATGTGGTATGGGGTTATTGCGGCATCCTCTCTCTTGGCCATTTCGCCTTTTTTGGACTTGGTGGCTATATGATTGGAATGTGGTTAATGTATGAGCGAACAGCAATTATTGTTCAAGAAGCTGCCACTAATGAGTTGCTTCCATTAACCGAAACCGAATTATCAAATGCAATTGGAAATCAGATCTTTGGAGTCGTTGGCGGCTATGACATACCATCCATATGGATGTTTGCAGATAGTCTTAGTTTACAATTGATTTTAGTTATTGTTGTACCAGGCATTCTTGCATTTATATTTGGGTGGCTAGCATTCAGGTCGAGAGTAACAGGAGTTTATCTCTCAATTTTAACTCAAGCATTAACTTTAGCTTTGTCACTATACTTATTTCAAAATGATAGTGGTCTTAGGGGTAATAACGGCCTCTCTGGTTTGCAAAACATTCCTGGCATTGAGTATTTGGGACAAGAGGTCATATCTATAGGGTTTTTTTGGGCAAGTTGTATTTTTTTAATAATTATTTTCTTAGTTTTTCATTCACTAATGAAAAGTAAGTTTGGATTAATTATTACATCAATCAGAGACAATGAAACACGAGTAAGATTCTTGGGTTATAATGTTGAAATATATAAATTATTTATATTTGTGTTAACTGCCATAATCTCAAGTATTGCTGGCGCTCTATATTACCCGCAAGCAGGTATTATTAATCCCGCAGAGCTTGCACCTATCGCATCGATCTATCTCGCTGTATGGGTCGCAATTGGAGGAAGAGGCAAGTTGTATGGAGCAATCATTGGTGCAGCTTTTGTTTCATTATTTTCGTCATGGTTTACTGGTGGACAGGCACCCGATATTCCTTTGGGACTATTTACTATAGAATGGGTGAATTGGTGGACAGTTTTGTTAGGCTTTGGATTTGTAATAATCACAATTTTCAGTGAAAATGGAATAATTGGTTTTTTAAAAAATATATTTGTAAAGGAAAAATGAATACTTTATTGAAAGTCGAAAAAATTTCAGTTTCATTTGATGGATTTAAAGCCATTAACAATTTGAGTTATAGCATTGGTAAAAATGAACTCAAAGCGATTATTGGACCTAATGGGGCTGGAAAAACTACCTTTATGGATATAATTACAGGCCAAACTAAACCAGATGAAGGTAAAGTATTATTTGGTGAACGAAACGTATGGCTTGAAAGTGATCAAAAATATCAAGTCGTTTGGGATGAAAATCTTCTAATGAAAAGTGAATCTCAAATAGCATTACTGGGTATAGGTAGAAAATTTCAACGTCCTACTGTATTTGAGCTAAAAACAGTATACGAAAATTTGTTTATATCCATGAAGAAAAATAGAAATCCCTTCAGTGTTTTATTCCAAAAATTAAATAGAGATGAGAAAAATCTTATAGAAAACATACTAGGTGAAATTAGTCTTACAAATGAACAAGATAGAATTGCTGGTGAGTTATCACACGGCCAAAAGCAGTGGCTAGAAATAGGCATGCTTTTAACTCAGGAACCAAAGTTATTATTAATTGATGAACCAGCAGCTGGAATGACTTCTAATGAAAGAAGACAGACAGTTGAGATTCTTAAGAAATTATCAGAAGATAAATCAGTTATTGTTGTTGAGCATGATATGGAATTTGTAAAAGATCTTGAATGTGAGGTTACTGTATTGCATGAAGGTTCAATTCTTTCAGAGGGCTCTATAGAACACGTATCCTCTAATAATGAAGTAATTGAGGTATATCTTGGAAGATAGTTGTGATTGATATAAGTAACCTTAATTTTTACTATGGTTCTTCTCAAATCTTATTTGACGTTTCACTTAAAGCGAAAAATAGAGAAATTACTTGTTTAATGGGTTCAAATGGAGTTGGTAAAACATCTTTATTAAAGTTTTTATCAGGAATTTATCCATCAAAGTCAGGAAATTATTATTTTGACGGTGATAATGTGACTAACTTAAGCTCGCACCAACTTGCTAAAAGAGGAGTAGGGTACGTGCCTCAAGGCCGTTTTATATTTCCATTATTATCTGTAAGAGAAAATTTGGAAACTGGTTTTGCATGTTTAAAAAGTGATGAACATTTTATACCTGATGAAATTTTTGATCTTTTTCCTGTATTGAAACAAATGATAAATAGAAGAGGTGGAGACTTGTCAGGAGGTCAACAACAGCAATTAGCAATTGCTAGAGCCTTGATTTCAAAACCAAAACTATTACTTATGGATGAACCAACCGAGGGGATACAACCGAACATCATCCAGCAAATTGGAGAAGTTATAAAATATTTAAAAGATGAGCAAAGAATGACCATACTATTGGTTGAGCAATATTTTGATTTTGCATTTGATTTAGCAGATTATATCTATGTTATGAAAAGAGGAAAAATTATTACTGAATCAAAGAAAGAGAGCCTGGATAAACTGTCGTTTAAAAATAAAGTATCAATTTGAATTCTTAGACAAGCAAAGTAAAAAGGCAATTTTGTTTATAAACCCACCCACATATACAGTTACCCCCGTATTTTTGATTGATAGGCTAGGATGATCAAAAAATAGATCACCCACATTAATTGAATATTGGTTAAACTTATTTTGTGTAATGTTGATTGAATTTCTAGGACACAAATAGGACACAACTTCAATTATTCAGGGGACATTATCATTTGATAGAATAATTGGAAAATACCTGAGTTATTATGCCGTTTACAACCAATCTTGAATTATATTAAATTCTCAGGGAATAGGCAGATTTCGTCAATATATTAATTACCAATGACCTGCTTTACTATTAAGCGATAGGGGCTTAATAGAAATTACTCCTTAGTACCATAGCCTTTTGTAATAGCAATTGCCACGCCAGCAACACAAATGCTTAGGAAAGCAACTAGTGAGATTACACTGACCCAAATATTAATATCAGAAGCACCGTAAAAGGACCATCTCATACCATTCACAAGATATAAAACTGGATTAAAGTAAGTTACGTTTTGCCAAAATTCTGGAAGCATTTCTACAGTATAAAGACTACCTCCTAAAAAAACCAAAGGAGTCACAATGATAAGTGGCACAACTTGTAATTGTTCAAAGTTTTCACTGAGCAGTCCAATTAGAAATCCAAAAAGACTAAATGTAAGACATGTTAATACCAGAAGAAAAAGCATTAATAAGGGATATTGAATTTGGAGTTCAACAAAGAAAGTTGCAGTAATGAGTATAATGACGCCAACAATAAGTGATTTGGTTGCACTGGCGCCGACAAAACCAATGATAATTTCTAAAGAGGAAAC
>CACMAQ010000017.1:0-14054 GCA_902611715.1 uncultured Pelagibacteraceae bacterium | reverse complement strand
TAACAAGACAAGAGAGTCAGTTTGATCCTAAAGCCGGAAGTTATGCAGGCGCTAAAGGTTTAATGCAACTCATGCCATATACAGCAAAAAGAGTCTCAAAAGGTTTAAAGCTTGAATATTCAAAAAGTAAATTAACTGAAGATCCAGATTATAACGTAATTTTAGGAAGTGCTTATTTAGATAAATTGCTGTCAAACTACAATGGCTCATACATTTTATCTCTTGCAGCTTACAATGCAGGTGAGTCTCGAGTTTCTAGATGGATAAAAAAATATGGGGACCCAAGAAAAGACGATATTACAAGTGAAAATTGGATAGAATTGATACCTTTCAAAGAAACAAGAAACTACGTTCAAAGAGTCATGGAAAATATTCAGGTATATGAATTTATTGAGAATGATTTAAAACCAATTGAGTACACATTGTCCTCTAACCTCAATCGTGCTTATATTGGAGGAAAAACTATAATTAAACCAAGTAAGAAAAAGGACTCGTAGTAACGGTAGTGTGGCGGAGAGAGAGGGATTCGAACCCTCGGTACGGGTATAAGCCCGCACAACTCCTTAGCAGGGAGCCGGTTTCAACCACTCACCCATCTCTCCACACATTGCTTAATATATCAAATTTATATTGATTAAAAGAAATTACTTTATTGTGATAACTTTTTCCTGATAAGGTCATTAACTATTTTTGGATTAGCTTTACCTTTAGAAAGTTTCATGGCCTCACCAACAAAAAAACCAAAAAGTTTATCTTTTCCATTTTTATATTTTTTAACGTTTTCTGGATTTGAATTTAATACATTATCAACTAGGCTTTCTATTTCATTTTCATCACTAATTTGAGATAGACCTTTTTCATCAATAATTTCTAATGCACCTTTGCCACTTTCACACATTTCCTCCAGCACTTCCTTTGCTTGACGGTTTGAAATCTTACCATTTTCGATGTTATCAACCAGTTCACCAAGTTGTTTTGAAGTAATAGGACTATCCTCAATAATAAGATTTTTTTTATTAAGTATTGAAAATAATTCACCAGTAACCCATGTTGTTACAAGTTTTGGATTCCTGTTCTTTACAACGTCTTCAAAATATTCACTTGTTGCTTTGTCTGAAACAATAATATTTGCATCATAAGAACTAAGAGAGTATTCATTAATAAATCTCTCTTTTATTTGATCTGGCAATTCTGGTATTGAGTCTTGTAAACCTTTAATCCAGTCATCATCTAAAGTGAGTGGCAAAAGGTCTGGATCGGGAAAATATCGATAATCATGAGCATCTTCTTTAGACCTCATTGATCTCGTTTCACCAGATTGCGTATTAAATAATCTTGTTTCTTGATTAACACTTTCTCCTTGTTCAATAAGTTTTATTTGTCTTTTTGCTTCATAAACGATAGCTGCATGAATAAATTTAAATGAGTTTAAGTTTTTGATTTCACACCTTGTACCTAATTCATTTCCAGGCTTATTTACAGAAACATTTACATCGGCTCTTAGAGATCCTTGTTCCATATTTCCATCACATGTACCAAGATATCTCAGAATACTTCTAACTTTTCGGACATATTCAACAGCCTCCTCTGGTGAGTTCATATCTGGCTTAGATACAATTTCCATTAAAGCAATTCCTGAACGATTCAAGTCAACAAAAGTGAAGTTTGGATCCTGATCGTGCAAACTTTTACCTGCATCTTGTTCTAAATGAAGTCTTTCAACTCCTATTTTCTTTTGACCATTTTCAGTTTCTATTTCAACAAATCCTTCTCCCACTATTGGGTCCTTATACTGAGATATCTGGTAGCCTTGTGGTAAGTCTTGATAAAAATAATTCTTACGATCAAAAATAGATTTTTTATTTATTTTTGCATTTAATCCAATCCCTGACTTAACAGCTTGCTCAATGCAAAATTTATTAATTACAGGCAGCATGCCTGGCATTGCTGCATCAATTAAACTTACTTGACTATTGGGTTTAGATCCAAAATCAGTAGGTGATGATGAAAATAATTTAGATTTTGAATTAACTTGAGCATGGATTTCTATTCCAATAACTAAATTCCAACCCTCTATCATTTTAGCCACCATTTTTCTGGAGTTTCTGAATAATTAATAGTTTCCTCTATATTTTTAGCAACATTGAGTAATTTTTGTTCTTCAAATGAATTCGTTATCAATTGTAAGCCAATTGGTAAATTATTCTCATCATTTGCATATGGAATAGATATACCTGGTAAACCGGCAAGATTTACAGGAACTGTAAAAATGTCATTTAGATAGTTTTGTACTGGATCAGTAGGCTCATTTGCAATTTCAAAGGCTGTTGAAGGTGTTGAAGGAGTGAGTATCGCATCAACTTTTTTAAAAGCTTCAATATAATCACTTTTTATTAATGATCTAATCTTTTGTGCTTTAATATAATAAGCATCGTAATACCCTGATGACAATACATATGTACCAATTAATATTCTTCTCTTTACTTCATCACCAAATCCTTCTGATCTCGTTTTTTCATACATATCAATAAGGTCGTTTCCTTTGACTCTTAGCCCATATCTTACTCCATCATAGCGAGCTAAATTTGATGAAGCTTCTGCAGGTGCAATAATATAGTAAGCGGGCAAAGCGCTCATTGTATGAGGCAGGCTAATATCTACTATTTCTGCTCCATTAGTTTTTAGTAAATTTGCACACTCATCCCAGCTTTTTTGAGTACTTAATGGAAGCTTGTCGCTTCTGAATTCCTTTGGTATTCCAATCTTCATTCCTTTTATGTCTGAATTTAAATTTTCATAATAATTTTCTTTTGGATTAACCGAAGAAGTTGAGTCCTTTTCATCGTGACCCGATATTATGTCTAAAAAAATTGCAGCGTCTTCAACGGTTTTTGTAATTGGTCCTGCTTGATCTAACGAAGAGGCAAACGCAACTATTCCCCACCTGGATACTCTTCCATATGAAGGTTTCAATCCAACAGTACCTGTAAAAGAAGCTGGTTGTCTAATCGAGCCTCCAGTATCCGTTCCAAGAGAGGCTACACAAAGATCACCTGAAACTGCTGCTGCTGATCCTCCAGATGAACCTCCTGGAACAAGTTCATTATTAGAATTTATGGACTTCCATGGATTCTTAACAGGGCCAAAAAAACTAGTTTTGTTGGTTGAACCCATTGCAAATTCATCACAATTTAATTTACCCAAACTAATCAAACCTGCATCATCACACTTTCGAGTTACGGTAGACTCATAATTTGGAATAAAATTTGATAGAATTTTACTTGATGCAGTGGTTGTCACACCCTTTGTGCAAAATAAATCTTTTATTCCAATTGGAATTCCGTCGTACTTACTTCTAAGATTTTTACTTTTTCTTCTTTCATCCGACTTTTCAGCATCAATAAGAGCTTTCTCTTGTGATATAGTATTATAGCAATTTAACTCTTTACCACTTTCAATATTTTTCAAATACTCTGAGGTTACTTCTTTCGAGGATATTTTATTATTTTCTAAAAGGACTGCCAGAGATTTTAATGTATAACTATCTTTCATTATTCAATCACTTTTGGAACAACAAAAAAGTCCATTTCTTTTTCAGGTGCATTTTCCAATACATCTTCAGTGCTATTCTTATTATCTACTGTATCATCTCTTACTTCTAATTTTTGATTAAGGGAATTAGATGTCGGATCAACTTGATCAGTTTTAATTTCTTTTAACTGGTCAACAAATTGTAAGATTGAATTCAGATCCTTACTAAGATTATTGAGTTTATCGTCTCTGATTGAAATTCTTGCTAACTTACCAAGCTTTAAAAGACTTTTCTTATCAAATTCCATATTTATAAGAGGTACTAACTTAAATTAATGTATGATATACAGTCAAAAAATGACTAATGAAACAAAAAAAGAAGTAGATATCGCAGAATTTAAGTCATTAGTGCAGAGTAACCATAAAATTCTAGGACTGGATATTGGCAGTAAAAGAATTGGAGTTGCAATTTCTACATCTGATATGGCAGGGGCTCTACCATTAAGAACAATTAAATATTCAAATATGAAAGACTTTCTAAAACAAATAAATGAGATAGTTCAACTTCACGAAGTTAAAGCTCTGATCATTGGACTGCCATTAAATATGGACGGAAGTGAGGGTAAAAGTGCTCAATCAATCCGCGATAAATCAAGAGCTATAAATTTGTCTTTAAACATTCCCTATTCTTTTTGGGATGAGAGACTTTCTACCGTTGCTGTGGAAAGATTATATATAGATAATTCTAAAAGCAGAAAAACTGGCCATAATGAAAAAAAAGAAATTGATAGTCTTGCTTCAGCATTTATCTTGGAAGGTGCATTAAATTATATTAAAAGAATGAATTAATGCTTGAAAACATTAAAATCCCTAAAATCTCCCAAACCCATCTGCATGGCATAAAAGATCTAAGCATTGAGGATATAAATAATATTTTAGAACTCAGTAAAATTTTCAAAGAACACAACAAAGAAAAAGATAAAAAAATACCAATTTTAAAAGGTAGAACAATCATAAACCTTTTTTTTGAACCCTCTACAAGAACACTAATCTCTTTTGAAATAGCTGCTAAAAGATTAGGTGCTGATGTAATAAATATGAATATTGAAGGATCCTCACTAAGAAAAGGTGAAAGTTTATTTGATACCGCTCAAACTTTAGGAGCAATGAACCCTGATCTAGTAATTATCAGACATGGAGAAAATGATGCTTCAAAAGAAATTGCTAAAATATTAGAATGTCCCGTTATAAATGCTGGAGAAGGTATTAATGAACACCCCACACAAGCATTGCTTGATGCTTATACAATCATGAGCCACAATAGAAAACTTAATGATATCACAGTTTCAATATGTGGTGATCTCAAACATAGTCGAGTAGCAAGGTCAAACTACTATCTTCTAAATAAAATGAAATCAAAAGTTAGATTCGTATTTCCTGATTATTTTAAACCAAAAGATTTAGATAAATATGATGTAGAAACGTTCACAAATTTAGAAGATGGCATAAAAGATGCTGATATAGTGATAATGCTTAGAATCCAAAATGAAAGAATAAAAGATTTAAATCTTCCATCAGTAGACGATTATTTTAGAAGCTTTGGGCTTACTTATGAAAAATTAAAATTAGCAAAGCCTGATGCACTAGTACTACACCCTGGTCCAATAAATCGAGGTGTAGAAATAGAGAATGAACTAGCTGATGACGTAAATAAATCAGTGATAGCTGAACAGGTTGAAAATGGAGTAGCTGTTCGTATGGCTTGTTTGTCAATTATGGTAAAATGATTTTCGAGATAATTTTAATTATTTACTTTTCCTACCTTTTAGGATCAATTCCAACTGGCATTTTAGTATCAAGGTTATTCAATTTAGGGGAGCTTAAAAATATTGGCTCGGGAAATGTTGGGGCTACAAATGTATTAAGAACTGGAAACTTCTCGGCTGCAGGGATTACATTATTTGTTGATTTTTTTAAGGCGTTTATACCAATAACCCTTACCCTAGCAATCAATGATCATTTACTTTTTATATCTGGAACTTTTATTCTATTTGGCCATATATTTCCTATATGGCTTGATGATTTAAAAGGGGGGAAAGGATATGCTTCTTTTATGGGAATTATATTTGCAATTAACTTTTATTTATTTTTAGCTCTTGGAGCAAGTTGGATTATAATTTTTGCAATTTATAGATATTCGTCGCTAGCAAGTTTGCTTTCCGCAAATTTAATTTCATTAATTTCATTATTTTATTTTGATTTCATTATTTCTTTCACGTGTTTAATTATAAACCTAATTATGATATTTTCTCATCATGAAAATATAAATCGCTTATTAAAGCGTGAAGAGAAGAAATTGTATTAAGCCTTATATTCTGCCAATTATAAAATATTTTTTGTGAAAATTTGACAAAGCTCACAAAAATATATTAAAGAGCGCGTTTATAAGGATATGAATTTAGTAATAGTAGAAAGCCCAGCTAAGGCTAAAACAATAAATAAATACTTAGGAAGCGAGTTCAATGTACTTGCAAGCTTTGGTCATGTTCGTGATTTGCCATCTAAAAATGGCTCGGTAGATCCAGAAAATAATTTTGCTTTTGAATGGGAAGTTTCTTCAGCTTCAAAGAAACATATGAAAGAGATTTATGATGCCAGCGCTGACGCATCTACTCTTTATCTTGCAACTGACCCAGATAGAGAAGGTGAAGCAATTGCATGGCACATTGTAGAACTATTAAATAAGAAAAAATTATTAAAAGATAAAACTGTCAAGAGAGTTGTCTTTAGTGAGATCACAAAGAATGCAGTAAAAAATGGGATTGCTAATCCAAGAGATATTGACACTGATCTTGTAGACGCCTATTTAGCTCGAAGAGCGCTGGATTATCTATTTGGCTTTAATTTATCACCGGTATTATGGAGAAAGTTACCTGGAGCTAAATCAGCAGGAAGAGTTCAATCAGTTGCATTAAGATTGATATGTGAGCGTGAACTTGCAATTGAATCTTTCGAACCTGATGAGTATTGGAAAATTAAAGGCAATGTAAAATTTGAGGATGGTTTTAATATAGAAGCTAATTTACTTTCTGTAGAAGGTAAAAAAGTAGAAAAATTTACTTTTAAGTCTGAAGAAGATGCGAAAAAAATTGTAAATTTATTCTCGGATAATAAATTTAAGATAATAGAGATTACAAAAAAACCAGCATCGAGAAATCCGGAACCACCTTTTTCTACCTCAACACTTCAACAAACTGCATCAAGTATTTATGGTTTTGGTGCTTCTCGAACAATGCAAATTGCACAAAAATTATTTCAAGGTATTGAAATTAATGGTGAAACAGTTGGTTTAATAACTTACATGCGTACTGATAGTACTGATATATCTAAAGAAGCCATTGAAACGTATAGAAACTATTTAAATAAAAATTTTGATAATGGGTATTGCCCTAATGAAATAAGAACTTACAAATCAAAAAAAGCTAAAAACGCTCAAGAAGCTCACGAGGGAATTAGACCTACTGATATTGAATTAACACCTGATCAGGTTTCAAAATATTTAGATACAGATAGTTTAAAATTATACTCATTAATATGGAAAAGGGCCCTTGCAAGTCAAATGAGTTCTGCTGTATTTGAAAGAACAGCTATTGATATCAGCTCTGAAAAGAATGAATTGAAACTAAGAGCAAACGGTTCTGTTGTAAAATTTGATGGGTTTTTAAATATTTATAGTGAGTTTAAGATAAAAAGTGATGAACAAATTAAAAAAGATGAAAATGAGGAAGATGAAGATGAGGTTACATTACCCGCTATTTCGAAAGGAATGAAGATAGAGTCAATTTCACCAACTGAAACACAACATTTTACACTCCCACCCCCTAGATACTCTGAGGCAAGTTTAGTAAAAAAATTAGAAGAATTGGGCATAGGAAGACCTTCAACCTACGCCAGTATAATATCTGTTCTAAAAACAAGAAATTATGTTGAACTTGATAAAAATAGGTTTGTACCTGTTGATAGAGCAATATTGATAACAGCATTTCTTAAAGGATTTTTCTCAAAGTACATTGATTATGAGTTTACCGCTGGAATGGAAGAATCACTTGATGAAATTACTTCTGGAAAAATAAAATGGACTGAGTTCTTAGAAAATTTTTGGAAAAATTTTTCTACAAATGTTGGTGATGTTACTGATTTGAGAATTACTAATATATTGGATAATTTAAATGAAATTCTTAAGTCCCACATATTTGAGCAAAAAGAAGGAAGTAACGGTGAAAAGGCAATATCAAGAAGTTGCCCCTCTGAAAACTGTGAAGGTGAACTAAGTCTTAAAGTAAGTCGATTTGGAGCGTTCGTAGGCTGTTCCAACTATCCCGATTGTAAGTTTACAAGACCTATCTCTCATAAAAAAATTAAAGAAGCATTTGAAGATACAATTCTTGGAAAAGATACTGAATCAGAACAGGATATAAAATTATTGAATGGAAGATTTGGTCCATACGTTCAGCTTGGTGACGTCGTTGAAAAAGAAAAACCAAAAAGAGCCTCGGTACCTAAAGGAATTTCCCCCTCTGCAATTGATTTAGAGAAAGCTCAGTATTTATTAAGTTTACCAAGAGAGATAGGTGGTCACCCTGAAACAGGAGAAATTATTACTGTGAATTATGGCCGCTATGGAGGTTACATTAATTGTGGCGATAAAAATGCTAGCCTTGAAGATAATTCTGAAATTTTTGATATTGGTATTAATAGAGCAGTTTCTCTGCTTGCTAATGCAAAACCTGGTAGACTTAAAAGTTCATCTGAAATCAAAACTTTAGGAGAACATCCAGATGATAAAAAACCAATCAAAGTGATGAAAGGGAAGTTCGGGCCCTATATTAAATATAAAAGTATTAATGCCACAATTCCCGATAATATTGACCCTGAAGAAATTCTAATGGAAGAAGCTATTGATTTGATAGAAAAAAAACTAGAAAAAACAGGTAAGAAAAAGAAAAAATCTTCTAAAAAATAAAAAAACCTGTATCTTTATATTCTTTACAAAAATTAAATTATTAACAAGTCGAAAGGTTAACTATGGCTCTCGCTCTAAATGATGTGATGGAAAAAAAATCATCTCTGGATTTTAAAAATCAGGCATTTATTAATGGAAACTATACAAATTCAGTAACAGGCAAAACGTTTGAGAGCATTAGCCCTGTTGATGGATCAGTAATAACTAGCGTTGCGGAGTGTGACATTGAAGATATAAACAAAGCTGTAAAAGCTGCGCGTGATGTATTTGAAAAAGGATCATGGTCTAGGATGGCTCCCTCAAAAAGAAAAAAAATTCTCTTTAATTTCGCTGACTTAATGAAAAAAAATATTTTAGAGCTAGGCTTACTAGAAACTTTAAATATGGGAAAGCCAATAACGAGAGCAACAGGCGATATAGCTGCATGTATTAATTGTACAAAATGGTATGCTGAGGCAATTGATAAGCTTTATGATGATGTAGCCCCAACAAGTGATAATTTGATTGCCACTATCACAAAAGAACCACTGGGTGTAGTTGGAGCGGTAACTCCTTGGAATTTTCCTTTATTAATGGCTTGTTGGAAGTTTGCGCCCGCGTTAGCTACTGGAAATAGTTTTATTTTAAAACCTGCAGAACAATCGCCTCTGTCTGCACTAAGAGTTGCCGAACTAGCAATGGAGGCTGGGATTCCAGAAGGAGTCTTCAATGTAGTGCCAGGTTACGGTCCTACTGCAGGAAAAGCATTAGGGACTCACATGGATGTTGATAAACTTGGTTTTACTGGATCTACAGAAGTTGGAAGATATTTTTTATCTTACGCAGGTGAGTCTAACATGAAGAGAGTTTCACTGGAGTGTGGTGGAAAGTCTCCAAATATAATATTTGCAGATGCACCTGATCTAGACCATGCTGCAAAAATGGCAGCAGATGGTATGTTTGGAAACAGTGGTCAGGTGTGTGATGCGCCCTCAAGGTTGCTGCTTCAAAAATCGATTAAAGATGAATTTTTAGAAAAAGTTGTAAGCTACTCACAGCCGTGGATGCCAGGTAATCCTTTTGATCCAAACACTTTAATGGGCTCAATTGTCGATAAAACACAAACTGAAAGAATCATGAATTACATAGATACAGGCAAATCTGAAGGTGCGAATGTTATAACTGGTGGTGATCAGGTGCTTCAAGACTCAGGTGGCTACTATGTAAGTCCTACAGTTTTTAAAGATGTTCAAAATTCAATGACTGTTGCTAAAGAGGAAATCTTTGGACCAGTATTATGTGCCATAGATTTTGAAAATGAAGATGAAGCCCTTCAAATAGCAAATGATACTCATTATGGGCTTAATGCAATGATATGGTCTAATGACTTAAATAAAGTACATAAGCTTGCAAAAAGAATTAAAAGTGGGAAAGTTCTGATAAATAGTTTGAGCGATGGAGATATGTCTTTACCTCACGGTGGATACAAGCAGTCAGGTTCTGGAAGAGATAAATCTCTGGAAGCTCTTGGCCAATATACTCAAACAAAACTTACATTGATAGAAGTTAAGTAATTAGTGTCACATAAGCTATCTGATGGCCTTCAAAAGCAAATAAACAAAGCTACCCTTTTAAAGGACAAACCGCTGCTTATAACTGATGCTGATGAAGTCTTATTAAATTTCGTAAAATGCTTTGAAATTTATTTAGAAAAAAAAGGATTTTGGTACGACCTAACTTCATACGCTCTTTTTGGAAATATAAAACAAAAAGGAACTGATGAAGTTGTATCTAATGAGGTTATACTTGAATATTTAGACGATTTTTTTCGAACAGAATCAAAAGATATAACTTTTGTCGAAGGATCAATACACTTTATCAATAAACTTTTGGACTCTAATTTTCAAATTTTAGTGCTGACTAATATTCCATTCAAATATTTGGATGATAGAAAGCATTGTTTTCAAAAGAATGGTCTTAATCTTCAAATAATTGCCGGAAACGGACCTAAAGGGTTGGTAATTAAAGAATTAATTAGAGACTTTAAAGAAAAAGTTTTTTTTATAGATGATTTAGCTCCCCACATATCCTCCGTAAAAGAAGAAGTATCAAGAGCTAAAACTATTCATTACATATCTGATGAACGATTATCTAAACTTGCAGTTTCACCGAAAGAGGCGGATTTTCGTGCATATAGTTGGAAAGATATATATAATTTTCTTATTAATGAAATTAGCGGATAAAATACTCGAAGTAGAACAAGATTATAAGCAATTTAAGCTTGTAACTCTTGGGAATTATTTGCCTTTTAAAAAAATAGGCAACTTAGTTTATGTATCTGGGCAACTTCCTATAAAAAATGAAAAAATTATAACTGGTAAAGTTCCATCAGAAACTGATATTAAGGAGGCATCATATGGATCACGCATATGTATGCTTAATACTTTGTCTATATTAGATCAACTAAACCCTTCATGTGAACTCAGTGACTTTAATTGTATTCATGTTGCTGGTTACGTAAATGCTGATCATTCATTTTCTGACCATCCCTTAGTCATAAATGGTGCATCAGATGTTGTTTGCGATATTATGGGAGAAAAAGGAAAGCATTCAAGAATTGCAGTGGGAGTAAACTCTCTTCCAAAAAATGCTTGCGTTGAAGTTGCATCAATATTTGAAATTCTGAAATAATGAAACCTTTTCTCGATCGTCCGATTGCCCATAGAGGGCTTCATGATAAAAAATTAATCATTGAAAATTCTTTGGAAGCATTTGAAAATGCAATGGAACACAACCTTGCAATAGAATGTGATATTGTCTTATCTAAGGATAAAGAAATTATAGTATTTCATGATTACGATTTAAAAAGGATGTGTGGAATAAATTCTAATATTAATGATCTAAGTACGAACGAAATAAGAAAACTAAAGCTTTTAGACACAGATTGTAAAATACCATCACTCGATGAGATGCTGCATTTAGTAGATGGCCAAACACCTATTTTAATTGAAATAAAATCTGGTTTTAATCCTGAAATTGAAGAAAGGTTAATCGAAATAATTCGAGCTTACAATGGGGAAATTGCTTTGCAGTCATTTGATTATAAAATGTGTGAATGGTTTAAAATCAATACTCCATTTTATAATACAGGCCTAATAACTAGTAATGATAACATCGATTTTAAAGAGATTTCTCATCTCGGCCTTAATTTTTTAGCGGTTGATGTAGAAAAAATAAGTATGAGAAATATTCAAAATATAAGGAAGAAAAATATTCCACTATTAACTTGGACAATTAATAATATGGAAAAGTATAATTTGTCAAAGAAGTTTGCAGATAATATTATTTTTGAAGATATATATAATGAAATTAGTTAAGAGCATAAAATATCTCGATAAAATCCTAAATCGATATAGAAGCGATGGTTTTAAAATTCACTTAACACCCACAATGGGAGCTCTACATGCAGGACATTTAAAATTAGTAAAGAAGTCAAAAAAACTAAAATCAATTGTTGTAGTTAGTATTTTTGTTAACCCTACACAATTTGGACCAAAAGAAGATTATAAAGATTACCCAAGGACGCTCAAAAATGATCTTAAAGTTTTACAAAAATACGGTGCTGATATTGTCTTTACTCCAATACAAAAACAAATTCTCTCCCATAAAACAAAACACAATTGTCCACAGTTTGCAATTGAGAAACGGCTATGTGGTAAATCAAGGCCAAATTACTTTCCAGGTGTAAAAAATATTGTACTTAAACTTTTTGATATAGTGCAGCCAGACGCAGCATTTTTTGGTGAAAAAGATTATCAACAGTATTTAGTAATTAAAAAAATGACTGAGTCATTAAAATTAAATACAAGGATAATATGTGTTAAAACTGTTAGGGATAGAAATGGGCTTCCACTTTCATCAAGAAATAGCTACTTAAGTGTTCAGGAATTTAAAATTGCTATTAAAATTAACAAATTACTTAGAAAATTACCTCCATTGATTCGAGCCAAGTTAAAGATTAATAAAATACTTAATCACACAAAAAAAGTCCTGAAAGATCATGGTGTTGATAAAATTGATTATCTGACTGTATTAAATGATGATCTCTCTGTTCGAAAAAAAATAAGTGATAAATCAAGAATATTTATTGCGGCTAAAATAGGAAATACTCGATTAATTGACAATATAAAAATCTAAAATAAATAAATTGAAGCGAGCCCTAGAAAAGACAAAAATCCAAATACATCAGTTATTGTTGTTACAAACACACTTGATGCCAAAGCAGGATCAATTTTAACTTTATTAAAAATATATGGAATTAGGAAACCAAACAAACCTGCAGATAAAATATTTATTACCATTGCTGCTCCAACAATTATAGATAAACTAATATCAGAAAACCAAATCCAAGCAGCAAATCCTGTTATAATCGCAAATAAAATTCCATTTAATATTGATATCGCAATTTCTTTGAAAAATACTTTTCTTCTATTGTTATCTACTAATTCTTTAGTTGCGATGGCTCTAACGGTTAGTGTTAACGTTTGTGTTCCCGCATTACCACCCATTGATGCAACAATTGGCATTAAAATCGCCAATGCTACCATTTTCTCAATACTGGCATCAAACAAACTTATTACATAAGATGCAAGAATTGCGGTTAATAAATTTAGAAATAACCATATAAATCGTCGCCTCGTTGATCTTCCAATGGATTGGTTCATCTCACTTTCTGAAACACCACCCAACCTCAAAATATCTTCTTCTGCTTCTTCTTGAACAACCCACACAATATCATCTGCCGTAATTCTTCCAATTAATCTATTTTGGTCATCGACAACTCCAGCTGACACTAAAGAGTATTGCTCAAAGAAAAGCGCTACTTCTTCTTGATCCATAGATGCCTTAACAAATTTTGGGTTTTCTTCTAAAATTTCATTTAATTTTGTATCTCTACGTGACTTCAGAACTTTAGAAACTGAAGCGCTCCCCAACGGTTTATTGCTCGGGTCAACAATAAAAAGTTCATAGAATTCATCGGGTAAGTCAATTTGTTCTCTTAAATGATCAATGGCCTGTCCTACAGTCCAAAAGCCTGGCATTGAAACAAATTCTTTTTGCATTCTTCTTCCAGCAGTATCTTCAGGGTAATTAAGACTTTCTTGTAAAATTTCTCTCTCTGTGGGGTTTACTTGGTCTAAAATTTTCTTTTGAGCTGCTGGCTCCAAAGATTCAATGAGGTTAATTGCATCATCTGTCTCCATCTCACTAATGGAGCGAACTACTTTAGTATCCTCTAATTCTTGAACAGTTTCATCAATAATAGTGTCATCTAGCTCAGCAAGAACATCTGTATAGCGGTCTTCACTAAGATTATTAAGAATGTAAGATCGTTGCTCTTTACTAAGAAAAGTAAAGAGATCAGCCAAATCTGCTGGATGAAGAGGAGAAATAATATTGGTTAGTTTATCTTTTTCTTTGTTATTGCAAAAATTTATAACATCATTAATTAATTGATTAT
>CACMAQ010000016.1:0-14993 GCA_902611715.1 uncultured Pelagibacteraceae bacterium | reverse complement strand
GTGGAGGCAAAGGGACAAGACTTGCTGAAGAAACAAGGCTAATACCCAAACCAATGGTTAAAATTGGTCCATTTCCTATTTTAAGACATATAATGAATCACTATAATAAATTTGGATACAATAATTTTTTTTTATCTACAGGATATAAAAGTAAATATATTGAGAATAATTTGGTGGTACCAAATAAATTTAATTCTCGCATTATAAATACCGGAGTAAGCACTTTGACAGGTGGTCGAATTAAAAGATTACAACATCTAATAACAGATGAAAATTTTATGGCTACTTACGGAGATGGAGTCTCTAATGTAAATATAGAGAAATTAATGAAATTCCACTTGAAACACAATAAAATTGCAACTGTATTAGCAGTTCGTCCACCTGCTAGATTCGGAAGAATAATATTAAAATCAAATAATGTGCTATCCTTTGAAGAAAAAAAACAATCAAATGTAGGATGGATCAATGGTGGTTTTTTTGTGTTTAATAGAAAAATATTCTCATATATTAAGGACTCAAAAACAATCTTAGAGCAATATCCTCTTGAACGTCTAGCTAATGAAAATCAGCTTATGGCATATAAACATGAGGGTTTTTGGCAGTGCATGGATACTATAAGAGACAGAGATTATCTTCGAGAAATATATAAAAAAAATAAAAAAAAATTTAGTCCCTGAAAAATTTTTTTATAGACTTAATAACCTTTTTCTGTTGCTCTATTGATAGATTACAATGTAATGGTAATGTCAAGATTTCATCATAGAACTTTTCTGTTACTGGAAGTTTATTTTTAATGAATTTATTGAAAAAACGATAATTGATGATTTGGCTTCCAGTGTATTCCTGTTTCGATACCATTTTCTAGTAAGTATTCTTTCAACTTATTTCTCATATTATTTTTGACCTTTATAACAAAAATATGAGGGAAAATATTCTTATAATCTAATCTTAAAAATTCAATCTCTGATAATCCTGATAAATTTTGCAAATAATTATTAACTAATTTTCTTCTGAAATTAGCAAAAGTATTTATTTGTTTAAGCTGAGATATTCCAAGAGAGGCATTTATATTAGACATATGATATCTAAAGCCTTGATGATTGACAGAGAAATCCCAACTTCTTTTTTTTGAATATCTTTTAATAGTATCATTATGAACCCCTAGTAAGCGAGCATCTTTAATAAACTGTGCTAATTTTTTATCTCCCGTTACAACAGCACCTCCTTCTCCTGAGGTAATATTTTTAATTCCATCAAAACTGAAACATAAAATATCGCCTTTTTTACCCACAAGTATATTATTTACTACTGATCCAAAAGCATGTGCAGCGTCTTCAACTACCCTTAAATTAAATTCTTTAGCAATTTTATAAATTTCTTTAATTTTATTAGCATCGCTTGCATAATAAACAGGCATAATTGCTCTAGTTTTTTTTGTAATTTTCTTTTTGCAGTCAGCAATATCAATAAAGCCGGTACTGCTATCTATTTCGCACGCAATTGGAACGCCACCCGCTGCAGTAATGGCTTGAAAACTTGCCACATAGGTAATGCTAGGAACAATTATTTCATCTCCACATTTTAAATTTAATGACAGCAATGAAAGGTGTAGAGCGGATGTTCCGGTATTTACACAGATAACTTCCTTTGAAGTATTTAGATAAGATTTAATTAATTCTTCAAATTTTTTGGTATAAAGCCCCATCCCTAAATAGCCATCTTTTAAAGATTTTGAAACAGCTAATTCGTCAGATTTTGATATTTTTGAGGCAGAGAGTTTTATCATTTAAATAATTATATATACGAAATTAAAATTAATATAAACTATTTCATTAATAATTTTAAAATGAAATTTAAGATAGTTATACCTGCAAGATATAAATCTTCAAGACTTCCTGGAAAACCATTAATTAAAATTAGTGGAATACCAATGATTGTAAGAACTTATAATCAATGTCTAAAAGCTGTTAAAAGCGATGATATAATTATAGCAACTGATGACAAAAGAATAATTAAAGAGTGTTTAAAATTTAAAATCCCAAAAAAAAAACATAATCTTAACTTCAAAGAAATGTTTAACTGGAACTGATAGAGTTGCGGAAGTAGCAAGTAAAATAAAAGCAAATCAATATATCAATGTTCAGGGTGATGAACCAATTTTTAATCCTCTTGACTTAAAAAAACTTATCGAAGAGGCTAAAAAATTTCCAAATTCAATTATAAATGGATATTGTAAAATCAAAGATAAGACACAGTATAGGGATTTCAATATACCAAAAGTAATATTAGGAAAGAATAATAATTTAATTTATATGTCGAGAGCCGCTATTCCATCAAATAAAAAAAATGATTTTATCAATGCTTGGAGGCAAGTATGCGCATATTCGTTTCCAAGAAAAGCTCTTGCTGAGTTTTCTAGCCATAAAAAAACTCCTATAGAATTCATTGAAGATTTAGAAATATTAAGATTTTTAGAGCTTGGCCATAAAGTAAGAATGTTAAAAATGAGCGATAAATCAATATCTGTTGACCATAAGTTGGATATCTCAAAAGTTGAAAAAATTATAAATAAAGAGATTGAATGATTTTTAGTAAATATAAATCAATATTATTTGATTGTGATGGAGTTGTATTAAATTCTAATATTATTAAGAGTGAAGGTTTTTTTGAAGCAACAAAACCTTATGGATCATTAAAAGCAAAAAAGTTGCTAAAGTACCATATAAAAAATGGGGGGATATCAAGATATGTAAAGTTTCGATACTTCATAAAAGAAATCTTAAAAAAAAAACCACTTAAAAAAGAAATAAATAATCTTTCGCAACAATATTCCAAAATTATCTATGATAAGCTGCTTAATTGCGAAGTAGCAAAAGGTATAATAGATCTAAAAAAAAATTCTATAAATAATCGATGGTTCATAGTTTCTGGTAGTGACCAGAAAGAAATAAGAAAAATTTTTAAAGAAAAATCTATTAGCCACTTTTTTAATGGAGGTATATATGGAAGTCCAGATAATAAATTTGAAATAATTGAATCAAATTTGATAAACAAAAAAATTAAAAGACCTGCGCTTTTTTTAGGAGATAATCCGATTGACTATGAGGTTGCCAGTATGTTTAATTTTGATTTTATTTTTATTTATGAATGGACAGAATATAGTAAATGGAAATCTTTTTGCTTAAAAAATAAAATTAAATTTGTAAAAAATATTGGAAAACTAAATGAATAATTTTATTGTTACAGGTGCAGCTGGATTTATTGGCTCAGAACTTAGCAAGAAACTTTTAGAAAAAGGTCATAGAGTTGTTACTATTGATAACTTATCAACTGGATTAAAAAGTAACATACCAAAAGGCTGTAAATTTATTTTTGGGGATTGCCAAAACCAAAAAATATATGCAAAGCTTCCAAAGCTCAAATATGATGCAATATTCCACATTGCAGGACAAAGTTCGGCTGAAGTTAGTTTTGAAAACCCTATATATGACCTTCAGACAAATACGGAGTCCACACTTAGGCTTTTAGAATTTGCAAAGAAAAATAATTGTAAAAGATTTATTTACGCAAGCTCAGTTTCTGTCTATGGAAATGTTAAAAAATATATGGCCTCAGAAAAAAGCTCTACAAATCCTCAATCATTTTACGGAATAGGTAAATTAGCAAGTGAAAGGTATCTTAAAATATATGAGAAACAGGGAATACTTTCTACTAGCTTGAGGCTATTTAATGTATATGGACCAGGACAAAATTTAAACAATATGAAGCAGGGAATGATAAGCATCTATTTATCTCAAATTATGAAAAAAAAATCATTAGTTGTAAAAGGAAAAAAAACTCGATTTCGAGATTTTATATATATCGATGATGTCATAGACATTTTTATAGAATGTCTAAATAACAAAAATACAATAAATAGAATCATAAATGTATGTAATATGAAAAAAATTTCAGTAGAGTTGGTTATAAAATTATTGTTTAAATTGACAAAAATTAAAGTACCAATAACATATCTTTCTTCTACTCCTGGTGACATCCATGGAGTTGTTGGTGAAAATAAACTCTTAAAATTGATTTTTAAAAAAAAAGAATTTGTCAGCATTAATGAAGGATTGGAACGAATGGTAAATTGGGCCAAGAAACTATAATTTATAATGATTTATACAGTAATTGATAATTTTATTCATGAAGATGAATGCAAAAAATTGGTTTCGTTTTATGAGAATAATTCATCTAATATCAATAATAAACTTATTATACATGGGGGTAGAAATTTAATTGCCAATACATCTAAAGATTGGAGGTATCTTGAAAAAAATTCATCAAATTGGCTAAATTTATCAAAAAAACTAAACTCTAAAGAATTTCTTGATTTTATATCTTCAAAATTAAATGATAATGCAAATAAAAATTTACTTACTAATTTTTTTAAAAAAGAAAAAAATGGTTTCTTAGGACTAATTAGCTCTCGTTTAGATAGAACAATTGCATCATCTACATTTAAACTGTTAATTTCAGCAATTTTTTTAAGGATTTATATGAGTGCTAAGAGAATTGCATATTATTATATACATAAACTAATCAGAGGAAAGGATGCTGTTGAACTTTTAATTGATTTTTCAATAGCTACAAAAGGCTATAAACGTGAAATCCATAGAGATAGTGATCTTAGAAAGTATGTATTTATATTATTCTTAAATGCAATAGATGACAGTGGTGGAAATTTTGAAATTTATAGACTAAAAAACAAAACTAAAAGATATAAACCTCAACCAAATAGATCTGAATGTGAATTAGTTGAGACATTTATACCTAAACCAGGAATGCTTATGGTTTTTAAAAATTCTGTTAATGCATATCATGCCGTCAGCGAGATGACAGGAGAGCAAAAAAGATATTTTATTTATGGTGGCTATACCCAACTCTCTGGTAATATTCCTGAGACAAAAAAAATGTCTACTAAAAAACTACCAACAGAATTTCATCTATATAACTAATGGACTACATTTCAAATAAAATTGTACTCGAAATTGGTCTTAACCACTTAGGTAATGAAAATTATTTAGAAAGATATATTCAGAATCTATTGAATATTAAAAAGACAATTGGCATCAATCAATGTACACTTCAATTCCGTAAAGGTAAAAAAGAAACGTTAATAAAGAAAAGTTTTTTATTAAATCAAATAACTATATTAAAAGACCAAGGATTCAAAGTTGGATTTTCAATCGAAGACTTATTTTTCTTTGATTACTTAGATAAGTATATTCCAGATTTTTTTAAAATCCTAAGCTGGGAAGCAAACAATACCAAATTAATTAATGAATTAGTTAGTTTTGATCGCGATATATATATTTCACTTGGAAACTTGTCTGACATTGAAATTGAAATGTTATCGAATTCAATATGTGCAAAATCTAAAAAGATTTCTTTTATATATACTCAACTAGAAGGGGATGTAAATAAAATTAATTTAAGATCAATTGCTGAATTAAGAAAAAAAACACTAATAGATTTTTCTTACGGACACCACGTCGAATTGTCTGATCTTCCTTTATATCTGTCATTGGCATATGGTATAAACAAAATTTTTGTTTATGTTAAACTAGATAAAGAGAGAAATCACAATGATGAATTGAATGCTTTTTATTTTGATGATATCGATAAAATACATAACAACCTAGTTAAAAGTCAAATGTACTTAGGAACCAGTAAAAAATATGACATATAAAAAAAAAGCCATAGTTATTGCTGGATCAAGAGGTGTCGGCAAAGCAATAGCTGAGGGCTTAAAAGATCTAAAATACAATCTGGTAATAACCAGTTCAAAAAGTCTTGATACTTCTAATATTAATAATGTAGAAGATTTTATTAAAAAAAACAAATCAACTGATATTCTAGTTTTAAATACAGGAGGCCCACCACCAAAAAAACTTAATGAAGTTACAAAATCTGAATGGGAAAAGTATTTTAATCAATTATTCCTTTCTTTTGTTTTAATGCTAAAAAAAATTAAAGTAAGAAAAAATGGATATGTTTTTTTGATATCATCTTTACATATAAAAGAGCCGAAAGATAATATGGTTATATCTAATTCAATGAGGTTAGCGATGTCCAGCATTCTAAAGACGTATGGTCAGGAGAATTTAAAGAACAATATAACAACACTCAATTTAGCCTTGGGTCCTATTTATACAGACAGGTTTAAAGAACTAAATAAAAATAAAAATAGGAAACAAATAGATAAAAGTCATCCATTGGGTAGAATTGGCAATCCTATGGAAATATCTAAAATTGTAAAAAGTATAATAAAAAACGAAATCAAGTATTTAAATTCTCAAACTATAGTTATAGATGGAGGCATATCAAAGTCACTTTTTTAGTCTGAGTATTTCTCCATTATTTATTTCTCTTCCTTCATTATTTATGTCAAAAATCCATCCGTGCCTTGGACAAGTAATATATTGACCATCAAAATGTGCGTGTGTTAAATCAGCACCCTGGTGGGGACAATACCTATTGCATTTAATTTTTTTGCCGTTTTTTGATGTTAATTCTACAAATTCATCATTTTCTTTATAATTTATTATTTTATCAATACTATATTTTAACATTAATGGATCATGAGAAACCAAAAATGCATGCAAGATAGTATTATAAACATCTGGAATTCGGACATTTATAAAATCCATAGACAAAAAATAAGACTCCCAATTTTCCTTATTTACAATCATCTGGGATACTAATTGCGATGAAGTAAAATGAGTATATTGATTGTCATGTACTTCATTAATCCACTTAGAAACCTTCCTTTTTTTAAAATTTACTGTGATGCCATATTTTTTATCAACTACAAAAGAAAAGATGACTGAAGGTAAGTATTTCGTTTTAATTTCTCCCAAAGCAATAGTTTTTTCATAAAAAATTTTAAATAGATAATCACTAATTTCTTTTTCTTGAAGAATTGATATTTCTTCAATATTATCTTTGTGTGAATTAATATATTTTGTAATAGTTTTTTTTGGAATTTTTTTACACTTTGATAGTGTTGGCATATTATTCATAGATATTGATTCAAAATTTTCTAATTCGAAAAATAGCACACCCTTCATTGCATTAGAATTACTCCACCATGAATAGAATTCATAGTTTTTTGGGAATATGGTATTCTCTCTGAAATTAATTTTTTCCAAATTTTCGCCAAGTAATAGGGGAGGACCTGCAGAAGGAATAAAGCATTTTACCCCAAGACTTTTTACAAACTTTGCTATATTAATAAATTTAGCTCGTTTTTTAGTCTGAGCAATTTTTGTTTCATATTTTTCATCATAAAAATAGGAATGTGGATGCATAACAGCACCAGAAAATTGTCCTGAGATCAAATCAATAGGCCCTAATAATTCTTTTATCAAACTAACACTATCGAATATTTTACAATCATTATAATTTAGAAAAGATTTCTCTCCATTTTTAAAATAAATTGCACAATCTCGATTATTTCCACTTTCTTCTTTCAAAAGACATATTTCTGTATCTTCTATATGAAAAGATTTATGAGACTTTTTTTCAACAATTTTTGTACTTACATGATTTTTTAGATCATTGTAGAAATTTTTATTTTCATACTCTACAATTATTATTTCTTTTATTACTTCATCCAAATGTTTTAATGTCTCTTTATCAAAATGGTCTTGATGCTCATGTGAAATAAATATATATAAAGGCTTATTCTGGGATTGTTTAATAACATACTCTATTTGGTTTGTTGTGGGAGGTAATTGTCTCCATCTCCCAAGAAATGCGCCTTTTTTAGAAAACCAAGGATCAGTTAATATCAAAACTTTATTACTTTCGAAAAGAAAACTTGCGTGTCCAAGGAATGTTAAATTGAAGCTCATTGATTATAATATAACTATATTAATCATTAAAAAAATCAAATATGTTTAGTTTTGTTATATTGAGCTAATTTAAGAAACTAATGAAATCTAATATTCTTTGTAGAGTTTGTAAATCTGAAAATCTTAATAGATTTGAGTACGACCACTTTTTTTTTAGAGGAAAAAAAAATAATAAATGGGAAAACTATTATTGTGCAGATTGCAGTAATTTGTCTCATTTTACAGCAGATAAAACCACAGTTTTTGATTACTCATCAGGAGACTATAGAAACCTAAAAAAAATTGAACCTCCATTTTCACTTCCTTGGTCAACTGTAACATATTTAAGAGGAGAAAATATTTACAACAAAATCAAACAATTTATATCCAAAGAAACTTTAAGTTACCTAGATTATGGAGGATATAATGGTTTAACTGCGTTTAGATTAAATCAGTCTCTAAAGCTTGAGGGTACAATAGCTGACCTTGATCAAAACGGTCTTAAGATTGCGAGAGCAATTGGGTTCGATACAATTAATCTTAAGGATAATAAGCTTCAAAAAGGAAAATATGATTTGGTAACTTGCAACCATGTTCTTGAACACTTAATTCATCCATCGAAAACTATAGCTGAAATTTATGAAGCAATGAAAAATGAAAATTCAATATTATATATTGAAGTTCCAAACATTAATGGTTTTCCTTATTCTGATGAAGCACACTTAACAACTTTTAGTATCAGAGGTATTGAGGAATTTTTACACATAAATAGATTTAATATTTTAGATATTGGCTATACCACTTCACCAAAAATAGCTGCAGATTTTGGATATAATTTTGTTTCAGACATTGAAAATATTTATGCAATAGCAAGGCCAGTACGTCAGAGTCAAAATGTGCAAAAAAAAATAAAGTTTAAAAGGAAATTAAATTTGCTAGTTTTGGGCATAAATCATGATTTATTAACTATAAAAATTTCGTTAAAAAAAATATTTTGTGACACTAAAGGAGTTATTAAAAATTCAATATATATAATAATATCACTATTAAGTTTAATTGATCTATCAAGAACTTTTAACAAAATCTTTTCAATTATGATTGATAGATTGAAAGTCATTAAAAGAAAATAGCCAATACCATGACTAAAAATCAAAGATATTTAGTGACAACAGGTTTAAAGGAAACATGGGGTGATGGAGAAAAGATATTTCTTGGAAAATGGTGTACTCAAAATATAAATCAAGAAAAATCGCCTACATACGAATATTTAGATTATCACTGGGATGACAGAAATGAATTTAGAAAAGATTATAATAATTCAATTCGAATCTACCAAGATTTCATGCCAATAATTATACAAAGCTTGAATAAATATCATCAAACAAATTATAAAAGGGAATTTTGGGAAGTTTTAATAGGTGATAATATTATAAAAATTATACAAGTGCTTTATGATCGCTATAAATCAATTTCAAAAGCATTAAGCAAATTAGAAAATTTTAGTATCATTGATTTAAATATTACACTTAAAAATGTGGTGCCTTCAGATTCATATATCTTATATTATTTAATACTAACTGATGAATGGAATCATATTATATATAACTCTCTTATTAAATCTTTAGATAATGAAAACAGAATTAAATTTATAAAAAAAGAATCTAATATTGATATTGGTAAACTGTCTGAAGAGATTAACAAAAAAACAAAATCAAATTCATTACTTAAGAAAATTATGAGGAAAATTCTGAGTATCTATAGCAAAATTTTGATTAAAAATAATAAAGTAATTTTTTATCAATCAAATATATCTTTCAGGAATCAGTGGCTAAGTGAAATTTCCCACTTCCAATTGCCCTCTAAAGCTATTTTTGATTATATAAATATTTGTGAAAATAAAGTTGATTATGAATTTAGGAAAGAAAAACTTAGAGTTAATTGTAAGAATAAATTTGAAGAATTCTTATCTGAAAATATTTTAAAAATTATACCAAAAAACTTTATAGAAGATTTTGCATATCTAGAAACCTATTCAAATAAATTTATAAGCAAGAAAAAAAAGATTATTTTTACTGCTACAGGATATCACCAAAATGATTTATTCAAGTTTTTTGTTGCTAAATCAAAAATATATGGGTCAAAATATATTATATATCAACACGGAGGAGTGTATGGCAGTGCAGAGTTTTGCGCTGCAGAAATGTATGAAAGAAAAATTGCTGATAAATTTATATCCTGGGGATGGAGTGAAAAAGATATAAAATCTAATATAATATTTGAGAGTCAAAATCTAAGGAGAATTCCTAATAGACAATTTAGTAAGAAAATTCTTCTCGTATTACTTAGTAACCCAAAATATACACATCTACTCGATTCTACAGTTGTTGGATCACAGTTAACTAAATACTTTTCTAACTTAATTGATTTTATAGATTTATTTGATGATGATATTTACTCAAATTTATGCATTAGAACTAATAAAAACGACTGGAATTGGAAGATTAAAAAAAATATTTCTGAGAAATTTAGAAAAATTGTCTTTGATAAAACAAACAAGCCTTTTTTAGAAAGCGTTGCGGAGTCAAGAATAGTAGTTTGTACTTATAATGCCACTACCGTGTGTGAATTGTTAGGTTTTAATTTTCCTACAATTCTTCTTTGGGATAAGAGGTATTGGACAGTAAGAAAAGAGTCAGAAAAAATTTATGATCAATTATATGATGCAAAGATTTTACATTATGATAATATTTCTGCTTATAATCATTTGCTTAATGTGTATCACGATGTTAATGGCTGGTGGAATCTACAAAAAACACAAAAAGCTGTAAAAGAATTTGCAAATAAATTTTCGAATGGAAAAATATCTAATGCAACTCAACTAAATAAAATTATAGGAAAAATATGAATAATAAAATTGAAACTTGTGCTCTTTGTGAGTCTAATGAATATTTTACAGTCTATAAAAATAAAATTAGAGATGGTTCATTTGGTAAAATAACTAAGCAAGAACATGAAATAGTAAAATGTATAAAGTGCGGTTTAGTGAGACTTTTACAAATTCCTTTTAGTAAAGAGTTTTATGTAACTGATGAATATCGTGAAACATATAATGATACTCATGATGTATCAGACTATATTTCTATGCATGATCATGAGCAAGCTAATCGTCTTTCTAATATAGGAATGGAGTCAATAAGAGATAAGGTTATACTTGATTATGGTTGTGGCGGTGGTGGCTTTTTAGATTTGGCGTCAGGTGTAGCAAAAACAACAATTGGAATTGAACCTTTCGAGGGATATCATTCATCAATAATAAAAAGAGGACATATTGTTTTCAAATCAGCTGACGATGCACTTAAAAAATATGAAAATAAAATAGACCTTATAGTTTCAACAGGAGTTATTGAACATGTCGAGAATCCATCTATGTATCTTGAAAATGCCTATAAATTACTTAAAAATAATGGAGAAATTTACTTAGACACTGATAATCTTAATGAAATATCTATGCAGTTTCAAAATGTTAAATTTCAAGAATTTTTTTATAGAACTGCTCATATTTGGTACTTTGACTCAAAGACTTTAACCTCATTATTTGAAAAAATGAAATTTAAAAATATAGACTTGAAATTTGATCATCATTATGATCTTTCCAATTTTCTCATATGGCAAAAAGATTATTTGCCCTCGGGGATCGGTAAAATAAAGATTTTTGATAAAGAATTGAATGAAGCATGGATCCGCTTCTGTAACAGAAATGGTTATTCAGATTTAATTTGTGTAAAAGCATCAAAATAAATTTTAATTCATTTTTTACAATTATCTATGAAATGTAAATCAAACAAAAAATATATGTAACTATTTATCAACAATCTATAATCATAAAAAAATACCTTTTACAGACTATCCTTCTCAACTGATTAAACACCTAGTCGAATTATTAGATTTGAAAAGTGGCATGAAGGTTCTTGAGCCTGGTTGTGGAAGGTCAGAATTCATTAAAAATTTTAGGAATCATGGTCTATCTATTTACGGGCTTGACATAAGTAATGAGGCATTAGAATTTGCTGACGATTTTGAAATAAAGATTTGCAATATTGAAGATGAGGCTATGCCCTATCCTGATAACTATTTTGATGTTATTTATAGTAAATCATTTATAGAACATTTACATGATCCC
Organism: uncultured Pelagibacteraceae bacterium; assembly: GCA_902611715.1. Classification (GTDB taxonomy): domain Bacteria; phylum Pseudomonadota; class Alphaproteobacteria; order Pelagibacterales; family AG-422-B15; genus CACNXQ01. The sequence continues at coordinate 2,936 of CACMAQ010000016.1, read as the reverse complement.
GGAATTTTCTTTAAGGAAGCTTATCGTGTGTTAAAACCAGGAGGTATTTTAATTTCACTCGCACCTGATTGGGAGGCAAATTGGAAAGCTTATTTTGATGATATGACCCATAGAACTCCCATAACAACGATATCACTAAAAGATGCATATGATATTTACGGATATGAGAGAACTTCAGTAAATATATTTAGACAAATTCCAATTGTATGGAAGTATCCTATTTTAAATTACTTTTGTTATTTCATCTCTCTCTTTTACTCGATAAGAAGTCCTTTAATGAATATAAAAATTTTTAGATTTTCTAAGCAATTAATGGTTTTTGGGTATGGATATAAACCAAAAAAAATAATAAAAGAGGTTTAATTGGTTGCGGGGGTAGGATTTGAACCTACGACCTTCAGGTTATGAGCCTGACGAGCTACCAGACTGCTCCACCCCGCGAAAGAGTGCTCTTATATTATTATACGATTTGATTGTCAACCGAGAGTAAAAAAGTCATTTATAAAAATACTCTTACCAGTTAAAATCTACTGAGTCCAGATCTCTTGTTTCTATTTCATCGGGGTCGTGAATTATATCTGCCACATTTAAAACCAAGGAGTCAATACTTGCTATACCTTGAAATCCATACCAAATAAGTGGGGGCAGAGTTAATCTGTAATAATTTTTTTGAGAGAGTTTAAACTCTTGAAATATTATCTCATTGTTCTCGTTTTCATCAAGTATAATAAATCTTACCTCTCCTATAGGAACTAAAAAATTCATCGTCATTAATTTGTGACGCTTCCATCCTTTTATAGAGCCACTTTTAACGATTGAAAAGTATGCTTCTCCAAAATTTTTATACCCTATACTATTATTTTTGATTGCATGGAGTACGTTTCCTTTATCTACTGAAATAATCTTTTCCCTATTAATAAGTGGTTTTTTTTTCATTTATAGAGACCAGTATAGATTATTTTTTACTGCAATATTTGTATATTGCTGAATTTGATTTAAAGTAATTAATGATATATCTTCTTCAGGCTCATAGTAAAAATGTTTATACCAATCAACAGTCATTTGCGCCATTTGACTAAAATTCAGGTTTGAATGCCATTTGAGTTTTTGTAAAGCTTTAGAGCAATTTAACTGAAGTAGTCCCGCTTCTTTTAGATTTGGAAGATCTTCGGAAGCATCAATCCATGAAGCATTAGGCCAATAATCCCTCATTTTATCTATTAATTCACCAACAGTAAACTCATAATCCTCCGGCGGCCCAAAATTAAAGGCTTCGCCATGAAATGCTATGTCATTATATAAAAGCGAACCTAACAAGAGATAGCCACTTAGAGGTTCAAGAACATGTTGCCATGGTCTAGTAGAATTTGGACTTCTAATCTCAACTTTTTTATTTAAAGACCATGCTCTTATGCAATCAGGTACAATACGATCAGTTGCCCAATCACCACCTCCGATAACATTACCGGCTCTTGCTATGGCAATTCTTATGTTGGATTGATTGTTAGAAAAAAAAGATTTTACATACGAATTAATAACTAATTCAGCCATTCCTTTTGATGCACTGTAAGGGTCATGACCACCAATTATATCATCTTCATGATAACCCCTTTTTAACTCATCATTTCTATATACTTTATCACTTGTAATCATTACACATGTGCATTTTCTATTTATTTGTTTCACAGCTTCTAGGACATTTAATGTCCCAATAGCATTTGTATCAAAAGTATCAATTGGATTACTATATGACTTTCTAACTAATGCCTGTGCAGCAAGATTAAAAATAATATCTGGCTTTTCTTCTTTAATCACATTGTAAATATCAGTAAAGTTTCTTAGGTCCGCTCTATGATCAATAACTATTTTATCTATTTTAGAAGCAAAATAATTTGATGGCTCAGTTGGAATGCGATCAGATATACCGATCACTTTAGCGCCAAGATAATTTAACCAGACAGATAACCAACTCCCCTTAAACCCTGTGTGACCAGTTACAAGTACAGTCTTATTCTTATATAAATTAAATTTATTCATTTAAATCATTAATTTTAATTTTCTTGAAACACATCTCTAGAATATACTTTATTTTTAACATCATCTAGTTCTTCAGATAATCTATTAGCTATTATCAAATCAGAAGATATTATGAACTCATTTAAATCGTTAATCAGCTTTACTTTCTTATTTTCAAACTCTGATATTAAAGGCTCATAAAGATTAATTTTTATATTTTTTTTAATTAGTATTTTAATTATATCGAGAACAGCACTCTCACGAAAATTGTCAGATCCTTCTTTCATTATAAGTCTGTATATTCCTATAGTCTTTGGATATTTATTTATAATTGAATTTACAATGTATTCTTTCCTAGTCTGATTAGATTTTACAATTGCTCTAATAATTTCATTTGGGATATTTTTAAAATTATCGAGTAGTTGTTTCGTATCCTTGGGTAAGCAGTATCCGCCATACCCAAATGAAGGATTATTGTAATAATTGCCAATTCTGGGGTCTGAGCTGATGCCTGAAATTATATTTTCTGCTGAAATATTTTGAGATTCGGCAAAGCTATCTAATTCATTGAAAAATGAAATTCTCATTGCAAGGAAAGTATTTGAAAAAAGTTTTACAGCCTCTGCTTCTATAGACTCCATTTTTAATACTGTTGTTTCTTTCAGAGTTTTTTTTGAACATTGAATTAACATTTTAGCGAAAATCTCAGCCTCTCTTGTATAATCGCCGACCACAACTCTAGAGGGATAAAGATTATCTTTGAGCGCCATTGTTTCTCTGAGAAACTCAGGTGAAAAGAAAATTTCTTTTTTATTGAACTTATTTCTCATACGATCAGTAAACCCTAGTGGAATTGTAGACTTAATTACAATATTACAGTGCTTGTTAATTGAAATAATATCTGCAATAACTGACTCTAC
>CACMAQ010000015.1:0-15668 GCA_902611715.1 uncultured Pelagibacteraceae bacterium | reverse complement strand
TATGAATAATAATTGTTTTTTTGCAATTATTGACGGTGTTTCAATCGCTTCATTAAGAAAAATAGCTTCCGCAAGAGATTGATGTTTAGCAGCTATGAGATATTTTCGAGTGCTTGGAATGTTTTCCAGCCCACGGTACTCAACTTCTAGATTTGCAAATAGCTTAAGGCTTAATTTTGTATGCGTTGATTGAAAACGTATAATACCAAGCATATGTATTTTAGGTAAGAAAAAAAGTATAGGTGCAAAAAAAATACAAATTAATAATACAATATAAAATGCTAAATTTGCTAAAAGAGATCTTACATAAATCATAATTTAAAGTCCTATACTCAAACTTATTTTTGTCCTTAAATATTTTATATACTCTACAATTAATTTCTTCATACGAATATTTATTTTTTGATTGTCATATTTTACACCATAATAGAAAGTTTCTTTATCTAATGAAAGTCGATTTACCTCGAGATCAACTCTTGGTAGATGGTAATCAGATGTTATTAATAGAATATTTTTAATATTATTATTCTTTTTCCAAAAAAAAATTTCTCTAACATTTTCGAAGGTATTTGTTGAAATACTCTCAAGTTCGACACAACAATTAAACAGCTGATCGAATTTTGGAAATTCTTTTTTTATTTCCTCAATAGAAATTTCTTTATTAACTCCTGATATTAAAAGTTTGTACCCAATATCACTATTAAGTATTTTAAGTCCCTCTAATATTCTAAATTTGTCACCAGTTAGTACGACTATTCCTTCGATTTCTTTTTTATTGAGGTCTGTATTTTTATAGCTTTGAATGTTGAAGAGAAAGAAATTAAATTGTAAGAGTACGATAATTACAAATAAAAGAAGAGAAAAATGAATGTAATGTGATTTTAATTCATTAATCATTTTAAATAAGTTACACTATTTTACTGCTAATAATTACAATTAATAAAATTAAGTAAGACTATGATAATATCCTGTCCATCATGTTCGGCAAAGTATCTAGTAAATATAGAGGATATTGGCTTTGGCAGACAGGTTAAATGTACAAGATGCAACCATTCTTGGTTTCATGAAAATAAGAATTATGAAAATGATAAAAAGTTACAAATAGAGGAAATTGTTAGTACTTATGCAGAACGGGATCATTCAAAGGATCAGAATTTACCAGTTGTTTATGAAAAAAACAAAACAAGTATTCCACTCCCATTTCTACTTTTATTGACCCCAGTAATTTTCTTATTAATCGATGCGGTTATACAAAACTCAAATGTAAATGCATTTGAATTGAGCAGGTCAATTAACAGTTATATTGATTATATATTAGAACAAATAAGAAGCTTCTTCTCTGATTAAATTTCATTTTTAATAAAGTCTTCGTATGACTGAGTTTTTCTAATTATTTTTATTCGAGATCCATCTACCATGAGCTCTTCAATAAGTGGTCGAGCGTTATAGTTTGAACTCATCGTTGAACCATATGCCCCAACATCTTTTAATATCACATATTGACCACTCTTTACTTTATTAAATTTTTGAATATTAAGAAATACATCAGAACTCTCACATATTGGACCAACTATATCTGTATTTATTTCATCATATTCACTTGTCATGACATCTGGCATTATTTCGTGATGAGCATCGTATAATGCAGGTCTCATCATATCGTTCATACCTGCGTCGATAATGACAAATTTTTTTCCATTGATATTCTTTGTATAAAGTACTTTTGATACTAGTATTCCTGCATTTGCAGCTATAAGCCTACCTGGTTCAAAGATAAATTTAAGATTTTCTGTATCAAAATATTTTGCGATTAAGTTTCTATAATCTTCAAAAGTAAAATTTCTTTTTTCAGGACTTATTCCCCCACCAACATCAACGGTATTTATTTTTTTTGTTTCACCATTTATTTTAGCAACCAATTCACCAATAATTTCAAATGTTCTTTGAAATGGTGTTAGATCTTTAATATTGCTACCTATATGAAAAGCTATAGATGAAATCTCTAAATTTGAATAATTTTGTCGATTCTGAAAAATTTCGTAAGTTTGTTCTATACTGATTCCAAATTTATCTTCGAGGCTGCCTGTGCTAATTTTTTTGTGTGTTTCTGATTGTATATCTGGATTAATCCTAATTCCTGCTTTCTGAATTTTTCCAGACACAGAAGCTATTCGATTTATATGATCTAGTTCATCGAGTGATTCTGCATTGATTTGTAAACAATTATTACTGATCGCAAATTGAATATCGCTAGCAGTTTTGCCAATGCCTGAAAAAACTATTTTATTTGGTTTCATTCCTGCTTGTAATGCTTTTCTCATTTCCCACTCAGAAACAACATCTCCTCCCGCTTCGAGTTCGGTTAGAGTTTTTAGTATTGTTAGATTTGAATTTGATTTGAGAGAAAAGCACACTGTTGCATCAAGTGAAGTAAGCGAATCTGAAAACTCTCTAAAATTATTCGTGAGAGTTTGCTTGCTATAACAGTAGAATGGTGTAGCTCTACCTTCAGCAATTTCTCTTATTGAGATATCCTCAAATTTAAGGATATCATTTTCATATTTTAGAAAGGACATTTTTAAGCCTTATAGATCTCTATTTTATAATTGCTTTTTGATTCTGTTGGGGGAAATTCAAGAGAGCCTTTTTTCCCACAACCAAGAATACATATGAAGATAATCAAAATACTAATATTTTTCATTACTTAATTCTTTCCTAGCTTGACTAATCATTTTTCTTATCTCGGATATTGCTGTTCCGCCATAGCTTTTTTTATTGTTAATACTATTTTTCAAATCTAAAAATCCGTACAAAGATTTGTCTATATTTTTATCAAATTTTTTATAATCCTTCATCGATATCTTATTTAAACTTATTTTCTTTTTTTCTGCAAAGTTGACAATTTTAGCGGTTAAATTGTGTGCACTTCTAAAAGAATACCCAAGATTTATAACTAGCCAATCTGCTAAATCAGTTGCATTGGCAAAAGAAGATTTAAGCTTTTTCTCGATGTTTGATTTCTCAATTTTAATTGTAGAGATTATTTCGATCATACAATCGAGACAAAGATGAATGTTTTTACTTGTTGAGGTTACAAGTGCTTTATCTTCCTGAAGGTCTTTGCTGTAAGTTAGTGGAAGAGATTTAAGCAAGTTAAGCATAGATGATAGATTTCCTGAAATTGTTGAAGATTTTGCTCTAATTAATTCAGCACCATCAGGATTTTTCTTCTGAGGCATAATTGAGGAACTCGACATTAATTGGTCTCCGATTTTAAAGAAACCCACTAAATCGGAATTATAAAGAGTAATTTCCTCGGCTAACCTTGATAAGTGAACAGCCATTAAGGATGAACTAGATAAAAAATCTACCACAAAGTCTCGATCAGAAACTGTATCCAATGAATTTTTTGTAGGTTTTTTAAAGCCAAGCATTTTTGTTGTTTTGTTTCTATTAATTGGAAAATTAGTTCCCGCTAAGGCTCCTGCACCAAGCGGATTTTCGTTCATTCTTCTAAAAGAATCGGTGATTCGATTTGTATCCCTGTTAAACATTTCGAAGTAAGCCATAAAAAAATGTCCAACTGATATTGGCTGGGCAGTTTGTAGGTGAGTAAGGCCTGGAAACGTAATCAAAATATTTTTACTTGCAACCTGTAGTAATGCAGATTTCAGTTTTTTTAATTTTTTTGAAATCAGTATATTATCTTTTTTCATCCACAATTTTAAATCTGTTACAACTTGATCATTTCTAGATCTACCAGTATGTAACCTTTCAGCGGCATCACCAATAAGCTCTTCTAGTCTACTTTCAATATTCATGTGGATATCTTCAAGATTATCATCAAATATAAATTTATTATTTTTAATTTCAGTCCTAATTTTTTTTAATCCAGAAATAATTTTTTTTGAGTCTTTATTAGAAATTATTTTTTGAGACGAGAGCATTGTGGCGTGTGCAATCGATGCATCAATATCCTCTTCAAATAAAAATTTGTCATTTTCCAAAGACGAATTGATATTTATAAAAGACTCACTCGATTTTTTTTTAAATCTATCTCTTAACTTATTTTTTTTAATGGACATTTTACTAAAACTATTTATTTCTCAAATAATGATGATTTCTTTATGCAGTAGATTTATAATTTTGATGGTATATGCCATAATCCTTATCTTTTGCAACAGTTTATATACTTCAAATTCACACGCGAATGAGTTGATAATTGAAAAAAAACAAGGTTTTTTGAGTAAATTCGAAGATATCAATAGCAATGATGTCACTTTAAATGATTTTAATGGCAAGTTGCTTTTAATTAATCTCTGGGCAACATGGTGTGAACCTTGCAAAGAAGAAATGCCATCACTCGATAGATTGCAACAAAAATATGATAAACAAGCTTTTCAGATACTTGCAATAAGCGTTGATCGTGGGCCGAAGAAAAAGTCAGTAAATTTTTTTAATGAATACGAAATCCAAAATATAGATTTATTCTTTGACGATAAAAATAATATACCACGAGAAGTAAGAGCAGCAGGACTGCCATTTTCTTTTTTTATTGATCAAGAGGGAAATCAAATAGCAAAGTTTATTGGTCCCACTGAATGGGATAGTAACTACTTTCAAGATTACATTGATAGTAATTTATAAATAATTATAAGGCTTGCTCTAACTCAGGAAGAACTTGAAACAAGTCTGCTACCAAACCATAGTCTGCTACATCAAATATAGGCGCTTCTTCATCTTTATTTATGGCAACTATAATTTTTGAGTCTTTCATACCAGCCAAGTGCTGAATCGCTCCAGATATTCCTACCGCTATATACAGTTCGGGTGCTACAACTTTACCAGTTTGTCCAACTTGATAATCATTTGGAACAAAGCCTGCATCAACGGCAGCTCGAGATGCTCCAACAGCAGCTCCGAGTTTTTCGGCCACTTTATCCAAAAGTTCAAAGTTTTCTCCATTTTGCATTCCACGCCCGCCTGAAATAATTGTCTTTGCAGATGTAAGTTCTGGCCTATCAGATTTTGTTAGCTCTTCGCCCACAAATTCCGAAATTGATGGAATATTCTCAGTACTTATCTTTGCAACCTCACAATCAGCAGAGTCAGTTGTTGCAGCTTTGAAAGCAGTAGGTCTAACCGTGAGAACTTTTTTTGCGTCAGATGTTTGAACAGTTGCAATAGCGTTACCAGCATAAATTGTTCTAATAAATGTATCTGCACTTTCAACAGCAACGATCTCCGATATTTGAGAGACATCAAGTTTTGCAGCAAGTCTAGGCATCACATTTTTACCAGTTGTTGTTGCTGCAGCCAAAAAGTAGTCATAATCTCCGGCAATATTAAAAATGACTTGAGTAAGTTTTTCAGCCAAAACATTATCAAATGCTTCATCATCCAAGTGGAGTAATTTACTCAATCCATTAATTTTTAAAGCCTCCGCAACAGCTTCATCAATATTTGAGCCCACAATAAGTCCGTGAACATCGCCTTCAATTTGAAACGCTGCTGTTATAGCTTTTAAACTTTGATCGCTGACCTTTCCGTTTGCATGCTCGATATAAAAAAGTGATGTCATATAACTCCTGCCTCATTCTTTAATTTTTCTACAAGATCTCCAACATTCTCGACTTTGATTCCAGCCTGACGCTTTGGAGGCTCAATAACTTTTAAAATATTTACTCTAGGTGTAACATCAACTCCATAGTCGTCAGGAGATTTTTGATCAATTGGTTTCTTTTTTGCTTTCATTATATTGGGCAGTGAAGCATACCTAGGTTCATTCAATCTTAAATCGGTGGTAATAATAGCGGGCATATTCAGATTTACAGTTTGTAAACCTCCATCTATTTCTCTGGTGACTTTAACTTTATCACCGTCGATTTCAACTTTTGAAGCAAACGTTCCTTGAGGCATATCTGTTAGTGCAGCAAGCATTTGTCCAGTTTGATTGTTATCTCCATCAATCGCTTGCTTTCCGGATATCACTAGTCCAGGTGACTCGCTTTCACAAATTTTTGCTAGAATTTTTGCAATTGAAATAGGCTCGACTTTTTCTTCTGTGAGAACATGTATTCCTCGGTCAGCTCCCATTGCAAGCGCCGTTCGAATAGTTTCTTGACAAGATTGATTGCCGATTGAAACGGCGATGATCTCTTCAGCTTTACCAGCTTCTTTTAATCTAATTGCCTCTTCAACTGCAATTTCACAAAAGGGGTTCATAGACATTTTTACGTTTTCAGTTTCAACACCAGTTTGATCAGATTTAACTCTGATATTAACGTACGGATCAATAACTCTTTTAACTGGGACTAAAATTTTCATGATTTATTTGTTATAATATCTTTTTTGTTGAGTAAACATAAATTATACATTCTTACCAGGTTTCCACAAAATATCTTTTTTGCCATTGTTGTTCTCAACTCTTGATAAAACAAAAAATAAATCTGATAACCGATTGATATATTTAATTGCTTCTTCGTTGACTTCTTCTTTTTTCGCAAGTGCGACAATCTGTGTTTCGGCTCGGCGCGTTACAGTTCTTGCGTTGTGTAAAAATGCCGCAGAATGAGACCCTCCCGGTAGCACAAAAGAATTAAGGGGTGCTAACTTTGCGTTATATTTGTCAATTGTTTTTTCAATTCTTGTAACCTGCTTGCTTGTAACGCGTAGCGGTTTATATTTTGGTTTTTTTTCAACTGGAGTTGCAAGATCAGCACCTAAATCAAATAAGTCATTTTGTATTTCTGAAATTATTTTTTTCAAAGATGATTTGGCACTCGTATTTAAAATTCCAAGTATAGAATTCAGTTCATCGACAGTTCCGTATGCTTTTATTCTTATATTATCCTTAAATACACGTTTCCCAGATACTAGTCCTGTTTTGCCTTTATCACCGGCCCTTGTATAAATTTTATTGAGTTTTACCATTAAGAATTAGTTGAAAAGTAAAGAGCACTCATAATTATTACAATGGCAATAAACTGTAGAGTTATTCTAAGTCTCATAAGTTTATTTGAGTACTTTTTGTTAAATTCTCCACCTTTAAACATGGCATAAATACCTGTTCCTAAAACAGCTAAAACAGCTAGAAGCGATATAGGAATTAATAAGTAATATAAAAAACCTGGCATATAAAATTAAGCGGGGTTAGTAGAAATAAGTCGACGTGTTACAATGTCAGCCTGTATTTCAGCAGTTCCCTCAAATATATTTAAAATTCTGGAGTCACATAAAATCCTACTTATCGGATACTCAAGCGCGAACCCATTACCTCCATGGATTTGGACTCCGTTATCAGCGCATGCCCAAGCAACTCTAGCAGCCAACATTTTTGCCATTCCTGCTTCCAAATCACATCTGTGTCCTTTATCTTTTTCTCTTGCAGCATAATAAGTTAATTGTCTTGCAGCCATAATCTCAGTAGCCATAGAAACAATCTTCGATGCATTTCTAGGCTTGTCATACAGCGAACTGCCATTTGTATCTAGCCTATCTATTGCATATTGCATTGCAGTTTCAAAAGCTGATTGTGCTACACCCAGTGCTCTAGCTGCAGTTTGTATACGAGCTGCTTCAAAAGTTTCCATCATTTGTTTGAAGCCATTTCCTTCTTTTTCACCAAGTAAATTTTCTTTTTTAACCTTAAAGCCGTCAAAAGCCATTTCGTACTCTTTCATGCCTCTGTAGCCTAAAACTTCGATTTCACCACCACTAATTCCCTCATCAGGGAACATATTATCATCATCACCCCTCTGTTTTTCAGCAAGGAACATTGACAAACCTTTGTAGCCTTTCTCATCAGGGTTCGTGCGTGCTAATAACATCATCACGTCACTTCGAGCTCCGTGTGTAACCCATGTCTTGTTTCCTGTGATTGTATAGTGCTCTCCATTAGCAACTGCTCTTGTTTTGAATGAGCCCATATCAGATCCTGAATGAGGTTCAGTTAATACAGCGCATGGAAGTATTTCACCAGATGCAATTTTCGGTAAATATTTATTTTTCTGTCCTTCAGTGCCACCTGTAATCAGTAATTCGGCAGCTATATCACCGCGTGTACCAAGTGAGCCAATGCCAATATAACCCCTTGCAAGTTCCTCAGTTACCACACAGTCAACAAATCTTGTCATTCCAAGTCCACCGTATTCTTCAGGTATCGTCAGACCAAATACACCAAGTTCAGACATTTTCTCAATTACAGACATCGGAATAAGGTTATCTTTGAGGTGCCATTCATGAGCGTTTGGCGTCACATCATCTTCAACAAATTTTCTGAATTGTTCTTGAATTATTGATGTAGTTTCATCTAGGCCGCTATTACCAAAGTTTTTACTTGAAAATCCATCTTTTAATAATTGAGCAAGTTTCATGCGATCTGCAGTACTATTGCCATTCAAAATCAGATCATTAAATTCTTCAGTTCCTGTTTCTTGAAAAAGACCATTTTTTAATCCTAAATCTTGAGGACGAACATACTCAAGTTGTGACATTGGTATCCCAGATTTAATTTGCGCACAGTATTCCGAAAAAGTAATTTGCAAAATTAATTGCTCTGTTTCATTAAACGTCCCGGTCGAGTCTAGGTTTGAGGCCCAATTAACCATTTCTTTCAAAGTAGCTCTATATGCAGCAACCCAAGATAAGCCATGCGCAGCATGTTGTTCCCTATCTAGATTATCACGAGATAATTTTCCATTAACAATTAACTCACCTCTTACATGTTGCAGGGCAGCATCGTAATACTTATCGACAGTAATAAGGGATTTTTGACATTTAGAAATTAGTTCGTGCATGTTTAACTTTCTAGTTTAGAGATTTTTGTCCTTCTTTTGCAGCGCCAACAAGGACAGCCATATTTCCACCTTTATGTTCATTGTTAAGCATCTTTTCATGAGCATCAGGAATATTGTTCCATGCAAAAAGCTCTGACATACAAGGATCTAACGTGCCGTCAATAACAAGTTCATTCGCTGCATTCGCTTGCTTTGAATTTCCAAAGTGTGAACCCTGAAGTCTTTTACTCTGCATCCATAGGTATCTAGCATCTAATGTGAGATTATATCCTGTCGTACCAGCACAAATAACAACCATTCCGCCTGGTTTTACTACAAAACATGAAACAGGAACGGTAGTTTCGCCTGGATGCTCAAATACCATGTCAACATTATTGCCCTTACCTGTAAATTCCCATAATGCCTTACCAAATTTTCTTACTTCTTTCATGTACTTTGCATATGTTTCAGCGTCATCAATATCAGGATGTTCACCCCAACAATCAAAATCTTTTCTGTTTAGAACACCAACGGCTCCAAGATCTTTTACATAATCAATTTTAGAGTTATCAGAAACAATACCAATTGGTTTAGCGCCAACAATTTTTGCAAGTTGCACTGCCATGCTTCCAAGGCCTCCCGATGCGCCCCATATTAAAACAAATTCACCTGGCTTTAATTCATTGGGAGCATGGCCAAATAGCATTCTATATGCAGTTGCAAGAGTTAACATATAACAACCACTTTCTTCCCAAGATAAATTTGGCGGCTTACGTAAAACTTGGTGCGCTTGAACAGCTGTGAATTGAGCAAAGGTTCCATCAGCTGTTTCGTAACCAAAGACCTTATTTGTTTTTGATATCATTGGTTCACCACCATTAACCTCAGCATCCTCATGATCCCACTGCATACCATGAATGATTACCTCATCGCCCACTTTCCATTTTTTTACGCCAGAACCAACTTTCCAAACTATTCCAGAACAATCAGAACCTGCGATGTGATAGTCTTTTTTAGTCATATCAAGCGTAGATACAGGTTTTCCTAGACCAGCCCAAACACCGTTGTAGTTTACACCCGCGGCCATTACGAATATCAAAACGTCATTGGATCCAACTTCAGGAACATCAAATTCTTCTTCTTTAAATGATTGCATTGGGTTTCCATGACGATCTCTTCTGATTACCCATGCGTGCATTTTCTTAGGGACAAAACCTAGGGGTGGAACCTCACCTATTGCATAAATATCTTTTTCTTCAGTAGTCATAAATCTGCTCCTGTAGTGTAAATTATATAAAACTAATGTTTCTTTTTTCTAGGTTTATAGCCATTTTAGCTAGATTAGTATATACATTTTAAACAAAAGGATTTAATAAAACCAAAAAAAAACGTTGAAAAACAATGGATAAACCTTGGCTCATAAGAACTTACGCAGGACATTCGTCTGCCAAAAAGTCAAATGAACTCTATCTTAAGAACCTATCAAAGGGTCAAACAGGTATCTCAGTAGCCTTCGATTTACCTACTCAAACTGGGTATGACAGCGATCACATTCTCTCTAAAGGGGAAGTTGGTAAAGTTGGCGTTCCAATTTGTCATATTGGCGATATGAGATCACTCTTTAATCAAATTCCATTAGATAAAATGAATACATCAATGACCATTAATGCTACAGCTGCATGGTTACTAAGTTTATATGTAGCCGTTGCAGATGAGCAGGGCATAGACAGAAACAAATTACGGGGGACAACCCAAAACGATGTTTTAAAAGAATATCTCTCAAGAGGAACATATATTCTTCCACCTGATCCGAGTTTAAAAATAATATCAGATGTGATTACTTTTACTTTTAAAGAAATGCCAAATTGGAATCCAATCAATGTATGTCCTTACCATTTAGTTGAAGTAGGCGCAACTCCTGAGCAGGAATTAGCTTTTGGTCTTTCAATTGCAGTTGCGTATCTCGATAAAGTTAAAACCTCAAATGTGTTATCAGAGGAAGAATTTGAAAATGTGGTAGGTCGCATAAGCTTCTTCGTTAATTCTGGAATCAAATTTATTACTGAGATGTGTAAAATGAGAGCATTTGTATCTTTGTGGAATGAAATTACAAAAGAGAGATATGGTGTTAAGGATCCAAAAAACAGAAGATTTAGGTATGGCATGCAAGTAAACAGTCTTGGATTAACTGAGCAACAACCTGAGAACAACGTATATAGAATATTAATTGAAATGCTAGGCGTTGTTCTCTCAAAAGATGCAAGAGCAAGAGCAGTTCAATTGCCAGCTTGGAATGAAGCAATGGGATTGCCAAGACCATGGGATCAACAATGGTCCTTAAGATTACAACAAATTGTTGCGTATGAAACAGATCTTCTACATTTTGACGATATATTCAATGGCTCTGAAGTAATTGATGAAAAGGTTAGAGACCTTAAAGAGACTGCGATGAAAGAATTTAATCACATTCAATCAATTGGTGGTGCAGTAGCTGCAGTTGAAAGTGGTTATTTAAAACAGGAATTGGTCAATTCTCAAAAAGAAAGGCTAAAAAGAATTAATGATAAAGAGCAAATCGTAGTTGGAGTTAATGAGTATATTGAAACTGAAGAGTCACCCCTAGTATCAAATGATGGAGGCATAGAGACAATTGATCCAAAAATTGAAAATGAGCAAGTAAAAGCAGTAATTGATTGGAGACAAAATAGAGATCAAAAACAGGTTGATAACGCTTTAAATCACTTAAATGAGGCAGCAAAATCTGGTGAAAATATAATGGAAGCTTCTATTATAGCTGCAAAGGCAGGTGTGACGACTGGTGAATGGTCTCAAGTACTTCGGGATGTTTTTGGTGAGTTCAAAGCACCAACTGGTATAACTAATATTCAACCATCCAATAATGACGATTACAGTCCAATACGTAAAAGAGTTGAGTCATTATCAGATAAGATTGGAAGAAGAATTAAATTTCTTGTGGGCAAACCTGGCCTTGATGGGCATTCTAGCGGGGCTGAACAAATTGCTGTAAGTGCGAGTGATTGTGGAATGGATGTCTTGTACGAAGGAATTAGATTAACACCTGAACAAATAGTAAAATCATCTGTTGAAGAAGATGTACACATCATTGGACTTTCTATTCTATCCGGTTCTCATGTGCAGCTTGTCGAGGAAATTATGAATGAAATGAAAAAAAATAAAATTGATGATATTCCAGTAATAGTTGGGGGTATAATTCCAACAGAAGATGAAAAGATATTAATTAAAAACGGAGTTCAAGCAGTTTATACTCCAAAGGATTATCAGCTTAAAGATATAATGAGTGACATTGTGAGCATTGTTGAAAGAAAAGTATCTTAATGCCAATCTTAAGTGGACCAGTTTTAGAACCCCAAGACTCTTCAAAGCCATCAAAACTTGTAATATTTTGTCATGGATACGGCGCAGATGGCAATGATCTGATTGGCCTTGCTAATTATATTCAGCCTCAAATGCCCGACGCAGTTTTTTTATCACCTAATGCACCTGAAAAATGTGGATTAAACCCAATGGGATATCAATGGTTTGATTTTCAATCGGGTGATCCTGCAACTATTTGGAAGGGTGTATTAAACGCAGCTGATACCCTTAACAGTTATATTGATGAACAACTTAAGAATTATGAATTAAGTGATGATAATTTGGCACTCGTAGGCTTTAGTCAAGGTACAATGATGAGTTTACATGTTGGCCTTAGAAGAGAAAATTCTATGAGAGCAATTGTAGGCTTTTCAGGGAGGCTTATTGCTCCAGAAATTTTAAAAGATGAATTAAAGTCTAAACCTCCAATTTACCTAATTCATGGAGATATGGACCCTATGGTTCCTTATCAAGAAACTATTGAAGCTGAAAAAAAATTATCACAATTGAGTATAGATGTTAAGGCTCATATTTCTACAAACACTCAGCATTCAATTGCTCAAGACGGATTAGATATAGCTATTAAATTCTTAGTCGAAAAATTCTCAAATTAAAATATTTTTTGAAATATTTATACAATTGCATATATTAATTAATAATGAGTATTGCAGTTCCTTTAGAAAAATGTCCAGCTTTGGTTCTAAATTCAGATTTCAGGCCTCTTAGCCACTATCCGCTTTCTCTCTGGTGTTGGCAAGATAGTGTAAAAGCTGTTGTTCTTGGAAGGGTAAATATTGTATCAAACTATGAAAGAGAAATTAGAAGTCCAAGTTTTCAAATGTATTTGCCAAGCGTTATTAGTTTAAAAACGTACATCAAGCCTAATAGAAATCCAATATTCTCAAGATTTAACGTTTTTTTGCGTGATAAGTTTAGTTGTCAATATTGTGGTTCAAAGAAAGATTTAACATTTGATCATCTTATACCTAGATCACACGGTGGTGAAACAACTTGGGAAAATATTGTAACAGCATGTTCAAGTTGTAACGTAAAAAAGGGAGGAAAACTTTTGAAAAACTCGGGTATGAAGCCTCTCAATATTCCAAAAGTACCTACAATGGCTGATTTAGATAAATGTGGCCGATCTTTTCCTCCTAACTTTTTGCATGAAAGCTGGATGGATTTCTTATATTGGGATATTCAATTAGAAAGATAATTAAATTCTCTCAGCCAAAAAAATAGCAGCTTTTGTTGTTTCATTGATTGTTTTTCTTAACACAGAATAACCAAAGGCTTCTCGCGACCCTTCATCAATAGCGGTATTTTTATGTTCAACTTCATCATCGCGAAATTTTACTAATTTTTTTCTTAATTCTTCGTCCACTCCCTCTAGTTGATCAATTTGTTTTTGATAATGTTTTTCAATAATTTCTTCAACTGCCTCAGTGCACACATAGGCTGCTTTGGGGCCCATGAAGGCAGTACCTACACCCATTGCGTAAGCACCAATACCAAATAGGCCTTTCAGTTTTGTGGGTCTGATCTTTTTTTCTTTGGCGATATTGTCAAAAAAATTTAAATGTTCCTCTTCATCTTTAGCCATTTTCGATATTTGGTCAAAATCTTTCTTATTTTTTTGAAGTTTGAATATCATTTTCTGACCTTGATATATTTGCTGAGCACCAAGCTCACCTGCCTGATCAACTCTAATAATCTTTTTTAAAATTTTTTCTTTAACGTTCATTTTTCAAAAATACAAAATACAAAGTTATAGATAATAGTAAAAATGTCATAATCAAGTTTGCCTCAGCTACCGAAATAAAATTAAATAAATAAGTCGGTTCGTCACATCTAATCAATGGAGTTTGATTAAGACTTTCTAAAAGTTTAGACTTGTCAGATAAATCAGACAAATTAGAGGCACATCCTGAATTTAAATTAACCAAGCCTCTTTCGACCAATACATGTCTTAAGGTATACAAAAATCCAAATAGTAAAATCAGAATTGAAGCATAGTTTGTGATCCTTTTAATTGTTGCTCTTTTTTCAAATTTAAAAATAATTGAAGCCAAACCAATTATAATTAATAAATAGTAAGGATACCTTTCAACGAGACACATGTCACAAGGAGCCATATTAAATACGTACTGCAGTACGAATACTGCAATTATTACTAATGCTGAGATAATAAAGTTGATGTTAATAAGACTCATAATTCTAGTATGTAATATATAAAATGCCTAAAATCACTAAAGTTATAAGAATAAATGAATATAAATTTATTCTTTTTTCAAATGATTCAAGTGCAATGCTTCCAAATCGATAGATTAAATAGCCTATAAGAAAAAATCTCACTGATCTTGAGACCACACTTGCAACTAAGAAAATAAAAAAATTAATACCTAAAAAACCACTTGTCAGTGTAACAATTTTAAAAGGAATAGGAGTAAAACCACCTATGAAAACGTAAAGGAAACCATAATTATCTATGTCATTAACAAATGATTTAAATGACTCAACCAAATTTAAATTCTGAAGAATAAAATTTCCTACACTATTGAAGAAGTATACACCAATAAAATATGCAATTATCGCTCCAGTGATTGAGCCAAGAACTGAGAGTCCAGCAATTTTAAATATTTTCTTTTTGTCTAATGCCATCATTGGAACCATGAATATTTCTTGAGGGAATGGAAAAATAATTGCTTCAATTAATCCCATCAAAAAGATAAACGGATAAGCGAACTTAGTTTTTATAAAACGCTCACCAAGTGAGACAAAATACGCTTTTAAGTTATGATAAATTGAGATTAACATACCATTGCTAATATATATATTTGCATACATAATTCTACTAAGCCTTTATGACGAATATAAGTAAAGTATAATAAGTCTTTAAGAATGGGGATATGGCGGAATTGGTAGACGCGCCAGACTCAAAATCTGGTGCCTTCGGGCGTTCCGGTTCGACTCCGGATATCCCTACCAGTATTTTATATGAGAAAAAAAAAGATAAAGATAAATAAACTTGATTACATTAATCCGGAAGAAGTATTAATAAGATTTCAAGATAAAAGAAATTTAATTTTTTTAGATAGTGCAAATAAAACGATATCTGAAAATAATCGGTATTCCTATATTGCATTTGATCCTATCTACACCATAAAGTTCAATGCAAGCAAAAATTATTTAAATTCAAAAAAATTTGCAAGAATAAATAAATTAATATCAAGTTTTAAATCAAAAAAAATTAAATCGTTACCAAAGTTTCAGTGTGGTTTAGCAGGCTATGTTTCTTATGAAGCAGGCCTTGCAAAGGAAAAGATTGAAAGTGCAAATCCATTAGAAAAAATATTGCCAAATTTATTTTTTGGTCTCTTCGATATAGTGATTGCTTTCGATAACAAATTGAAA
Organism: uncultured Pelagibacteraceae bacterium; assembly: GCA_902611715.1. Taxonomy (GTDB): domain Bacteria; phylum Pseudomonadota; class Alphaproteobacteria; order Pelagibacterales; family AG-422-B15; genus CACNXQ01. The sequence continues at coordinate 81 of CACMAQ010000015.1, read as the reverse complement.
AGAGCTTATCTTTTTTCAATTAATTTAGATAAAGAATTTAAAATTAAGCTATCACATCAAATTCGATTACAAAATGCTAAA
>CACMAQ010000014.1:0-20916 GCA_902611715.1 uncultured Pelagibacteraceae bacterium | reverse complement strand
CTTTTCTTCACGATATTTATAATAGCGGTGAAATTTTTAAGGCGGGGATTGTTCCAAAAGAAATAGTTTATAAAAAATCGTCCTATGATCAGTCTATGATCAACTTTTCACCTCCAAGAAAGATTTATAGTCCAATAATTGGTGTTGACTTAGTCAGAACAGGAAAAGATGAGTTTTATGTTTTAGAAGACAATTGTCGGACACCATCCGGTGTTTCATACATGTTGGAAAATAGAGAAATCATGATGAAAATGTTTCCTGATTTATTTCATACGAATCGTGTTTTACGAGTTGATGACTATCCTACTAGATTACTGCAGACGCTAATGAGTCTTGCCCCAAAAAAATGTGATAGCAGTATACCAACAGTTGTCTTATTAACTCCAGGCCATTTAAATAGTGCATATTACGAACATACTTTTTTATCCGATCAAATGGGTATTGAAATGGTGGAGTCACAAGATCTTTTTGTTGAAAATGATTTGCTCTATATGAAGACAGTTGATGGACCAAAAAAAATAGATGTTGTTTATCGAAGAATTGATGACGAATTTTTAGATCCTCTTTGTTATAACCCGGACTCAGTCATTGGCGTCCCGGGGATCACTCAAGTTTATAAGACAGGTGGTGTGAATATATGCTCAGCTCCTGGTGCTGGTATCGCAGATGACAAAGCTATTTATATATTTGTTCCTGAAATGATAAAATTTTACCTTGGTGAAACACCTATTCTAGATAATGTTGAAACATGGAGATGTGAAAGAGATGATGAATTAACTTATGTATTAGAAAATATTGAAAAACTTGTAGTGAAAGAGGTTGATGGTTCAGGTGGTTATGGAATGTTAATTGGACCTAAATCAACTAAAGATCAAATTTCAGAGTTCTCTACTAAACTGAAAAGTAACCCTCGAGGATATATTGCTCAACCAACATTAGACTTATCATCCTCACCAACATTAATAGATAATGAAGTTTCAGGAAGACGAGTTGATTTACGTCCATTCTGTCTTGTTGGAGAAAAAGTACAATTATGCCCAGGGGGATTAACAAGAGTTGCATTAAATAAAGGATCTTATGTAGTAAATTCATCACAAGGGGGAGGAGTAAAGGACACTTGGGTCCTCGCAGATTAACATGCTAAGCAGAACAGCAGAGAATCTTTACTGGATTAGTAGATATATGGAAAGAGCAGAAACTATGGCACGCCTTCTTGATGTGGGTTATAGAATGTCTTTGTTTCCTAACCCTAAAGGCTACCATAATGAATGGGACTCAGTATTATCAGCTGCGGGTGCTGCTCAAGGTTACTTTACTAAATACAATGAAATAAATCAGGAAAATGTTGAGGATTATATTTTTTTTGACGAAGAAAATCCTTCCTCTGTGTACAGCTGTATATCCAAAGCTAGAAATAATGCTCTATTAGTGAGGACTGCATTCACTCCTGAGGCATGGGTTGCGATTAATAAGTCATACAAAGAGATATTGGAGCTAAAAAATAAAAAATTTACTCGTGCTGATCTACCAAACTTTACTGAATGGACTATTCAACAAGTAAATATGTTTCGGGGATCAGCAAACTCATTATTACGAAATGACGGATATCATTTCATATTTCTTGGTACATTCATTGAACGAGCAGATAATTCTGCAAGATTGCTCGATGTAAAATATTTTGTACTACTTCCAACTGCTGATTATATAGGGGGAAATCTTGATAATTTACAATGGATTATACTTTTACGATCACTATCTTCATTTCGCGCTTTTAGATGGGCTTATGATGGAGACGTGACCTCAACAAAAATTGCGCATTTTTTTATACTTAATAATGATTGTTCACGTTCTTTAAGTTTTTGTATAAATAATATTGTTTATCATCTTAATTGTTTGAAATGCAGTCCTGATAAAATCAGTGACATTTACTCTGGCCTTAAATCAGTTCATAATTCTGTGAAAGACGAAACTGTCGAGTCAATTATTGAATATGGTTTGCATGAGTATGTGACCAATTTTGTATCGAAGATATCTTTCTTAGACAATCAAATTCAAAATCATTTTTTTAGGTAGATCATGTTACTTACAATCAATCATACAACAAATTATGAATACGATGATAACCTATTAGGGTTAATTCAAACAACAAAGTTGACTCCATCACCCTACAATGGTCTTAAAATATTGAATTGGACTGTAAAAAGAAATAACAAATCTGGTGGTGAAATATTTAGAGATGGAGAGGGAAATAATATAATTAACTTCAAAGGCGAGCCATCAGAAAAGGAAATTAAATTTGTAGTTAAAGGAGAAGTTGAAACAATTGATACAAATGGAGTGTATGAAAGTTTGAATGATAAAATCGATCCTTATGTCTATTTAAGAAGTACAATTTTAACACTTCCAAATGATAAAATAAAAGAGCTAGCTTCTATTGCCTCAAAAGATAGCTCAAATGAAGACACTGTAACTATTGCTCATGATTTAATGCTCTTGATTGCAAAAAAAATTAAATATGAACCATATACCACCAATACAAACACGACTGCAGCTATGTCAATAGATCAAGAGAAGGGTGTTTGCCAAGATCAAGCACACATAATGATTTCCGCTGCTAGATACTTGAGCATTCCCTCAAGATATGTAAATGGCTACATGCATAAAAATAGAAATGACTCTGAATTTCAAGCTACACACGCATGGGCTGAACTTTATATAGATCAACTTGGTTGGGTTGGCTTTGATCCTACAAATCAATGTTGTCCTGATGAGAGATATATTCGAGTTTCATGCGGCTTAGATGCAAGTTATGCGGCGCCAATCAGAGGGATCTTTTTTGGTAACACCGCAGAAAAATTAGATATAGATGTTCAAACAATTGAAAACTGCTCACAATAATTAGTATTTAACCTCCATAAAATATAAACCCTCAGGAGGAGCAAGTGCTCCACATTTAGAGCGATCTTTTGAATTAAACGCTTTTTCAAAGTCGCCAAGTGACCAACTTTTTTCTCCAACTAACTTTAAACTACCAACAATTGATCTAACTTGATGATGCAGAAATGATTTTGCAGTGAAACCAAAATAGATATTTTCTTCTGATTGGCTAATTTTTAGACTGTCTAAAGTTTTTATTGGACTATCAGATTGACAATGAGCTGAACGGAACGTTGTAAAGTCATGCTGACCCTCAATCGAAGAAATGCATTCCTTCATCAAATCAACGTCAATGTCTTTATGTACTTGCCAAGCTCTTCCCTTCTCAATAGTGAGTGGTGACTTTCTGTTTACTATTCTATAAAGGTATTTTCTTTGAGTTGCATCAAATCTTGCATGAAAATCATTATCTGCTTTCTCTACTTCTAATATGGAAATTGGAAATGGCCTCAAGTGGTCGTTTAATGCGTTCTTAATTACATATGGTTCAAGTAATTTGTCTGTAACATCAAAATGAGCAACCTGCCCCATTGCGTGAACACCTGCATCTGTTCTACCAGCCCCAAAGATAGTAATGTTTTCCTCAAATATATTATTTATTGCTTTTTCAATACACCCTTGAACTGATTGTCCATTTTCTTGTCTTTGCCATCCTACGAACGGAGTGCCATCATACTCAATTTTTATTTTGTACCTATTCATTGAATATAGGAGCCAACTTCAATTTTATGTCCTAAGAGAAAATCATTGATTGTACAATCTTGTTTACCTTCAACTCTTAGAAGCAACGGTCTAATTGAATTAATGCCACAACCAATTAAAAATTCTTCATTCATAATCTTTCCGGCCTCGCCTTTCTCATGAATTACCTCAGCCTTCAGTATTTTAATTCTTTTATTATTTAGTGAAAACCAAGCACATGGACTAGGATTATATGCATTTATACGTCTATTTATTTTCTCGGCATTTTCAGTCCAGTCAATTAAAGCTTCTTGTTTTTGTATTTTCTTGGCATAACAAGCTTGCGTGTCATTTTGTTTAGTAAACTGGATAGAGCTATCTAATCTATTAATAAAGTTTATAAGCAATTTAGCTCCTTCATTTGCGAGTTCTTTTTCTAACTCACTGTAGTTTTGTTGTTCAATTTGTATTTCTTTTTGTAGCCCAATATCTCCAGTATCAAGGCCTTTATCCATTTTCATAATTGTAACGCCCGTAGTCTGATCACCTTCAATCATTGCTCTCTGAATTGGTGCAGCTCCCCTCCACCGAGGGAGTAAAGACGCATGTACATTAAAACAACCAAGTTTAGGTAAGTTGATTACTTCTTCAGGTAATATCAGTCCATAAGCAACAACAATTATTATATCCAAATTCATTTCTCGTAGTTTTTTTAATTCCTCTGATGAACTAATCGAAGGAGGTGAGCTAATTTCAATATTTTCAGCTTCAGCAAATTCTGCCACTGGTGAAATTGATAATTTCATTCCTCGGTTAGCCTTTTTTGCGGGAGATGTATATACACCTACCAAATGATTGTTTGAAGAAAAAATTTTTTTTAAAGATGGCACTGCGAATGGGGCTGTGCCCATGAATAGGATGCGATAATTTTTCATTTTATCTAAGCGACGATTCGTTCTTTTTTTGATTGTTTTTTTGTTTTGATGAGCTTCTTTACAATCATGTTGCGTTTCATATTTGATAAATGATCAATAAAAAGAATTCCCTCAAGATGATCCATTTCATGTTGGATGCAGGTCGCTAATAATCCTTTAGCGTTTAGAGTTGACTTTTTTCCATTATAATCAAGAAAATTTATTTCACATTCTTCTGGACGATCAATTTCTGCGTATTGATCTGGGACCGATAAACATCCCTCTTCATACGTTGAAAGATTTTTTGTTTTTACTGTAATTTCAGGGTTAACAAAATAAAGAGGTTCTTTTATGCCCTCTTCATTTCTCCAGCTTATATCCATCACGATTACACGCAAAGGAACTCCAATTTGAACTGCTGCTAAACCTATTCCAGGTGCGTCATACATGGTATCCAACATGTCATCCATTAGATCCTGGATCTCTTTAGTTACTTCATCAACTGGTTTTGAAATCTGCTTTAAAAACGGATCTGGAGCAGTTAAAATCTTTTTTACTGTCATAATCTTTAGATAGGCTAACTTAGATATAAGGTCAAGATTGAATAAAAAAATTGAGAAAATACAATAAAACTAAATTTTTTGTCGTGCACTGAGAGCAGCGGCAATAGTTCCTTCATCCATGTAATCCAACTCTCCGCCAACAGGTACACCGTGACCTAAGCGACTTACTTCAACACTGTGTTTTGACAATGTATCTGCTACGTAATGAGCGGTTGTTTGACCATCAACTGTTGCACTCAAAGCCAATATGACTTCGTCAATTTTTTCACCTTCAATTCGATCAATCAGTTTTTTTAAATTTAAATCATCTGGCCCAATGCTGTTTATGGCTGATAGGGTGCCACCCAGCACATGATACAGTCCATTAAATACTTCAGATTTCTCAAGTGCCCATAGATCAGCGATATTTTCAACAACACAGATTTGATTTTTAGATCGACCTTCATCTGTACAGATCATGCATGGAGAATTTACATCGATGTTTCCACAAATTTCACATGTAACAATATTTTCACTCGATGATAAAAGCGACTCAGCGAGTGGGACCATTAACTGTTCTTTATTCTTTATTAAATGAAGTGCTGCTCTGCTCGCAGATTTGGGTCCAAAACCAGGCAGTTTACTGATTAAAAGTATTAACTTATCAATTTCTGGATTAGATATACGAGATTTCATACTAGAAAGGCAGTTTCATTCCTGGAGGAAGTTTTATACCACCGGTAAGAGAACTCATTTCATCCGCAATTTTTCTTTGAATTTTGTCTCGCGCATCATTAAAAGCTGCAACTATCAAATCTTCTAAAATTTCTTTCTCATTTTTATCTATCGCTGTTTCGTCAATGTTTACAGAAGTTACATTATTTTTTCCATTTATAGTTATTTTAACTATTCCTCCACCTGAGATACCCTCGGCTTCCAGTGTTTCTACCTTTTCCTGAGCCTCAGCCATTTTTTTTTGCAAGTCTTGGGCCTGCTTAATCATATTGTTAAAATTATTCATATTTATTTCTCTTCAATTTGTTCGACTTCAGTCCCAGGAAAGAAATCAATAATTTCTTTTACTTTTGGATCCATTTCTGAAGATGTTTCTCCTGATTTATCCTGTATTTTATTATCATTTTTTTCAACCATATTATTTAGTTCACTTATTAATTCATTAGGTTTTGGTATATCATTTAAATAAATGATCCTAATGATCAACATTTCAAGCGAAGTTATGGGAGAAAATGAGTCTGTAACTTCATGCAATCCCTTATTAAGCATTTGCCAGATCATTGAGAGAGTGGATACATCAAGATTACCTGCTACCTCTTGCACTGCATTATATTCACTGTCAGTAAGTGAGCTTTTAACTCCCTCAGCTGCATCAATATTAATCATAGTCAAACTATGAACAGTTTCTATCAGATCTTTTACAATCATTGATGGATCAGCTCCGTTGTCATAAAGTTCATTTATTTTTTCAAGTGACTGTTGAGTTTGACCGGCAGTAATGAATTTGATTAGTTCTAAAATTTTGGTTGGATCGTTTAAACCGATCATCTCTTTTACTTGCTCTTCAGAAATATGTTTACCTGAAAATGCAATAGATTGATCGAGTATAGACAGGCCATCTCTTACAGATCCATCTGCAGCTCTTGCTACAATTTTCAATGCACCTTCCTCAAACTCAACAGTTTCCTTTTCACATATGGATTTTAAAAAAATAACTAAATCATCAGGTTCAACTCTTTTTAAATCATATCTTTGACATCTTGATAGTATGGTTGTAGGTATTTTTCTTACCTCAGTAGTCGCAAAAATAAATTTCACATGAGGTGGCGGCTCTTCCAATGTTTTAAGTAATCCATTAAAGGCTGCGGTCGATAACATATGAACTTCATCTATAATATATACTTTATACTTTGATGATACGGGCGAGTATTGAACGCCTTCAATCAGCTCTCTTATATCAGCTATTCCAGTGCGCGATGCTGCATCCATTTCATAAACATCAACACTTCTTGACTCTGTTATCGCTTTACAATTGTCACAAACCCCACATGGCTCGTTGTTATCTTGCTCCGTTATGTTCAAACAATTTAGTGATTTTGCGATAATTCTAGCTGTCGTTGTTTTCCCCACACCTCTAACCCCTGTGAGTAAATAAGCGTTGGCAATTCTATTCATCTCAATTGCATTTTGTATTGTCTTAGACATGAGATCTTGACCAATAAGTTCACTAAACTTTAGTGGTCTATATTTTAATGGAATAGGTATGTTGGTTGTTTCGGACATAAAAATCACTAATCTTTAGTGGGAGATCAACGTAACCCAAATATCTTCGTTACGGCTGCTTCTTTTCAGACCTGACCGGATTGGCGAATAACTTGTCTACTCAATCTCCCAAAATATTGTATCATAACGAAAATAAAATGTTGTTTAATAAATAATAAATTAATGAACAAAATAATATTTGCAAATAATCCTCTCGATAGAATGTCAGGTTTTAGAAGCGATAAAGACTGGCAAAAAGCAAATTTATTGGACAATGAAACACGTTTTATTGTTTTTCACTCAGGGAAACCATTGATACACGTGAGCAGTGAACCTGGCTCAAATTCAACAATTTTTTTAGCCACATATGATCAAATAAAAAATTTTATTGAAGATGCTTATTTGCTTTTCCTAGGCAAGTTAAAAAATAAAAGCTACTACGCCATAGATTTATCAAAAAGTAACAAAGACTTCGACAAAACTGCATTTCCTAACTGTAAATTTATTGATTTAAGATCGATAGCGCAGAGTATTTCCCCAGAAGACACAGGTATTCTTGCCCAGGCTAAGTCCATGGTCGAATGGAATTCATCCAATATTTTTTGTACCAGATGTGAAAGTTCCCGACTTGAAACTGTTGATGCAGGTTGCAAAAAAATTTGCAAAAATTGTAACGTAGAATTATTTCCTCGTGTTGACCCAGTCGTAATCATGCTTCCTATTTTTAAAGACAAATGTTTACTCGGTCGCCAAAAAATATTTCCACCCAGAATGTTCTCAGCACTGGCAGGTTTTTTAGAACCGGGTGAAACCATCGAAGATGCAGTTATTAGAGAAGTTAAAGAAGAAGTGGGGTTAAATGTTACAAGTGTTGAGTATAAATTTACCCAACCATGGCCATTTCCCTCTCAATTAATGATCGCATGTTTCTGTCAAACAGATGGTGATACAACTGATTTAGATCAGGATGAAATTGAAGATGCAGTATGGTTATCTCGAGAAGACTTAAATCGTATATTCGTTGGTAAAAGCCCTGACAGGATATGGATACCTCCTGCAATGGCTGTAGCTCACCAATTAATTGTTGCTTGGATGCACAATAAGTAAACTAATTGTTTCTATATGAATGTTTTGGATAAACACCTAAGACTTTCAGTTTTTCAGTATAAAAGGATAGTTCTTCTAAAGCTCCTTTTACCGATTGATCTTCAACGTGGCCATCTAGATCAATATAGAATTGAGCTTTATTAAAATCACCATCAACAATAAAACTCTCTAATTTAGTTAGATTAACCCCATTAGTTGCAAAACCTCCGAGTGCCTTATAAAGAGCTGAAGGAACACTCTTTACTTCAAATATGCAACTTGTCAGGTATGACAAGTTTTCGTTTCTTTCTTGTTGAAGTTCTTTTGACATTATTAAAAATCGAGTTGTATTGTTTTTCATGTCTTGAATATTTGTATCTACTATATCTAATCCATAAGTATCAGCTGCAAGTGTTGAGGCAATCGCTGAATCTTCCATTGTTCCTTGCTCACTAATAAATTTGGCAGAACCTGCGGTGTCCGCCATTATGATGACATCTAAATTATATTTTTTTATCGCAGCATGACATTGTCCAATAGCCATAGAATGACTACGTACATTTTTAATTGTATCTAAGGAAGCACCTGGTTTTACCATTAACTGATGATTGATCTCTTGAAAGTGTTCTGAATATATTTTTAAATCGTATCCACCAAGTAAGTAGTGAATATCCGCTACCCTGCCCGCGACCGAGTTTTCAATTGGTATCATGGCTAAATGACACTCTGATGCATTAACTTGCTCCATGGCAGACTCAAATGTTCTGCACGCAACAGGATTGTGATCAGACGCAGCTTCAATGCACGCAAGATGTGAATAAGCTCCGAGTTCACCCTGGAAAGCTATTTTTTTCATTTGCTTAATATCTTTCTAATTTCTTCTAAGTCATCCGGAGTATCAACTCCGAGAGGTAAAAAGTCAATTAAACCAATTTTTATTTTCATATTATTATCAAGTGCTCTTAATTGCTCTAATTTTTCATTTTTTTCTCGATCAGTTTGAGACAAAGTGACAAATTTTTCTAGAGCATCTCTCTCAAAAGAGTAAATACCTATGTGATGAAAAAGGTTCTTAGAATCATAATCTCCTTGTTTTCTTATAAAATTCTCTGCATAAGATTCAGTTTCACTACCAGATAAATTACAGACTGCTTTTACAAATTGCTCCTTCTTTAGATCTTCCTCTCTTTCAAACTGGGTGACCAGTGTGCCTATTTCATTTTCTTCTGATGATAATAAATTTAAAACTTTCTCTAAAGCCATCGAGTTAATTGTAGGCAAGTCGCCTTGTAAATTAATGATGTAATGAATCATTTTACCTGGATCAATTACTTGAAGCGCTTCATGCATGCGATCAGTACCTGTCTGATGATTTTCAGAAGTCATACATACATCACCCCCAAGACTTTCAATACACTTGGCGATTTCATCACTGTCTGTAGCAACCACTACTCGACCCAAATCAGAAGCAATGGCTGACTCCCAAACATGTTGGATCATTGGTTTGCCAGCAATGTCGAGCAAAGGCTTGTTTGGTAGCCTGCTCGCTTGTAATCTGACCGGGATGATTATCGCTGTGTTTTCTTGGCTTATCATAAACAAATTATGCGACTAGAAGACGCATAAAAACTTGATTAAATTCGGTTATTGTTTAAATAATTATCTGATTACGTCAAGAGACATCATGGATTCATTCGAAATTAATAAAATTGTAGCCTGTGTATTAGTTGTGGCCCTTGTATTTATCGGTTTAGCAAACTTCAGTGAGATTTTATATCATGTTGAAAAACCTGAGGTAGCAGCCTATCAAGTTGAGGGCGCTGAAGATATGGTGGTGTCTGCATCAGCAGCAATGGCAGACGACACTGCTACTGCGGAACCCGAAATACCAATTCAGACTCTGCTTGCATCAGCAGATATAGAAAAAGGTGCAAAGGTCTTTAAGAAATGTTCACAGTGTCATGTTGTAGAAAAAGGTGGAGCAAATAAAATTGGGCCAGCGCTCTGGGATATAGTAAATAAAGATATTGGTTCAAAAGAGGATTATAAATACTCAAATGCAATGGCGGCATACGGAGGCAACTGGACATACGAGCAACTTAACGGATATCTTTTGAATCCAAAAAAATATATTGAAGGTACAAAAATGTCTTTTGTGGGTCTAAAAAAAGAAAAAGATAGAGCAAACGTCATACTTTATCTTAGAAGCTTCAGCGATAATCCTGCACCAATTGAATAAGTCCGAATAATCTGCAATATATTGATTGACGTCAGTCGGCACTATTACCTATTCTAATATTTAATGACGAGAGAAAATGTAGGATTATCAATTTATTTTGATAACAGAATGCTGCGCATCTTGCTGCTTGGAGCAATTAGTGGTTTTCCTTGGGTGATAATTGGAAGTGCTCTTTCACTTTGGCTTAAAGATTATGAATTATCAAGAAGTACAATTGGATGGGCGGGTCTTATTTTTAGTGTATATGCAATTAACTTTATTTGGGCTCCAATTATTGACCGTGTAAAAATTCCTTTCTTGACACAAAAAATTGGCCACAGGAAATCGTGGATCATTTCTTTACAGGCAACAATACTGGTATGTCTATTTATTTGGACAACTCTCAATCCTGTTACAAATTTAGAATTAATTATTTTACTTGGATTATTGATAGCTATTTCCTCGGCATCTCAAGATATAACAATTGATGCTTTAAGAATTGAGCAAATAGGTGAGAATGAAAAAGCATCAATGGCAGCTGGCGCATCAATAGCTGTGGTTGGTTGGTGGACGGGTTATAAAATAGGTGGAATGCTCACACTTTTTGTTGCTGATTATTTTGAACAGCAAGGCTTAGCTAATTATTGGCAATTAACTTTTCTGTTCATTTGCTTAATCATTTTTCTTTTTAATATTGGACTTTTATTTATTCCAGAAGACCTATCGAATAAAAGGCAAATTGCTCAAAAAAGTGATCAAGATCGTTTAAAGTTAAATAAATTTTCAGCCTGGTTTGTAAGTACTATCGTAAGTCCACTAATTAGTTTCTTCAAAAAAAATGGGTTAACCATCAGTCTGTTGATTATCGGGTTCATATTTTTATTTAAAATTGGCGAAGCATTTTTGGGACGTATGTCCATAATATTTTACGACGAAATGGGATTTTCAAAATCTGATATTGCAATTTACTCAAAAGGACTTGGATGGATAACAACAATTGTATTTACATTATTGGGTGGTTGGTTTTCTATAAAATCAGGTGTTGTTAGAGCGCTATTCATTTCAGGAATTGCAATGGCGATTACAAACATAATGTTTAGTGTAATGGCATGGTCTGAGAAATCAGTTTTACTCTTTGCTGCCGCAGTATTACTTGATGATTTGGCTGCAGCTTTTGCAACTGTGGCTTTTGTTACCTTTATTTCGCTACTTGTTGACCGAACGTATACCGCAACTCAATATGCCCTTTTGGCATCGCTTGGAACAGCTGGAAGAACACTAATGGCATCATCTTCAGGATCATTAGTCGACTGGTTGCAGGGAGATTGGGGTATTTTCTTTATAATTACCGCTGTCATGGTAATTCCTTCATTGATTTTGCTTTGGTTTATTAGAAATAAATTTTCATTCAATTAATTCATAACCTTCCAATCTTTTTAATCTTACCATTTGATTTTAATATTCTTTTCTTCGCTGTACCTAATGGCTCAATCGCAGTTTTCATATGAAAAGCATTTGCATGAATGATATTCAAATTATCAATCATCATTGCAACATGCCCTTTCCAAAATACTAGATCCCCTGCTTTGAGATCTTTTTCATACTTAACTTCATTCGTAACAAATATCTCTTGCATATCTGTATCCCTTGGAAAAGGCCTATTATTAATCTGATGGAGATTTTGGATTAACCCTGAACAATCTATGCCCATTGAGTCTCTTCCACCCCATAGATAAGGGGTATCTAAGTATTGTTTTGATAAATCTATGTGATTGAATTTGCTACTTTTAACCTTTACAAGATCTAGACTTGGACACCAACCCAAATTTTTAATAAGCGAATATTTTCCCTTAATTTTAATTACCTCAACTAATGAGTTAAAACTCAAGTAACCTTTTGTGGCACTTTTTATATCTGGTTTAGTGTAAATAACTGTTCTTAAGGAGATTACTTTTGAATTAGGTTTATAAGTTTTTCTCGTTAGATTAATAGAAGGAGTATATCCAACATAATTATCTCTTCGAGACTGAATCCAAGACCACCCATTTTTAGTTTCAAAGACATCGCATTCTTCACCATACAATAGTTGAGTACTTAATTTTGAATCTTTATTTGAATAAAGTGGAGAAAATGTGCTCTTAACTGTAGCCAGCTTCGCGTTCACATATTTTTTTCTTTTTACAATAGCTTTATATGCAGATGAAGCTAAATCTCTTCTAATTGGGGTAATTCTTGAATCAAATATCACTTCGAAAAATTAAAGGGCAAGACCGAGATAGAGAAAAACAATTATTAAAATACCAATACCACCAAAGATCATGGTCGCCCTAATCGTGACATCTAACTCCCTAGCTGCAAATAGGTGATAGATTAATGAGCCGATTAAAGGAATGAACATGACAATAAACGTCCAAATTAATTTTCCAGTCGTGCCTCTGTATTTTGAAAGAAATAAATCAAATAATGCAGTAGAAGTCCATGTTGCATATAAAAATATGGGGAGATAGTAGCCATAAAAGTTAAAAAATAATGATAAAAACGGTACATCATTTAATGGAAAAAAAGTAACACCTGGCATTTAAAATCTCCTATAAATAGGTTAAACAATTAAACTATTAGTTCAAATAGTTTCTTGCTTCTTCAGGTAGTTCAATATCATTCAGTACATCCTCGAATTGTTGAAAAACCTCGACAGCTGGCTTTACAGACTTTCTGATCATATAGGTAGGTAAATTTTTCTTATCATATTCTAGATTTAACAACTTTTCCATAATTGGCATATTTGGTTGATTTTCAGGTTTAGGAAAAGATCTCCAGTCACCTTGTTGATATCCACCGTCACTCGCATGAATAATTCTTGCAAGCGATGACCACATACCTGAGAGATCTGAACTAAGTGGAATGTACCCTGCATCACAATTATTTAAAGACTGCAAACCTGGTGGTATAGAAGTATTAAAATAGTTTCCTTTAAAACAGTTACCAAGATTGGATACGCCGCTAATTGCCATGTCTGCCCTATTAGATGATAGTATTAGATTATCTTCAACTCTGTTTCCATGGGCAGGCCAATAATTCACATCAGCTGCCGCGGTAAGAATGACACCATATAAATCATGGTTAGCAATCACATTATTTTTGATTATGTTATTATTGCCACCAGCAATAATAACGCCGTTGCCAAAAGATAAATAAGTTGATTTTGTAGCAGGAGCATCATTGTTGTTATTATTTTCTATTAAATTTCCAATAATGAATGTCTCTCTTTCAGGAGGTAGTAATTCAGAATCTAATGTGTTAGGAGCTAGCCCCCCTTTATTATTTCTAAATACTGAACTAATAATGTAGAGAGAACCTCCAGAATTAGTTCCAGAATAACCAAGACCATTATTTTCTGAAATAACATTATTTACAATTGCATCACACGGATAGCATTGCCCAATATAAAAACCTGCATCAGGAGATCCTGATGCATATGAATGTTCTAATACACCATCAACTGCATCAAATGCATAAACACCATAGTCACCATTATTATAAGCTGTTAAATATGACCCTCTGTAACCCTTTACTGTTGCCCAATAAAAACCATTAAGCAATGCATTACGTGCGGTTATATTTTCAATTACTACACCATCTACTCCTGCAACAAGAACGCCATTACCTCTTTCAAATTCACCATCGATAATTGTATTATTTCTATCCCAGCCACGAATTGTTATTGAAGGAACATTGACAACAACTTCTTCATAGTAAATTCCGGGTTTAATAAGAACCAAGTCCCCAGGATTTGATGCATTAACAGCATCTTGAATTGTCTCATAATCATCAGGCACATTTCTCACTGATCCGGAGAAAGATGGAACTACGTCCATTTTTGAAAAGTTTGTATAATCCTCATAATTTATATCGCCAACGACGACAGACCCAACCATTCCCCACTCACCATCAGGTGATGCATGAAAAGAGCAAAGATATTTATATAATCCCTCAGCTTCATAAGTAATATCTAAGTAATCACCTTTAGGAATCTCTTCGTATGAGCCCCAGGTTTCGTCAACGGCAATTACATTATGTGGATTATTGCCCCAGTTATTGAATCTAACCTTCCCTCCTTCATTTATTCTTACTACTGGTGGAGAGTATGAGTTATCAATGACCCGCACTCCAGTAAATGCAGCTGATTGATTTGGATCATTATCGCAAGAAGTAAAAAAAATCAGAGATGATAAGAAGAAGATTATGACAATAAAACTTTTTTTTGCAGCAATCATTTTTAAAAACCAACTAACAATCTTCTTGCAAGTCCAATGATAGGTGCAAGAAAACCTAAATTACCTCTAGTTAGCATAAAGACAACAGCAATTATGATTGCAGCAAAAATAATAATCTTTATAACACGGGATAATTTGCCAGGCTCAGTGTTAACTAAGGCCCTGATTATAAAGTATAGAGTAGCTGCCCCGAGAACAAAAAAAACTAAAATTTTAATCATGACAAATTTTCCAATAAAAGATTAATTTGACTGGGAAAATAAATCAACTGGTTAAAGATTATTCTCTAGCTCATATTTCTTTATTGCTTCAGCTAACTCGATTTTTTCTGAACAATTGAAGATACAGATATCTGTTAATATTGCTAGGTTTTCAAGGGCCATTTCGTATCGATCTGTTTGTAAATAAAGCTCGCCTTGATAGGCCAATATATCGTCATGTCGAGGTTCGATTTCTAAACCAGTATTATAATATAGTTCTGCGTCATCAAATTTGCCCAGTTTGCGACTTGCAAAGCCAATTAGATTCCAACCATTTGCATTTTGAGGATTTTCATAGACATAAATTTCTAAGTCTTTGAGCGCACCTTGATAATTCTCATTCTTTTCGATTTCAAACAGAATTCGTTTTAACTCCTTATCGTAGCCAATGCTTCCGGAATATTCTCCTCCACCACCACTGGAACTACCTCCTGAGCTGCCTCCAGAACTACCTCCTGAGCTGCCTCCAGAACTACCTCCTGAGCTGCCTCCTGAACTACCGCCAGAACTACCTCCTGAGCTGCCGCCAGAACTACCTCCTGAGCTGCCGCCTGAGCTGCCTCCACCGTCATTTTTGGCTGAAGCAGAAAAAGCCAAACTGATACTGATAAGAATGATAAAGATTATATTTTTCATATTTTCCTGAAATAATTCTAATGTTATACATTTCAATAGAAAAATGACTGAATTCGACATATACGCATATGGGGTACCAATTGTTCTATTACTCATTACAGCAGAGGTAATTTACTCAACTGTAAATGGGTTAGGTTTGTATAAATTTAGAGATACCCTAGCGGGCCTAGGATTGTTAATTGGAAATTTTATGATCGGGATTCTAACAAAAAGCTCAATTTTTTTTCTATACATTTATCTTTACCAATTCAAATTTATTACAGTGAATGAACTGCTTCCAACATGGGCTGTTTGGATCGTAACTTTTGTAATGATTGACTTTGTATACTACTGGTATCATCGCTTTTCGCATAGAGTTCGTTTCATGTGGGCAGTTCACATGAACCATCATTCTAGTGAGGAAATGAACTTTACTGTTTCATTAAGGCAAGCTTGGTTTGGGCCGATAACAAAAGTACCATTTTTCATTGTAATGCCGTTAATAGGATTTGATCCAATTATTACTGCTGTGGCAGGAGTTGCGTCCACATTTTGGGGCGTAATTGGGCACACACAATGGATAAAACGACTGGGTGTTTTAGAATACATTTTAGTTACTCCTTCATCACACAGAGTTCACCATGGCAGTAATGAATGCTACATTGATAAGAATTACGGTAACTTACTAATCGTATGGGACAGACTTTTTGGAACTTTTGCAGAAGAAATTGAGCCTGTAAGATTTGGTATCAGAGAAAATGTGAAAACATTTAATCCTATCAAAATAACTTTTATGTTTTGGCAGCAAATGGTTTCGGATTTTAAAAATTCAAAAAACCAAAAGGAAAGATTCCTCTCATTCTTTGGTAAGCCTGAGTGGAAGCCATGATTATCTTGGATTATTATGAATAAATTCAATAAATTTCTCAAGTTCGGGTATTTTATCGTCTTCAATGTCTTTATATGACATTCCAAAATGATTTTTTATTTCAAGTGCAATATGAGCATAAGGATTTCGACCTTTTGGGTGTGAAGGATGGTCGGGTAACCTACCTATAAGTTCATCACCAGTTTTCTGTATTAATTTCCAAATTTTTTTTTTATTATCTTCATTCATATGTAGCTGAAATATAAAAATAAATAAAAACAGTTAGTTAATATTTATTATTCTAATATATGCCGCCAATCTGGCAAATAATTATTATTAATAATTATCCATACTATTTAATAATAGTTTCTGAAATTACTATTGAGGTGTTTTATGAAAACCGAAAAAATTTTTGAGCAAGTTGTAAAACAAATTAAAGTTTTTGAAAGTGCTGGTGACAGAAAAATCTTTAGCCGATTAAGTCATTTTCGCCGATCAGTTTACGGTATTAGAATATGCTATGAGATAATGAGACTGTATTTTGACTCAAATGTTAATAAAATTGAGTGCACTAAAGAATATCTAACAAAAAACATGTCAGATCTTGCTTCGAGAGCTACTATAATTAATTTTATTAACGATGAAATAAGTAAAGGGTCACTTGTTACTCAAGTTAGTTCAAAAGATAAGAGGGTTAAGATAATCCAGCCAGCAAGTGAATTAATTGATGAATTCACAATGTGGCTAGATATGATAGATAAAGCAGCTTAATTATTCTGCTGCTTGTAGATTTACTGCTGAGACTTTTCCATCTTTTTCCTCAGCGTCATATGATAGTTTTTGGCCTTCATCCAATTTTTTCATACCCGCAGCCTGAACAGCTGTGATGTGAACAAATATATCTTTATCACCTTCTTCAGGAGCAATAAATCCATATCCTTTTTTTGGGTTAAACCATTTAACAGTACCAGTAGCCATAGTTGTTATTCCTTTTTTATTTAATTTAGACTTCGTATTACTCCATAAAAAAGGAACAAAAACGTAATCTTTAGACGGATCTTATAACTATATATAGACTAAAAGTAAATTGTTTTAATGATAATAATTGAATTAACTTTACGTTTAAATTTGTAAAATACTCGTATCTAAATAGAAGGTATAACTGATTTTATGGATCTCACTAAAGATAATATTTCAACTTTAATAAGGCAAATTGCAATTCCTTCAAGTGTTGGTACTCTTTTTCAAACACTCTATAACATCGTTGATGTTAAGTTTGCTGGATTAATATCGCCTGATGCTATCACTGCTATTGCAAAATCATTTCCAATTTACTTCATAATTATTGGGTTTACCGCAGGTTTATCCATAGGAGTTACAGCACTAATTTCAAACGCTCTTGGAAAAAATGATGAAAAAAAAGCATCACTCCTTCTTGCGCAGGCTATTCTTACTAGTTTAATTGTATCTGTTCTAATTTCGTTAGTTGGAATTTATGGAACAGAACCTATTCTTATATTTTTGAAAACAAATCCTGAAATTATATTTTATGCAAAAGATTATATGGATATAATTTTTATTGGTGCTTCATTGTTTTTTTTACAACTGACTATTAATTCATTTCTAGCTTCAAAAGGGGATACAAAGTCTCTTAGAAATGTCCTAATTATTTCATTCTTTCTTAATCTAGTTTTGAATCCCACATTTATTTATGGAATATATTTTATTCCTGCAATGGGAGTGAAGGGTATAGCAATAGCAACATTATGTTCACAACTGTTTGGACTAATTTATATTGTTATCAAGGTCAATAAGACAAATTTAAAAAAATTTCTTTACCCACAATGCTTCGTACCCAAATATAATTTACAAAAGGAAATTTTAACTCAAGCAGTTCCCGCTACAATTTCAATGATGTTCATTGGTTTGGGGGTTTTTGTCTTATTGTTTTATGTTTCAACCTACGGTGATTATTCAGCAGGCGGGTATGGTGCAGCGATCCGCTTTGAACAACTTTTTCTATTACCTGTTTTAGGCTTAAATGCTTCTACTCTCGCTTTAGTTGGTCAAAATTTTGGTGCTATGAATTTTAGCAGAATTCATGAGACTTATAATAGGTCAATTTTTTATGGAACTTTCTTTATGGCTATATGTGGACTATTTATTTTCTTTTTATCAGACTACATCATGATATTTTTTAGCGATAATAAAGAAATTATTTATTATGGATCGACTTACTTAAAGATCGCTGCATTTGCCGGACCTTGCTATCCAATTTTCTTTATATCTTCAGCATTACTTCAAGGACTTAAAAAACCAAATTATCAAATGATAATTAATTTAATGAGAATGGTTATATTACCAGTTTGCGGACTTTCTGTTGCAGTTCTCTATTTAAAAGTTGATTTTACTACAATGTTTTTAGTCATATTGATAATCAACTACATATTTGCGGCTGCAGTCTACAAATTTTCGACTTACCAAATCAGCTTTATGCAAAAAAACTATAATCCAAACTTTGATGCCGTTTGATTAAAAAATCCTTTATTTTTTTGATCTGAAATCCAATGATTTATAAAGTTTATCCATTCTTGGTCACCTCTCGGTAACAAAATTGCGAATAGTTTTGCATTTTTAGGCTCATCAATGTTTATGATTGATAGCTCTGGATATAAATTGATAAGCTTCAAAGCATCAACTTTGCTTGTTAATGATACATCAGCTCTTCCTGACAACACTTCCTGATATTCACGCGCGGGAGCTTCAACCATTACAATTTTAGAATCAGGAAAAGATTTTTTAGCTTCATTTTCAAAGACTGTTCCGAGCGTAACAGCAACTGTTGTATTGGCATTATTGATGTTATCCCAGCTTCCAATATTTTCCAAATTCTTAGCCAGAGTCATTGCTACTGTTCCAGTACCATAATATGAATTCGAATAACCAGCGGTAAGTGCTCTCTTAGTCGTTATTGAAGCGCTGGATGTCATGTGGTATTTAGAGGCTACCACGCCTGAAACAAGATTTTTCCAATCTGTTGCAACAAACTCAATATCAACTCCCATATCTTCAGCGAGTTTTTTTGCTACATCAATATCGTAACCTTCGTATTCATTTGTTTCAGGATTCATAAAGCTCCAGCCTGGAAAATCGCCAGTTGTTCCGACTTTAAGTACACCAGTTTTCATAATTTCATCTAGTGTGGATGCATATGATAAAGATGAGATAAATAATGCAATAGAAATTAATAGGGCTTGAATGAGCTTCATATGATTTTCCTCTTTTTAATATTTTTAAAAAATTATACGTTTATATTTAAATAATATAATTATATTTTTTATCATGAATTTCAACATAACCGGAAAAATCAATGTCTTCCTGATGCTTTTGTCTTTATTAGTTTTAGCAGGATGTTCATCAAATTATCAATGGGGTTGGTATGTAATTCTGCCAAATAATAAGATTGGGCTATCAAATATAGAATTCTTAATTGGTGGTTTGGGTTACACCATAATTCTATCGGTAATTTCAATTATAATAGCAATATTTTTAGGTTTAATTGTTTCTGTTGCAAGCATTTCAAGAAACAGAACTCTTAACTACATAAATGTTGGCTATACAGAGATAATTCGAGCAATACCAGTTTTAGTCATGATTTTATGGGTTTACTATGGATTACCTGTTTTGCTAAACCTAAATTTTACTGCATTTACTGCAGGGATCATCGCATTAAGTATCTGTGAAAGCCCGTTTATAGCAGAGATTTTCAGATCTGGAATCCAAGCCGTACCAAAGGGCCAAAAAGAAGCCGGTTCATCCATGGGCATGAATTTTTTTCAAATTTTCTACCACATCACGTTACCTCAAGCAGTTCGTATTATTTTACCTGCATTAGGCAATCAATTTGTGTACATGCTCAAGATGTCATCGCTTGTATCGATCATCGGTCTAAATGAGTTAACAAGAAAAGCTAATGAGCTCGTAGTTAGTCAGTATCGACCTTTGGAAATTTATACATTTTTGGTATTAGAATATTTAGTCCTAATTTTAGTAGTTTCTTTTTTAGTAAGACGCCTTGAAAAGAGACTGAAGGTTTATTAAGTCCCACAAAAAGTTTTATAGGGAATATTTGTTTTGCTTGGTGTTTCTAAATATTTGATATTTGCTTTTTTTAACTGGTAAGGTGAAGAAATGATTTCATTAAGCTCATTAAATTTATCAAACTTTCCGTCTGTTTCTGCTTC
>CACMAQ010000013.1:0-20940 GCA_902611715.1 uncultured Pelagibacteraceae bacterium | reverse complement strand
TTCAATAACTGCTGATTTGTGTGGATATTTTGTTTTTACAGCTAAAACAGCAGCTCCATCCTTGAGCGACTGAACTTTTTTTAAAGTTGATGTGAAGCTCCTACCAACAAATAAATTATCAGCTAAGGCTAAAACAAATGGTTTTTTATTAATAAATTTTTTGGCAATATTAACTGCATCAGGAATTCCAACTTGTTTTTTTTGAAATGTGTAACTGAATTTCATGCCAAGCTGTTTTCCCGAGCCAAATAGTTTTCTAAATTCTGGTATATCTTTCTTCTGGGATATAAATAGCACCTCGCGAACACCAGCCTTAATTAAGTTTGATAACGCGTAATAAAGTAAAGGTTTATCATATAAAGGCAGAAGAGGCTTCACTGTTACTTTTGTTGCGGGTGAAAGTCGTGTACCATTACCGGCAGCGAGAATAATGCCTTTTTTAAATCTCATTAAAATTTAATTTGTTAAAAATACTATTTACTTGATTTATGTTTCAAGAAATTTTTATCTCTTAAATTTCTATACTCTGGCTTTTTCTTTTGCATTTTTGACATCATTGTAGTCATTACATCTTCTTTATGAAGCGTAGCTGCATTCCAAAGCGCTACATTATCTAAGCCTTCTTTAACAGAATGATCTCTTGAATAATTGAGAACTTCTTTTGTAACCCACATCGCAAGTGGTGTTTTTGATGCTAATTTTTCAGCCATTTCAAAAGCACTATCAATCATTGCTTCATGACTCTCATGCAAAGAGCTCACAAGGCCTACTTCTTTTGCTCTTTCAGCAGATATCTTTTCTCCCATCATAGTCCACTCGCGCGCTATACCAGCAGGAATAATTTTTGGTAATCTTTGGATCGTTCCTATATCTGCTGCTAAGCCTACATTTATTTCCTCAATTAAAAAAAATGCATCCTTTGTACACACTCTTATATCGGCGGCAGTGATTAAATCGATACCTCCACCAATACATCCTCCTTGGACAGCGGCAACAACTGGAAATCTCGCATCCTCCAAACATGAAGCAGCACGTTGCAGAAACTTTAACTGTTGAATAAAATACCCCCTACTTCTGCCAAGCTCTTGGTTTGTTTCGTGTTCAACAACATCATCTTTAAACATGCTAAGGTCTATTCCTGCAGAAAAGTGTGGTCCTGTGGAAGATACAATTAAAGCCCTGATCTCACCACTATCATCTAGCTCTTCAACTTCCTTTGGAAATAATCTCCAGAAATCCTCATTCATTGAATTTCTTTTTTCAGGCCTATTGAACCTGATATGAGCAATTGAATTATTTATTTCAACATCAAAGGGTTTTGGCATGTTTTTTTCCTCGCTTTAGATAAGTGATCTATATAAAGTATATATACATTTAAAAATTAGAGAAATACATAAAAAATGGCTATTAATTACGAAGAAATAATGTCCATGACTTCAGAAAACGTTGAAGTTTCCTATACTGATAAAGACTCAATTCTCTATAGTCTAGGTGTCGGTCTTGGGAATGATCCAATGAATGTAGATGAATTGAAGTATGTCTATGAAAACTCGCAAATTGCATTGCCATCAATGGCTACTAATTTTCAATATCACTCACCATTATTGCTGAAGACAAATATTAATTTCATTATGGTTGTTCATGGTGAACAAAGATTATCAGTAACTAATCCTTTACCTGTCTCAGGAGGTTTTATAACCAACGCAAAAGTTATAGGTTGTTATGATAAAGGTCCTGGTAAGGGTGCAATTATTGAGGTTGAAACAACTGTAAATCTTAAAAAAGATAATACGGAAATCTGTAAACTTGTAAGTACAACATTCGCTAGGGGGGATGGTGGCTTTGGTGGACCTGAGTCTCCAAAAAAAGAATTAGTAAGGCCTGAGGGTAAACCCGACTATGTACATGAAATAAATACCAAACCTGATCAAGCATTAATTTTTAGACTTTCAGGTGATTACAACCCATTACACTCTGATCCAAATTTTGCAAAGTCTGCTGGTTTTGAACGGCCAATTCTACATGGCATGTGCACATACGGTATCGCATGTAGATCAATTATTGAAAGTGTCTGCGATAGAGATGTAAAAAAACTTAAAAGATTTGATTGTCGTTTTTCTTCACCTGTATATCCTGGAGAAACAATAGTTACAGAAATGTGGAAAGATGGTAATAATGTTTATTATCAGTCCAAAGTAAAAGAACGTGATAAAATGGTAATTAAAAATGGAGTTAGTGAAATAATATGATACCAAAAGTTGGAATTTCTGAGGGTAAAGAACCTCTTTTTTATAATGAGTCTCATCATGCATGGAGAGAAGAAGTAAGAAAATTTGTTTCAAAGGAAATAGCTCCTTTTGTTGAAGAATGGGAAGAAGCTGGTGAGTTTCCGAGAGAACTCTATAAAAAAGCTGCTGATGTAGGTCTAATGGGAATGGGCTATGATGAAAAGTATGGCGGTACAACAGAAGGTATTGATATTTTTCACGGTATCGTAACAGCTGAGGAATTCGCCCATGGATGTGGTGGTGTTTCAGCAAGTCTTTTATCACACAATATTGCAATACCATTAATACAATCTTTGGGTACAGAAGAGCAAAAAGAAAAATTTATTCCCCCAGTTGTAAGAGGAGAAAAGATAGCAGCTCTTGCAATGACAGAGCCTTCGGGAGGATCAGATGTTGCAAGTTTGAAAACTAAAGCAGTTAGAAAAGGTGATCATTTCATAGTTAATGGATCAAAAATGTTCATTACAAGTGGAATGCGCGCTGATACATATGTAGTTGGTGTAAGAACTGGTGGTGAAGGGGCTACAGGAATATCAGTTCTGGTAATTGAAAAGGATACGCCTGGATTCACACAAACACCTCTCAAAAAAATGGGATGGCTCAGCTCTGATACAGCTGTACTTTACTTTGATGATTGTAAGGTGCCTGTAGAGAATTTGATTGGTGGAGAAAACAGCGGCTGGATCGGCGTGATGAGTAACTTCAGTCAAGAAAGACTTGGAATGGCAGCTGGTATGAATGCATACTCACAAATTTGTATTGATGAAGCAGTAGCTTGGGCAAAAGAGCGAAAAACATTTGGTAAGCCATTGATTGATAATCAAGTGATAAAACATAAACTCGTTGATATGAACAGAGCAGTTAAGACTTCAAGGGCTTGGACTGAATTGCTATCTTGGAGAGTAATGAATGGAGAAAGTCCAATTGCGGATTTGGCAATGCTGAAAGTACACGCAAGTAAAGCTATGGAACTATGTGCAAGAGAAGCAATGCAAATATTAGGTGGAGCAGGATATCTTCGAGCTAATAGCGGGCCTGGAAAAGTTGAGAGAATTTATCGAGAAGTAAGGGTTAATGCTATTGGCGGTGGATCAGAAGAAATAATGTATGATTTAGCTGCTAGACAATTGGGATACAGATCTTAATTAAAACTCTGTAACTTCCATATCCATCATTGAAGACTTGCCGGCTTGCACCTTCTTTGAATACATATTTAACTCTGGCATAATCTTTTCAACAAAATAAGTTCCAGTTTTTATTTTGTTTTTATGTATTGGTTCATTTTTGCCAACAGAGAACTTTGCCATGCGTGCCCACATATATGTCATCGAAGATAGAGCCACTAAATTTAGGTAATCAGTAGCTGAAGCTAGAGCATTTTCTGGATCCTGCATACCATTTTGCATCAACCACATTGTTGAAGTAGTAACTTCATTGAGAGCATTTTCAAGAGGTTTAATGAATGAGGATATGTCTTCATTATCTTTATTTTCAGACAGAAATTTTTGTACTTCTTTTTGGAAATTTTGTAACAACCGTCCCTGGTGCATTGTTAATTTTCTTCCAACTAAGTCTAGCGCTTGAATACCATTTGTACCTTCATATATCATTGTAATTCTAACATCTCGCATGTACTGCTCGAGAGGATATTCTTTTGTGAAACCACTGCCACCTAAGACTTGTAAAGATTCCGAGCAGTTTAAAAAACCTCTATCGGTGCAGTAAGCTTTAATTATTGGGGTCATTAATGCTGCAAAATCATCAGCTTCCTGTCTGACTTTTTCATCAGGGTGATCTTCTGCAAGATCAATTTTCATTGCTGTATAAATGCATAATGCGCGCATTGCCTCAGTAGTTGCTTTGACATTCATTAACATTCTTCTTACATCTGGATGAACAATTATATTGTCGGCTTTACTATCTTTGTCTTGCTTATCCTTGATAACAGACCTCATCTGTTTTCTTTCTTTTGCAAATTCTAAGGCATTTTGGTATGAGATCTCGGACATTGCTATACCTTGAAGTCCAACTTTTAAACGTGCATCATTCATCATAAGAAACATTGCTTCCATACCTTTATTTTTTTCTCCAACAAGCCAACCTTTCGCATTTTCGAGGTTCATAACGCAAGTTGGCGAAGAATTAATTCCAAGCTTATGTTCTAAACCTCCACAATAAATTGTATTTCGAGAATTATCATCAAGTCTCTTTGGCACAAGAAATAAACTTATTCCTTTAATACCCTCAGGTGCGTCTGGCGTTCTTGCGAGAACAAGATGAATAATATTTTCTGTTAAGTCATGTTCACCAAATGAAATCCAAATTTTTTGGCCTGTTAATTCATAATGATCATCTTTAGGAATTGCAGTTGATTTTATTAAACCAAGATCAGTTCCACATTGTGGTTCTGTCAGACACATCGTGCCCATCCATTCACCAGAAGTCATGTTGGGTAGATATTTATCTTTAAGTTCCTCTGTAGCTTTTTTTAAGATGGTCTTCATTGCTCCATGACTTAATCCTGGACCCATGTAGAATGCCATATTAGCGGCAATACCAATCTCTCCTGCAAGTATTGCAGTCGTGAACGGAGCTCCACCGCCACCATATTGAGTGGGCATAGTAGCACCAACATAGCCTGAGGCCTTTACTGCATCATACAACTTCTTAAATTTCTCAGGTGTATGCACTTCAGGACCTTCAGCTCCATCAGTCACATATTTTAAGCCCTCTCTGTCTCCAATTTTATTACTATCTAGTACTTCTTGCTCATTAAGGCGCCCAATTTCAGAAACAACGCTCATGAGTGTTTCGGAGTCATATTCCTTGAACTTTTCTATGCCAGCAATGACCTCATCATAGTTAAGCATAGCAAGATTGTATTTGAAATCTTCTATTGGACTTTTGTACGACATAGGTTTAAGAATATTTATTGTAGTTTAAATATATATAACCTTTGTCTCATAAATTGCAAATTTCTAATTTTGTTGGCCATATCGATGGGGAAAGTCTGAAAAGTTTAGAATTATGAGTATTTATCTGCCTATTGCAGAGCTCTCAGTTAATATTTTTCTATTATTGTCTTTAGGCGGAGTTGTAGGATTTCTATCTGGCATGTTTGGTTTGGGTGGAGGCTTTTTAATGACCCCATTACTAATATTTATAGGTATACCAACAAATGTTGCTGTTGCAACATCTGCAAACCAGATCGTTGCATCTTCAATTTCTGGAACATTAGGTCACTGGAGACAAGGTCTTGTAGATTTCAAGATGGGAGGAGTATTGCTTATTGGTGCCTTCTTTGGATCAATCTTTGGCGTTTGGATATTCAGAAAGCTTGTTGCAATTGGACAAATTGATACTGTAATCTCAATTTTATATTTTACTCTTTTAACAGGTATAGGTTTATCAATGCTGATTGAAAGTTCTCAAGTAATAAGAGATAGAATAAGAAGAAAAAGTGTTAAACGAAAAATTCATTATCATAACTGGGCGCATAGACTGCCTTTCAAAGTAAGATTTTATAAATCTAAATTATACATAAGTGTTATTCCTCCTATAATTATTGGCTTTGTAATTGGGATCTTATCGGCAACAATGGGAATTGGTGGTGCTTTCATATTAATCCCTGCGATGATTTATTTTTTAGGAATGCCTACCTCAAAAGTGATTGGCACATCATTATTTCAAATTATTTTTATAACTGCGCTAGTTACAATTCTTCATGCAACAACTACTTTTGCTGTAGATGCGGTACTAGCTTTCTTTTTAATACTCTCTTCTGTAATTGGTGCTCAAGTCGGGGTATTAGCAGCTAATAAATTAAGAGGTGAAGAAATAAGAGCTTTACTAGCTATAATAGTACTTGGTGTTGCAACTAAAATTGCACTTGATTTGTTAGTAGAGCCTAACGAAATTTTTAATTTATCTGTGATACGGTTAGTTTTCTAATGATAAGACAATTGATTCTTTTATTTTATATTTTGATTGGGGCATTGACACCCTCAAAATCAATTGCACTTGTTATTGGCTCAGACCAAGAAGAGATATATATAGACGCTAATTTTTCTGGAGAAGAGCTTCTTGTTTTCGGTGCATTTTATTCTGATCCATCTCAGTCTAGAGATAGCAAAAGTGACATACTTATCGAAGTTGTTGGTCCTCTAGAGGATGTCGCATTAAGAAAGAAAGATTCATATTTTGGATTTTGGTTAAATTCTAAAAGTGTAACCTTCAGAGATGTGCCTGGATTCTATTATCTTTCAAGTACATCTGAGCTTACAAATGAATTTTTAACAAATAATCAGATCGGACTACTTGAGAAAAAGAAATCAGAGATGATTGATTGGAGCTCACTTACTACTGATTGGGGCAACGTTATAAATGAAAAGGAAAAAGTAGAATTTTATAATGCTTTAATTAGAACAAAAGAAAACGATAGTTTGTATAAACAAGTTTCTGATGAAATTGAAATAATTGATGGAAATCTATTCAGATCTTATATTAATATTCCTAATACAGTTCCTGTAGGAGAATACAATGTTAATCTTCATCTAATTATAGACAATCAAGTATCACAGGAATATTCATATAACTTTATGGTTTCCAGAGTTGGAATTGAAGAGGCAATCTACTCGTTTTCAAAAAACTATCCGTTCTTTTACGGATTGATTTCTCTAATAATTGCAATAATTATTGGTTGGAGTGGCGCTGAAATATTTAAAAGATTTAGAAAAGTATAGTGACTGAAATTTCATATTTGTATGTAGTTCTTGCGGGACTTCTAAGCTTTCTTTCCCCATGTGTATTACCAATTGTTCCAGGTTACTTATGTTTTATGGCAGGGACTAGTTTAGATAAATTACAATTGAATGAAGGTGATGAAATAAAAAAAAAGGTTTTTAGTTTTTCATTAAGCTTTGTATTAGGTTTTTCCACGGTATTTGTAATACTTGGTGCTTCAGCAACTTTACTAAGCAGTATAGTTTATGAATATCTTGATTTTTTACGTATTGTTGGGGGAATAGTAATTATCATATTTGGTATTCATTTTATGCAAATCATACAAATACCATTTTTGAACAGGGAGATGAAATACCAAATCGAGAGCTATAGACCAGGTGTAGTTGGCTCTTATGTTATCGGGTTATCATTTGCATTTGGATGGACACCTTGCATCGGACCTATTCTAGGAAGTGTCTTATCAATTGCCGCAAGCTCAGAAACAGTAACGTATGGGATTGTTTTACTGATGCTGTATTCAGCCGGCTTAGGAATACCTTTTCTAATAGCAGCCTATGCAATAAATGGCTTTATGAAATTTTTATCAAGAATAAGAAATTATATAAGGGTAATTGAAATTTTTACTGGTCTTTTACTAATTTTATTTGGTATCCTAATACTGACAAATAGAATTCAAGAATTGGCTTTCTTTTTTATAAAGTATTTTCCATTCTTAGCGCAATTTGGATAAAGGAGTAAATATGTTTCAAAGTGATTTATTAAAAAGTAAAAGAATTTTAGTTTCTGGTGGAGGATCGGGACTTGGTAAAGCTATGGCAACAAGGTATTTAGAACTTGGTGCCGTTGTTTACATCTGTGGCAGAAGAAAGTCAGTACTGGATGAAACGGCTAAAGAGCTTATGGATATGCATGGGGGATCTGTGAAATCAATCTCGTGCGATATCAAGGTTCCTGAGGCAATAGAGGATATGGTAGATGAGATTTGGAGTGAAGGACCACTGACTGGACTATTAAACAATGCGGCAGGAAATTTTATTTCGAGAACAGAAGATTTATCTCCAAGGGCATTTACTGCTATTTCTAATATTGTTTTTAATGGAACGTTTTATATGACAAATACAATAGGCAAAAGGTGGTTAGCTGAAAATTTAAAAGGAAGTATAATTTCTATTTTAACTACATGGATTGATAGCAGTGGGCCATATACAGTTCCATCAGCAATGTCTAAATCTGGTTTAGCGACAATGACTAGATCTCTTGCAGCTGAATGGGGGAATAGAGGTATAAGATTAAATGCTATATCGCCTGGACCTTTTCCGACTAAAGGTGCTTGGGATAGATTAGCGCCAGGAGGAAAAGGTGCGAATATGATGGAGTCAATTCCTATGAAAAGAACAGGAGAGCTCAGCGAGCTAGCAAATTTGGCAACTTTCTTAATGGCAGATGGAGTTGATTACTTAACAGGAGAAATCATTACAATTGATGGGGCTCAATGGTTAAATCATGCGGGTAATTTCTATGAAATGTTGAAAGATGTAACCGATCAAGAATGGGAGCAGCTCAGAAATATGATTAAAGCCTCCAATGATGCTGATAAAGCAAAAAGGTCTGTCTAGATAAAAGAGTCCTTAAAAAGCTTTTTACTCAAACCTCTTATGAGTGATGGTAGGTGTCTCATAAAAAAAGATGCAAACTTTGCTTCAAACCCAACTGGATGATGGATTCTACTTGAGTCATAAGCTGACCAAACTGAGCTTACTACCTTTTCTACTGGATAAACTTTTGTTTTTTGATTGACAAACTCACGGTCCAATTGACTTTTTGCACCAGCTGTAACAGCTTCAGCATCCAAGATAGGTGTTTCGGTAAACCAAGGATTAATTTCAGATACTTTAATGCCATACCGCTCAAACTCGATACGCAGATTTTCGGTAAGAGAGCTTACGGCATGCTTTGTTGCTCCATAAACTGATATGCCTGGCGCTGTAATAAGTCCCGCAACTGAACTTGTGTTAAGTAGCAAGCTGTTTTTCGTACTTTTTAAAATTTCAAGCATTGTAAAACATCCATTAACAACACCTTTAAAGTTTACATCAATTATTTTGTTCATTTCTTCAATCTTTATATCCTCAAATGCTCCTGCAAAGTTTGCTATACCTGCATTATTAAAAAATATATCGCACGTACCTCCTGTATATTGCGAGAAACTTTTTTCTGCTTCAATCCAATCTTCAATATTTGTTACATCTAACTTTTGATACATACATTTATTATGACCAATGATGTCGGCTACCTCTTTCAGACCTTCTTGATTGATATCAAAAAGTCCTACATTCCATCCATTTTCAGCAAAAGATATTGCGGTTGCCTTACCGATTCCTGATGCTGCTCCAGTAATAAAAATACTTTTTGTCATCTTGAGTTAAAGTCCTTTTAAAAATAATTTAGTTGCAAATGAGCTCACCTCAGACGGTTTCAAATCGTTTCTTTCCAATAATTGATCGCCTAGATTAACACTAACAGCAATGACAGATGTTACCATAAGTGAAATATCGTTTTGAGGAAATCTAATTATTTTTGAAATGTTTACTGTTACTTCTAGCAGTTTTTTATTAAAATTTTGATATTCTCTCGAATTTTGACCTAACCATTTAAGATCTAATATATATTTTTTATTATTTTTAAAAAAAATATAATTTTCTGAATCATTAGATATCCAATTAAACCAGCTATTAAAAGAAATACTAACTAATTCATCAAAGGTTTTAGCTTTATTAATTTCAGGAATGATAAAATTACTAAATTCGTTAATAAGTCTATTTACAATAATTAAAAATACTTCAACTTTATCATCAAAGTAATTATAGAATGTCCCAGAGGCCAAACCTGCCTCAGATACAATCTCTCTTACATTAGAACTGTCAAGGCCCTTTTCAGTGAAAACTTTTCTCGAAGCTAAAATTATCGAGTCACGATTCTGTTGTTTGTTAAGCTGCCTCCTTCTTTTGGTAAAAGGAAGATCAATGGTTTTATTCATTTATTATTTACACCGACTGCTTCTGAAATATTTGTAAATCCATCATCGTTGATAAGTTTAACAAGATCAATCAAAATCTTATTTATCAGTTGGGGGCCTCCGTAAGTAAGTGAGGTATACATTTGTACTAATGATGCGCCTAGTTTGATTTTATGATATACGTCTAATGCACTGCTAACACCGCCAACACCGATTAAAATTAATTCTTGATTTGTCTCTCGATATAAAAATTTTAAAACTTTATCTGATAAATCTTTTATCGGAGTGCCAGATAATCCACCGTCTCTTTTCTTATTGAGATCTTGTAAAATTTCTGGTCTTGAAAGTGAAGTATTTGTAGCAATAATTCCATCGATATTATACTTATTAACAAGATTAAGAATCATACTGTAGTGATCATTTGTATTATCTGGATCAATTTTTAGCATGATTAGTTTTCTATTATTTTCCTCATTCCTAATTTGAGAAATGTCTCTTAAAAGTACTTCAAGATATTCTTTTCTTTGTAATTCCCGTAGGGCTTCAGTATTTGGAGATGAAACATTAATGGTTACGTAATCACAAGAGACAGAAATCTTTCTGTAAATTTTTAGATAATCATCAATGAAATTTTTAGTGTCTTTATTTGGTCCAATATTTGATCCCACAATACCTGTCCTTTTTGCAGACATAAGATTCTTTACAAATCTCTTTTCTCCTTTGTTATTAAAACCCAATTTATTGATTATGGCGTAGTCCTTTTTTAACCTAAAAATTCTTGGCTTTTCATTTCCATATTGGGGCTTTGGTGTAACAGTTCCACATTCCACAAATCCAAATCCAATCTTTAATAGAGGGTCTATTAATTCAGCGTTTTTATCAAAGCCAGCAGCAATACCCAGTGGGTTACTGAAGCTTAAGCCTTTAACATTAGTATTCAAACTTTGATCTTGAAAACCTTTACTTAGTAAGGGACTTCCATATTTTGTTAATTGTATTGTGACGTTATGAGCAGTCTCTGGTGGCAAAAGCTGAAGCATACCGGTTAACAAACTCATCACTTGCTCACTTTTAGTCTTTCTCTAATAAGTTGTATTGTTTCTTTTATGCCGTAGATGGCAATAAAAGTACCAAATCTCGGTCCATTACTTTTGCCAAAAAGAACCTGATAAATAAGTTTGAACCATTCTCTTAAATTATCAAACTTATAATCTTTACCAATTTGATAGATTTCAGTCTGTATAGTCTCAGCATCTACATTATCTGGCAAAAGATCAATTCGATTAATTAAATCTAAAAAAATATTTTTCTCTTCTTCACTGGGTACTTTAAACTGAATTTTATCAGCATTAACATTCTGTTCAAATGCAATTGCTCCAGTTATTAACTCTAACATGAAATTATGATCAGAATTGATAATTGAACCATCATATTTTTTTATAAAATCAAGAATGAATTCTGGATCATTTTTGCCACTTGCTGAAACTAAATTTAATATTAAATTGAAGGATATTGGTATTGAACCAATATAATTTTGACTATTCATGATATGCCAAACTGGATTTTCAATTTTTTCATCATCATTTTGATCATTAAATTTATTTAGATGACTCAAAAATTCATCAACTGATTTGGGAATAACATCCAGAAATAGTTTTTTTGCTCGTCTTGGATTTTGGTACATAAAGTAACTTAATGTTTCCTTAGGAGCATATGATAGCCATTCTTCAATACTCAAACCATTTCCCTTTGATTTTGAAATTTTTTCACCATTTTGATCGAGAAACAACTCATAGAAATAATTTTCAGGAGGTTGATGTCCTAATGCGCGGCATACTTTCGATGAAAGTTGAAAAGTTGGTATCAAGTCTTTACCATACATTTCATAATCAATATCTAAAGCACACCACCTCATAGCCCAGTCCACTTTCCATTGTAATTTGCAATTACCATCTAAAATAGACTGTTCAATTTCCTTATTATTCTGAAGATATACAATCGTATTTTTTTCTGTATTAATTGAAATAATTTCGACTTCGAGTACGTGTCCTGTTTCTGGGCAAATTGGCAAAAAAGGGCTGTAAGTTTTTTTTCTTTCTTCTCCTAATGTTGGTAATATTATTTTTTTAATTTCATCATAAGAATTTAAAACTTTTATTAATTGGTCGTTGAAGAATCCTGATTTATAAAGTTCTGTCGCACTCTTAAAAGAATATTTGAACCCAAACTTATCAAGAAATACTTGTAACATCTCATTGTTATGGTTTCCAAAACTCGTTGATGTTTCAAAGGGATCTGGAATCGAAGTTAGAGGTTTGTGTAAATTTTTTTCCAAAATTGCCTGATTAGGAACATTATCAGGAACTTTTCTTAATCCATCCATATCATCAGAAAAAGCAATCAATTCAACTTCATAGTCAGATAGAGCTTTTATAGCATTTAGCACCATGGTGGTCCTTGCAACTTCTCCGAAAGTCCCTATGTGTGGAAGTCCGCTTGGTCCATAACCAGTCTGAAGCTTGATTTTAGAATAATCTTTGAGCTTAGCTCTTCTAAGTATCTTTCTAGCTTCTACAAATGGCCATGCTTTTGAATTTTCATTTACTATTGTCATATAAGTGACAATAACATAAATAAGCGGTAATTCGGTGAAAAACAAACAATTTTTTTAATTGAAGTAAATTAAAAAAGAACTATTTGGGTTTATAGAGATAATAATAAAGCTATAAATTTAATTAAATTTAATATAGTACTCCTATCTGATTATGAAAAAAAATAAAACAATGAAACCTACTCAAAGTGAAGCAGAAGAAGCGGTTCGTACATTAATTAAGTGGGCTGGGGACGATGTAACACGCGAAGGTTTACTCGACACGCCGAAAAGAGTGGCCAAGGCATATAAGGACTGGTTTTCTGGATATGATGAAGATCCAAAAGAGATTTTAAAAAGAACATTTTCAGAGACAGGTGGTTACGATGAGGTCATAATGCTAAAAGACATTAGAATTGAATCACATTGTGAACATCATATAGCTCCATTTATTGGAAATGCTCACGTTGCATATCTTCCTAACAAAAGAGTTGTTGGCATTAGTAAATTAGCAAGAATTACCAATATATTTGCTAAGCGAATGCAGGTTCAAGAAAAACTAACTTCTGAGATCGCAACATGTATACAGGATTGTTTGAAGCCTAAAGGAGTTGCAGTTGTGGTTGAAGCGCAACATGAGTGCATGACCACTAGAGGAGTGCATATGCCAGGTATATCAATGGTCACCAGTAAACTTCTAGGAAAATTTAGAACTGATGCCTCTACACGCAGAGAATTCTATAGTATGCTAAATCAAGGTCCCATACTTAAAAAAAGCTAATTTATATTTATCATCTACATGCTTAATTTTAAATTAATACTTAACGTATTAGGGTTCTTATTGATTGCTTTGAGTTTTGTTTTACTCGTTCCAGCTATATTAGATCTAGCTTTTCGTAATGAAACATGGCAATCATTTGTAATCAGTTCAATAATTACTCTTGGATTTGGTATTACTTTTTTTATTTCAACTAGAAATGCCGGGGAGAATAAAATTCAAACTCAAGATGCATTTTTAATAACTACTTTATCCTGGGTTTTTATTTGTATTTTTGGTTCTCTGCCTTTCTTTTTAGCGAACCTTAATATTAGTTTTACAGACTCAATTTTTGAGTCTATGTCAGGCATAACTACAACAGGATCGACAATTCTAAGCGACATTAAGTCTATGCCTGAGGGTATTCTGCTTTGGCGAGGACTTCTTCAATGGATCGGAGGAGTCGGTATAATAGTCATGGCTATTAGCATACTTCCTGTGTTGCAAGTCGGAGGTATGCAAGTCTTCAGAACAGAATCATCAGATACAACAGAAAAGATCTTACCAAGAACTGCTCAGGTCTCTTTTGCGGTAATCATAATATACTTATCATTAACCGTTCTTTGTTTCATATCTTACTGGTTAAGCGGCATGAGACTTTTCGAGTCTTTAGTTCATTCAATGACAACGATAGCTACAGGTGGTTTTTCAACAAGGAATGACTCCTTCGCTAGCTTTGATAATCGGTCAACGGAATACATTGCAATCTTATTTATGATTTTAAGTAGCCTTCCAATTTTGATTTATCTTGAGGTTACACGTAATGGTATCAAAAGTTTTTTTAGAGATACCCAAATAAAAACTTTTTTAATAATAATTTTTGTAAGTTCTTTATTAGTAATTTCTTACTTATGGATATTTGATTTTAAAAATTTTGAACAGTCTTTAAGACATGGTACATTTAATGTTGTCTCGATTATAACTGGGACAGGTTATACTTCCGATAATTACAATTTGTGGGGACCATTTCCAATTTACTTACTTTTCTTTGGCATGTTTGTTGGCGGCTGTGCTGGTTCAACTACTTGCGGTATCAAGGTTTTTAGATTTCAGATATTATTTGAAACTTTAAAGATGCAAATTCAAAAGCTGTTACATCCCCATGGCGTGTTTGTTCCACACTATAATCATAGAAAAATTCAGGACGAAGTAACATCTTCAGTCATGAGTTTCTTCTTTATATTCATACTCAGTTTCATAACTATTACTCTACTTTTATCTATGACTGAGCTTGACTTTGTGACTTCATTGTCTGCAGCTGCGACTTCTCTTGCCAATGTGGGGCCAGGACTTGGAGCCACAATAGGTCCAGAAAGTTCTTTTTATGCAGTTTCAGATCCTACTAAGTGGATACTTATATTCTCAATGTTATTAGGGAGATTAGAGATATTAACTGTGTTAGTTATCTTTCATCCTGCCTTTTGGAAGAAATAATCAAAATATTACTTTTAAAATTTCTTTTTGAACAAATAGTCTATTCCTCGCTTCTTGCCAAACCCTTGAATTATTTCCATCTATCACACTTGCTTCAACTTCCTCATTTCTATTTGCTGGAAGACAGTGCATGAAAACACTATCCGATTTAGCTATTTTCATAACTTTTTCGGTAACTCTGAATTCTTTAATTAAATCATAATCCAAATTTTTTGTATCCTCTCCCATTGATTTCCATGTATCTGTCATCACGGCATCGGCGTGAGCAAGGATTTGATCATTTATATGATGATGTACAATATCATCGAGATCAGTTGAAATGTCGTATTCCTGCATTTTTTTTTTATACTTTTCAAACCATGCCTCTGGACAAAAAATATTAAGTGAGAAGCCTAATTCTTTTTTAAAAGCCTCAATCCAAGAATTTGCTACATTTGTAATAGGTCCCATCCAAACAATATTCAATTTTTCTAAACTGCCCCTCTCCTCTAATAAAGTCATCAGTCCAGCCAAGCACTGACAAGGATGTGATAAATTTGATAGTGCATTTATCACAGGTAAATGAGATAGCTTGGAAGCACTCATTATAGTTTTATGATCGTTGACCCTAAGAATAAGTCCGTCAGCATATAGTCCAAAAGTGTTAATAGTATCACTTACGCTTTCTTTGTCATTACCTAGGTGAATATCTTCCTTATTTAAAATTGTTGTTGAGCCACCCAATTGTTTTATTGCAATATCAAATGACAACCTTGTTCTAGTAGATTTTTTTTCAAAAAATAATACTAGGTTTTTACCATTCAGATGATTCTGTATTGTTGTTTTTGACCTCTTATTTTGCAAGGCATCATCTAGTAAGCTGGTTAATTCACTCTTTGAGAGTTCTTTTATATCTATAAAATTTTTCATTATTTTAACTCGCTGCAAGTAGCTCTTATTTTATCTATTGCTTCATCGCATTCAGTTAAGGTAAGATTTATTGGAGGCAAAAGTCTTACTACATTGTCTGACGCTTTTACAGTTAGAATGTATTTTTCTCTTGCAAGATTAACAAATTTATCATTTTCAACTTTACACTTTAGCCCTAAAATAAAGCCTCTTCCTCTGATATTTTCAATAACACTTGGAAAATCAGTAATCACGTTTTGAAGTCCTTCATAGAGCTTTTTTGCAACAACATTAATTTCACTAAAAAATTTGTCTTTTAGCATTATATCCAAAACAGCATTTCCAACTGTACAGGCAAGTGGATTACCTCCGAAAGTTGAACCATGGGAACCAAAATCCATTTTTCCACCTACTTCTTTGGATGTAAGGCACGCACCTAATGGAAAACCATTACCAATAGCTTTAGCTATAGTCATTATATCTGGACTTACTCCGGACCATTCATAAGCAAATAATTTTCCTGTTCTGCCCACACCACATTGCACTTCATCAAAGATTAGAAGACACTTATTTTCATCACAAATTTTCCTTAATCCCTCAAGGCATTGTTTAGGAACTTCTCTAACACCGCCCTCACCTTGTATTGGTTCAATAATTACTGCAGCGGTTTTTTCACTTATTGAGTTTTGAAGCTGCTGATGATCACCAAATTCAAGGAATTTAAAATCGTTAACTGTAGTATTAAAAGAGCTGAGTTTGTCTGGACCACCTGCTGCAAGTGCTCCTATTGTTCTGCCGTGAAATGAACCTGAAAAACTTAAAATTTCTGTTTTATTCGAAGAATTTTCTGTGTCATGAAAATATCTTCTGGCAATCTTAATGCTTGCCTCAATCGCTTCAGTACCTGAATTACAAAAGAATACATAGTCTGCAAAAGAATTATCGCATAATCTTTTCGCGAGTTTTTCTTGTTCTGGTATCTGATATACGTTTGATAAATGCCATAATTTATCAATTTGTTCTTTTAACTTATCATTTAGATAGGAGTTTGAATAACCTAGGGAATTAACCGCTATTCCTGTACCAAAATCTAAAAACTTCTCCCCTGATTTTGTATATAAATAGCTACCAACTCCATGGGTAAATTCTAAGTTTGATCTAGGGTATGTTGGAAGAACATTAGTCATTTTATGGTCTCAATTTATAACCTGATTTTAACATCATATAATTTATCGCGATAAGAAATATAAAAATTACTAATAATATAAAAATAGCTGTAAGGTATGAAGAATCACTTACACCTAGGAAGCCATAACGAAAACCATCAATCATATAAAAAAATGGATTTATTAAACTTGCCGTTTGAATGGGTCCTGGTAACACAGTTATTGAATAGAATGTACCAGAAAGAAAGGACAACGGAACAATTACAAAGTTGCCTACCGTTCCAAGATGGTCCCATTTTTCAGCCCATATTCCTGAAATAGTTCCAATTAATGACATGATTGCTGAAGCTATTATAGCAAAAATAAGAATTATATAGATATTATAAATACTAACATCAGCAAAAGGGTACATCATGAGAGCACAAGCAACTGCAACAACTATCCCCCTGGTAATTCCAGCTAAAGTAAAAGCTAAAATTATTTCAATATTATTGAGAGGCGGCATCAAGAGATCAACAATATTGCCCTGCACTTTGGACATCAAGATGGAAGAGGAATTATTCATAAAGGCATTTTGAATGATGGTCATCATTATCAAACCTGGGAATAGAAAACTTTTAAAACTATCAAGTGGATAATTAGTTCTTACAGAACCAATCGCTGTAGTAAAGATTACCATAAAAAGCAAACTAGTAGCTGCAGGTGCAACAATTGTCTGGAGTGGGATTTTAGTAAATCTTTGTACTTCTTTTTTGTATAAAGTAATAATACTTATTGGATTGTACTGCATAGCGACTGTTTAATTAAATTTCTTAAAATGTCATTAATATTTAGATTTCAGTAATTATTCTATTCAACTGATATTTATAGATAAATTTTTATACTCACAGATTGAGCAATAATATCAACATTTAGTATATTTATATTGAATTTTATCAAAATGTAGTGGTAACATTTGCCATCTATTAAGGAGAAATTATGCCCTGGACATATGAACGAATTGAGAAGCTAAAACAGCTTTGGGATG
The DNA here is from genome assembly GCA_902611715.1 of uncultured Pelagibacteraceae bacterium. Classification (GTDB taxonomy): domain Bacteria; phylum Pseudomonadota; class Alphaproteobacteria; order Pelagibacterales; family AG-422-B15; genus CACNXQ01. The sequence goes on along the minus strand of CACMAQ010000013.1, from coordinate 2,971 downwards.
AAGGTCTAACAGCAAGCAGAATTGCAGCGGAGTTAGGTGAAGTCACAAGAAATGCGGTAATTGGTAAAGCACACAGGTTAGGTCTTTCGGGCAGAATGGCCTCGAAAAGCAAGAGTAATGGAATATCCATAATAAGAAAGAAAAGAATAAATGTATCAAAAAGTCAAAAAGTAATTGATATCTCACCTGTTATTGATGAGCCAATGAATCCAACATCATTTCAAGATATTAAGGATGGCTTATGTAGGTGGCCACTTGGAGAACCAGAGGAAATAGATTTTAAATTCTGCGGAAGGAATACGAATGAAGGATTTGTCTACTGTCAAGCTCATCACAAACAAGCTTATCAACCACTAAGCAAAGTAAGAGATCGAAAGAAAATCAAAAAGAAATTTAGAATTACTTAGAATAAAAACTCAAGAGAGAGGCTTAGACCAAAAGAAAAGATCAATAAGATTATAATTACAAATATTACTCCGTTAATTAAGTTCATTTTTATTCCTTTTTATAAGATGGTATAAGTTTTTCACCTTTACTTATTTTATCTTTAATTTCTTTTATTGTTGACTCCATTCTGACATATCTTTCTGCAGTTGATGGATGAGTTCCTCCAGTTGAATAAATTGAATTAGGAACTTCTACAGCAAATCTTCTCCAAAAATTTACAGCATTATCTAAGTTGTAGCCTGCTTGCGCTAAAATATACATACTAAGATAATCAGCCTCATTCTCATATTCAATTGAATAAGCTGTAGCGCCGATACTTTGACCTACTTCCATCATGTCTTGTGGCAGACCGACGTATATTCCAAACAATAAACCAAGCAACGCCCCTGTGTTTGCGTTTTGAATTTTATCAGCAACATGCTTATTGGCATTATGAGCCAATTCATGAGCGAAAACAATTGCAGCTCCAGTTTCATTTTGTATCAGCCACTTTGCCATCCTTAGTGAGAAAACCATAATCTCACCATTTGCAAAAGCGTTAAAAGTATTGTTATCAAGATCAATGACAAAGTTGAAACGGCATCTTTGTTCACTTCTGATTTTTATATTTTTAAATTCATCACCTCTAAGAATCTTGAATTCATATAATTTCTGGTAGTCTTTATCAATCTTTTCAACATAGGATTTAAATGCATCTTCCCCCTGAATTAAGCTTTCACCGTCTATTTCTAAAATCTCATCATCAACTAAGATGCCCGCTTTACTTGCAGGCGAATTAGTACCTAAACTCACGACTTTTAATTTTGATCCCAGTGAAAGACTTGTATTTATTTCTTTACGGATCGTTTCATATGCCGAGTACTCATTCGCAAGATTCATTCCTAAAGCAAATATTCGGTCATCCTCAGCACATAGATCTGAAGCACTGAACAATATATCTGTACCCATAGTTGAAAATGGTAAATACGTATCAAGCCATGAATCAGCGAACATTTGGTTTTGTATATCTCTTTCTTTTTCAGTTATTGCTGTGCTGTAGTCTGGAAGCTGTGTTTGCGGTTGGGCGCAAGAGATAAGAAGTAATAAAGCTAAAATTGATAATTTTTTCGTCATAATCGTTCTGAACGTTCTTTCTTAATCATATAGTAAGAGTGAATAAATATAATAGTTATTATAAAAATGCCACCAATCAAGGTTTTTTGCGTTGGTGCTTCACTGATAAAAAACCATACCCATAGAGGTCCTAAGGCGGTCTCGAGTAAGAAGAAAATTCCCACTTCAGGAGAACTAATGAATTGCGGTGCAATACTTATAAATACAAAAGATACGCCTACTGTGACTATCATTAATGACAAAAGTATTAAATCAGTTGAATTAATTATAAAACTATTAACAAAGAATACTGCTACGCAAGCTGTTAAAAGTTTACCTAATATATATGAGGGCACAAAATTGATATTTGGCGAACTTCTCATTACAGTTAAGCTTGCTCCAACAAAAGCAGCACATAAGAGTCCATAAAAATCACCAAGATATCGATTAAGCTCGTATGACTCATAGAAAATATAAATTACAGCAATCAAACAACCAAGAGAGCAAATCCAGGTGATCAATTGAGGTTTCTCATTAATAAAAATAAATGAAAATATTGACGCAATTATCGGAACAAGACTAATCATTATTAAAGCGTTTGCGACATCTGTATTTGCTAAAGCTAAAATAAATGTAATGTTAGATCCCATTATTAAGACTGCATTTAATAGCCCAGGTTTTCCGATACTCATAAAATCTGGGATAGCTCTAGAACTGAAGAAAATAAAATAGCCAATTAATAATGCAGTTCCAGGAAACAGAGATCTATAAAACAAAAGGTTCCATGTATCTATTGATACGAGTCTTATAATTAGTGAATCTGGGGTAACAATCATTACTCCAATGAATGCAAGTAGGGTTCCCTTTTGTGTATTTGATAATTTGTTAAACATAAATTTTAATGGCGCGCCGGGAGAGATTCGAACTCCCGACCCCCAGATTCGTAGTCTGGTGCTCTATCCAGCTGAGCCACCGGCGCATATAAGTTGATTATAGTTTATTTTCCTATAATCAAACCAAAAATCTTTTTTTTATAAATTTGTAAATTACAGGAACTATTACAATTATACTTATCAATAAAACAGGAAGTAAATACTCAATTTTTAAAATATCACTTGATGAAAAATTTTGCGTTTCCATAATATTTTGAATTCCGTTTCCAATACTCACTAAAATGTATGCCCAGGGAATAACACCAAAGATCGTTGCTATAAAATAGTCTCTAAACTTCATATCCAAGACAGCTGGAAGTAAATTTTGTATTCCAAATGGAACTCCACCTATAACTCTTATAAAGAGCAAGTAACTTATCGAATTACGATTAAAACCATCCTTGAACTTTTTAAATCTTTCACCGAATTGTTTTAAAATATAAGCTTTAAATAAATATCTACCATACAAAAATACAATTACTGCTCCCGTGATTTCACCA